>JBEKYO010000188.1:0-8269 GCA_049510875.1 Steroidobacteraceae bacterium
TATATTAACTACTGTAGTCGCCGGCCTGTGCATGGCCGCCGTCGGCGATGGTGCGTCGATCCCCACGCAAAGTGTACCCGTGAACGGCGGGCAGAGCACGGCGCGCGCTGCCGGGAACCCGGCCGACGCAGAGGCCCTGGCCGAGGCTGAGGCCGATCGGTTTGCGCTCCAGCTCCTCGCGCACTTGAGTCTCGAAGAGAAAGTGGGCCAGATGATTCAAGCGGACATCGCGTCCATCTCGCCGGCGCAGTTGCGCCGCTACAAGTTGGGTTCCATCCTCGCGGGCGGCAACGCCGCTCCCGGCAACTTCGTGCATGCCGCGCCCCAGGCGTGGCTCGATCTGACCAACGCCTATGTCGAGGCATCGCTGTCCGATGCCGGCTCGGCGCACCCGCCCATTCCCATCTTGTTCGGCATCGATGCGGTTCATGGTCACGCGAAGGTGCGCGGCGCCAGCATTTTCCCGCACAACGTCGGATTGGGGGCCGCGCACGACCCCGAGCTGATCCGCCGCATCGGACAGGCGACCGCCGCGGAAGTTGCCGCGACCGGGATCGACTGGACGTTCGCGCCCACCGTTGCCGTGGTCCGCGACGTACGCTGGGGCCGCTCCTTCGAGAGCTACTCGGAATCTCCGGAACTCGTCGCCGCGTACGCGCCCGCGATGGTGACGGGGCTGCAGGGGGAGCTGGGCACGGCGCAGTTCATGGCGCCGGGTCATACGCTCTCGTCGGTCAAGCACTTCGTGGGCGACGGCGGCACGCTCGCGGGACGCGACCAGGGCGACACGGTGGCATCGGAGGCACAGCTCCTTGCGGTGCATGCGGCCGGCTATCCCGCCGCCATCAAGGCGGGGGCGATGATCGTGATGGCCTCCTACAACAGTTGGAACGGCATCAAGATGCACGGCAATCACCACCTGCTCACCGATGTCTTGAAAGGACGCATGGGTTTCAACGGCTTCGTGGTGGGCGATTGGAATGCGCAGGAGCAGCTGCCGGGATGCACCAAATCCGACTGTCCTGCCGCGATTCTCGCCGGGGTGGACATGCTGATGGCGCCGGATGGTTGGCAAGCGCTGTATGACAATATGCTGGCCGAGGCCCGCTCCGGCGCGATTCCGCCGGCGCGCATCGACGATGCGGTACGCCGCATCCTGCGCGTCAAGGCCATGGCGGGTCTGTTCGACCGGACCCCGTCCGAACGGCGCAGCGCCGCCGGGCACTTCGAGGAACTGGGCAGCGCCGCACACCGCGCCGTCGCGCGCGAAGCGGTGCGAAAATCGCTGGTGCTGCTCAAGAACGCGCGCGCCACGCTGCCCTTGAATCCGCGCGCCCAAGTGCTGGTCGCGGGCGCCGCGGCGGATGACATCGGTATTCAGTGCGGGGGCTGGACCGTCGACTGGCAGGGCGATCACAATTCGAACGCGGATTTTCCCGGCGCAACCTCGATCTACGCAGGCATCGACGCCGCGCTGCGGCGGTCCGGCGGCTCCGCGACCTTGAGCCGCGACGGCAGTTTCGTCCACAAGCCCGATGTGGCCATCGTGGTGTTCGGCGAAGGTCCCTATGCCGAATTCGAGGGTGACCGGGAAACGCTCGAGTACTCGCCGCAGGACAAGGCGGATTTGAGGATGCTGCGGCGATTCCGCGCGTTGGGCATCCCGACGGTGAGTATTTTCCTGTCGGGCCGCCCGCTCTGGGTCAACCCGGAGATCAACGCCTCGGACGCCTTCGTCGCCGCCTGGCTGCCGGGCAGCGAGGGCGAGGGGATCGCCGATGTGCTGTTCAGGCAACCGGACGGTACGGTGCCCTTCGATTTCACCGGCCGGCTGGCCTTCTCCTGGCCCGCAACGGCCATGCCGGTGACGTTTGATGCCGAGGGACGCGCGAGCGGCGCCGTGTACCCCAACGGCTTTGGGCTCACTTACCGCAGCGCTCCGGCGGCGGGGCCCCTGGCGGAGGATCCGCGCATCGAGCCGCGGTTCAACGCGCCGCCCGGCAGCCTGTTCTTTGCCGGGCACCCGACGGCGCCCTGGTCGATGTTCGTCGCCGACGGCAACGCCGAGGTCCATGTCACCACCGCGCAAACCAGTCCGCAGGGCGCGGTGCGCGCGCAGTTTGGCCCCGACGGCGCGGTGGTCTATTGGAATGGAACGCAAGTCGGTATGCTGCGAATCACCGGGCGCGAGGCGGACCTGCGGCCCGGCCCGAGCACGGGAGAGAGCATCGAGGTACGCTATCGCGTCGACCATCCGCCCGAGGGCCGGGTGGTCCTGGGGATGCGCTGTACGGACCCGCGGTGCGCGGCGACGCGCACCCTGTTCGACGTGACGCGGACGTTCCAGGCGGCCAAGGTCGGCGCGTGGCATCACTTGGTGGTTCCGATGGCGTGCATGAAGACAGCGGGGGCGCAATTGGGCCGTATCGACGTACCGTTCTCGGTCGAATCGTCCGGCAAATTCGGGCTCACTCTGGCGGAGGTCCGTTTGACGCCGCATGCGCAGGCAGTGCGCGCGCCGTGTCCGCCGTTGGCGGACTCGGCGAGGTAATGGATTCTAGGCGAGGTCTCGACGGATCTGCATGACACTCATTCCCACCTCGGTGACGATCCAGGAAGTCGCCGATCTTGCCCGGGTTTCGCCCAAGACCGTCTCGAGGGTCATCAACAACGAGCCGCGGGTGCGCTCCGATACGCGCAAGCGCATCCTCGAGGCCATCGAGCAGCTCAATTACCGGCCCAATCTCAATGCGCGCGGGTTGGCGAGCAACCGATCGTTTCTCATCGGCCTGTTCTGCGACAAGCCGGGCGACTACTTGAGCGAATTCCAATCCGGCGCCATCGAGCGTTGCCGCGAGTCCAGCCTGCACCTGATGGTCGAACCGCTGGACGTGCAGGGACCCACCATGGACAAGCAAATCGACGTATTGCTTGGACAACTTCGCCTGGAAGGCGTGATTCTGCTGCCGCCCTTGAGCGACCACCCGACCGTGCTCGCCAAACTTCAGGATGCCGCCATTCCCGTCGTGCGCATCGCGCCGAAGCGCAACTTGAGCGCGGCGCCCTCCATCGGCATCGATGACTACGCCGCCGCGCGCCAGCTGACCGCGCATTTGCTGCATCTCGGACACCGGCGCATCGGCTTCATGCTGGGCTCGCCCGAGCACGGCGCCACCGAGCAGCGATATCTCGGATTCATCGACGAGATGCGGGCTCATCAGGCGCCGGTGGACACCGCGTTGGTGCAAACGGGGAACTTCACCTTTCCCGACGGCTTGGTATGCGCCGAGCGGATGCTGCGCTCGCCCGCACCGCCCACCGCCATTTTTGCGAGCAACGATGACATGGCGGCGGCGGCGGTTTCCATGGCGCGAAAGTTCGGATTGAGCCTGCCGGGGGAGTTGTCGGTCACGGGCTTCGATGATGCGCCGGTGGCAACCATGATCTGGCCCGAACTGACCACGGTGCGCCAGCCGGTCGCCGCCATGGCGCGCATCGCGGCCGACCTCATCATCCGCCATGAGCCGCGCCGACATGGCTGGCCGGAGCGTGTCCCCCGGCATCTGCTGAATCACGAACTCGTCATTCGCAACTCGACCGCGCGGCCCGGCCGCGGCTGACGCGCCGCGTCAGCCGGCAGGCGGGCGGCTAAATGACATCGCTGACAGCATGATTTGCCGGGGCATTGCTGCGATCATGCCCGGCGCCGGCCCGCGACCCCGCGCGACCCCGAGGGGACTGGTGGGGGCGCCGGCCTGTCAGCGCTGACACAGGCATGCCAACGATTAAAGACAAAGAAAATATTTATTCGTTGACTACGGCGGCGGACGGGGTTAGCCTCGCGCTTGCATCAATCCGGGTCGAGATCCGATTGATGGGGGGTATAGAGCGCAGAATAGTGCTCGGCAGAAGCATCAACAGATGCCGCCGGTCACCTTGCCAAATCGCGCCGGTGTCGGATAAATGTAACTATCAGGGGATTTCATACCATGTCGCATCGCAGGGAAAAACGCGCTCGTCAGGCTGCTCGTTTGGCATTAATGACAGCGGTGTCATTCGACGCGTCGCTGTTGAGCCATCTCGCCATCGCCGACCCGACCCAATCGACGTCGCAGACCAGTGCGCAGGACAGCGAATTGACGGAAATCACCGTCACCGGCTACCGCCAATCGCTGCAGACGGCCTTGGACACCAAGCGCGACTCCAATCTGCCGATCGAGTCGGTGGCGCCGGAGGACATCGGCAAGATGCCCGACAACAACGTCGCGGAATCCTTGCAGCGTCTGCCCGGCGTGCAGATCGACCGCTCGGGCGCGAACGGGCAGGGCAATTCGGTGCTCATCGACGGGTTGCGGCAGAACCTCACGACCTTGAACGGCGATGTGTTTCTCACGGGCAAGGAGTTCTACGTGTCCGGCGAAGCCTCCGGCGGCGGCGCCGGCAGCAACGCGCAGTACGGCTCGCTCGAGACCATCCCCAGTCAATTGGTCAGCGGCATCGACGTCATCAAGAATCCCAATGCGGCGCTCACCGAAGGCGGCCTCGGCGGCACCATCAACTTGAAGACCGCCGATCCGCTGCTCGCGCCCGACGGCCTGTCGCTCGGCGGCCTGTTCCGCGAATCGGACGCCCAACGCCAGAACGACAAGACGCCCGATGCCACCGTCGTGGGATCCTACAAGGTCAATGATCGCCTGGCCTTCAATGCGAGCCTCACGTACAGCGATTTGAAGACGCACACCGAAGAGTACGAGGACTACAATCGCAACGGCTGGTCGATCACGAATTCGGCGACCAAGCCCTACGCGGGTTCGCTGACGGCCGCCGACGTCGGCACGATTCCGCAGAGCTACATTCTTCCGCAGCTCGGCTATTTCAGCGATATCGAAGACGAAGCCAAGGAGAAGGGCGCCTCCTTCGACATCGGCTTGAAGGTGACCGATTCGATCACCAGCAATTTGCTGTGGTTTTATTCGCGCGAGGACGAGACCACGATCAATTACTCGGACAAGGCCTGGTTCAACGGCCAGAACACGGCGCCGGTGCCCGGCCTCGATCCGACGCAGCCCTATTCGATCGACGGCAATGGCGTCGTGCAAAACGCGACCTTCAATGCGCTCGGGGCGGAGACCGCCACGCTCTTTCAGGAGAACATCGCCCAGGCGAACAACTTTCAATGGGTCACGAAGTTCGACGACGGCGGCCCGCTGCGCGGCCTCTTCGACGCCTCGTTTGCGCACGCCACCTCGAACCTGCAGGCGGCGCAGGCCGACGTCGAGCACGGGCTGTACGACACGGGCGAGGGCGTGGCGACATCGCCCACGGCGCCGGGCTGCAACAATGGCCAGCTGTGCGCCACGTCGACCACGGGCAACCACGGCTATGAATTCAATTACGCCAACGGCGGCACGTCCGGGCTTCCCTCCGCGAGTTACACCGGTGCGAACGCCAACGTGCTCAGCAATCCGGCCTACACCACCTTCAAATCGAATTGGGCCTGGGCAAATTTGACCGACCAAAAGGATTTTGCGGTCAAAGGGGAGGTGAAGTGGGATCCGCCCTTCATCACGGACGTGAAGACCACGATCACCGCGGGCTTACGCTATGCAGGGCGTGACGTCGACCAGACCTTCGGCCGCTATCTCATCAACGGCACGCTCGCCGACGGCGCGGTGGCGGGCACCAATACCGGCACCCCCGCGGCGGGCTTCGGCCCGTGGCTCTATTACCAGGACCCGGGCTACGGCACGCCGAGCATTCCTTATTCCACGGCGGTCTCGGCGCCGAATCTCGCGCTCACGGTGAATAATTTCGCGGTCGGCAGCATCATCGTGAAGAATCCCACGACCAGCGGCCTCAACCATCCGTCCACATATCTGAATCAGGTGTGGACGGGCGCCGGCGTGCCGAACACGACCGAGCAATTCTTCAAGGATGACTTGAGTTCGTTCGACGTGACCGAGCGCACCACGGCACCTTATCTCATGCTCGACATGGGCGGCCCGAGCAGCCGCTTTCACATGAACTTCGGCGTGCGTTTGGTGAACACGGACCTGACCATCGACGGCGGCGCGGCCAACCCGCATCCGACCTATTACGGCACGGCCTCCTGGAACGGGGTTCAGTCGAACGTGATCCCGGTCACCACCAAGCGCAACTACACCGACGTGCTGCCGTCCTTCAACTTTGTGCTCGATGTGACGGACAGCCAGAAGGTCCGATTCGGCGCCGCGCGCGTAGTCGCGCCGCAGGATCTCTTCTCGCTCGGGCTGGGCCCCTCGTACAACTTTACCCGCGGTGCGAGCAACCCCGTGACCGGCGCAGCCCAGTTCAAGTTCGATGGCGGCGCGGAAGGCAACCCCAACCTCGACCCGTATCGCGCGTCGCAGTTCCTGTTGTCGTATGAGAATTATTTCGCGCCGGGAGGCCTCGCGAGCATCGCCGGTTTCTACAAGCAGGTGGACAACTTCGTCGAAATCGAGAACATCCCTACGTTCGAGAACGACGATTTCGGCGGCCACACGGCCAACGTGACCGAACCTGTGAATGCGGGCAACGGCCGGATTTACGGCATCGAACTCGGCGGGCAGTACGCGTTCGGCGATATGCTCGATTGGCTGCGCGGTTTTGGCGCCGCCGCCAACTACACCTACTCGCAATCGCAGTCGACGCAGCCGACCAGTTTCGGGAGCAGGGGACCCATACCGGGCGTGTCCCGGGACGCGGTCACCGGAACGCTGTATTACGAGAATCATGGCTTCTCCCTGCGCGGCTCGTATTCCTACCGCGACAAAGCCATCAACGACTCGGAGACGGGCTCGACCTTCCCGTTCGGCGGGAAGGTGTACCAGATTTTTGCCGCTCCCTACGGGCAGCTCGATGCGCAGGCAAGTTACGACTTCAACAAGCACGTCGGCCTCATCTTCTCGGTGCAGAACGTCACCGATGCGTCCCAACACACTTATCTGCAATGGCCGAACCAGCCGTTCACCTATGATAATTGGGGCCGCCGCTTCTTCCTCGGCGTGAAGGGCAAGCTGTAGGCTTGCATACCAGCGCGCCGGCGCCGCCGGCGGGGTGGTAGATTGCGGTGCCGGCCGTCACGCGAGCGACGGCCGGCCTCTGCGGCGGCGGGCGGGTACTCGGTCGGTTCGAGGTTCGGGGCAATGGCGAACACCTTGCAGATCAGGCGCATCGCGATCGTCGGCGGCGGCACCGCCGGCTGGATGGCCGCGAGCATTCTGGCGCGGGCGCTGCCGGGCACCGGCACCGTCATCACGGTGATCGAGTCGCCGGACATCGGCACGGTGGGCGTGGGCGAAGCGACCATTCCGCCCATCATGGATCTGCTGCGCTTTCTCAATATCAATGAAGGCGATTTCGTTCGCCACACCCAGTCGACCTACAAGCTCGGCATCAAGTTCACCGATTGGTCGCGCCTCGGCGAGTCCTATTGGCACCCGTTCGGCACCTTCGGCACGATGATCAACCTGCGGCCGTTCTTTCACGCGTGGCACAAGGCGCGCGCGGACGGGCGCGCCCTGCGGTTCAACGATTTCAGCCTGTGCGCCGCCCTGGGCGATGCGCGCAAGTTCCTCTTTCCGGACCCGGCGAGCCAGGGTCCGGCCGCCGGGCTGCGCTACGCCCTGCATTTCGATGCCATGCTGGTGGCGCAGTACCTGCGCAGCTATGCCGAACGCCTCGGCGTCACGCGCCTCGAGCGCAAGGTGGCGGGCGCGACGCGCCGCGCCGACGGGTTCCTCGATGCGCTGCAATTTGCCGACGGCTCGGCATTGCAGGCGGATTTGTATATCGATTGCAGCGGCTTTCGCGGCGTCTTGATCGAGGACATCCTGGACACCGGCTATCTCGACTGGAGCGCCATGCTGCCCTGTGATCGGGCGGTGGCCTTTCCCACGGCATCGACGACGGCGCGCGCGCCGTATACCCACGCCCGCGCGCGCAGCGCGGGCTGGCAGTGGCGCATTCCGCTGCAGCACCGGGCCGGCAACGGGTACGTGTACTGCAGCGCCCACTGCAGCGACGATGAGGCCTGCGAGGATCTGGTGAAGACCGTGGGCGAGAAGCCGCTCGCCGATCCGCGCTTTCTGCGATTCGTGACCGGCCGGCGCAAGCTGCTGTGGAATCGCAACTGCGTCGCGCTGGGGCTTGCCTCGGGGTTTCTCGAGCCGCTCGAGTCCACCAGCATTCATATGGTGATGAGCGGCGCGTACAAGCTGCTCGAGCATTTCCCCGACCTGAGTTTCGA
>JBEKYO010000189.1:0-8255 GCA_049510875.1 Steroidobacteraceae bacterium
GATGCCGCGACCGTAAGGCGCATTTCAGCGTTGCCACTGCCACTCGCGCCTTTACGCATGAAACTCATGCTTGCGCGAAATCCTCTGTGGCGACACCTGAAGCGATAGCAGAGTCAATTCCGGCGGTCCGCGGTTGATTGGTCGAGGCCGAAACGCCATCGCGGCCGTTTAAAACACATCGCGCGGCCCGACTTCCGCGACATCTATGTAGGTCTGAATCATCATGGATCCGAGTCTCCAGAATAGAACTTCATTCTGTTGAACGAAAATTCTCACGAACACAGGGCCGACGTCAATTAAATTTTGCATGACATCGGTGTTGTGACAGCCAATGACCCTCGCAGTGTGATTACCCTGACGGCATCACATCTCGACACGGAGACCGGCAGAGTGCGAAGGAAGTGGCCAGTGTGAGCAGCGCACCCGCGAGAAACGGCGAGCGCCGCGGTCGTGCCAAGGGCCGCGGCCGCTCAACGCTGAGCCGAGAATCGATTTGTTTTGCGTAATACTCAAGGGGAGCACCCGCAACACCGAGCCTGGATGGATGAATGCGTCGATTCGTTCGCTGCGGAGCAAGATTGGGAAACCAACTCGAATGGAAGTCCACTAGCATCGAACAACGTCCAAAGGCAGCCACCTTTCACCGAGGGTATCGCTGGGGGTATCCAAACGAAACTCGAACTCAGAGATGCTACAAATCCCGGCTTTTCCTACGTGATTTCGGATCCGTCCCGGGGAGCCAACTATCCCCAAATGCGGATAACCCAAGTCAAGAAAATCTCTAGAACAGCCGGACTACATTCCGGGGGTGGTAGAGCCGAGTCCTCGACCGCGCGCGTCCTCAATCACGTCGCGCAGACCCTCAGCACGCGATCGCGAGCCCAAGAGGCTCCTGTCGCGAAGCGCGGGCCTTACAAAAGAAAAGCCGCTTAATGGACTGGAAGACGATTCATGCCAGAGGGCATGAATTCGCCTTTCAACGTAGGGTTCGCAGCACAGCTGGCGTCTTCTTCGATCACTACTGATCCAGCTGCGACATAGTTGCCCGACGAGTCGAAGTAGTCAAATGTAGCGTCTTTCAATATATTGGCACTGACCTTGCCGTCAATTGTGAGAATGTCGGACCCATCGACGGGGCCGGCGAGATGAAAAACGTCGCTATAGACCACCCAGGTGCCAGCCGTATCTGGGAAATCGGTATCCACCCACGTGCCACTGCGTGGATAGCCTTCACTTAGGTATAGTTGGGTTTCCGTGAGCTCAATGCAGTGCTGGAAGGGGCCGCTTGGGGCGGTAAACGTCACCAAGTAAGAACCGTTATAGTGGAATGCGGCGGCGGCAGTGGCGAAAGCTAAGGCAGCAGTCGCAAGTAGAACGACGACTAACGATTTCATCTTGATGTCTCCGAGTGCGAGCGTTGACTACGCAACCTGGACCTCAATAGCCGTTCGGGTCTAGGCCCAATGCGGTAGCGAACAGGGCTGCAGGCGCCCCGCTCCCATGCGTATACCACATTTGCGCGAAGTGCGCGCTTATATGTTGCCAGGCGGCTCAGGCCCACCGGCCGGGATCAACGCCGAGAGACTCAACTCACGTGACGCCCGAGAAGCAGGGCCGCTTTGCCGAGCTGCGCAAGCGCATCGATTACACCCGCTAGCAAGGTCGGCATCGGCCGTCCGGGCATTGTCTGAACACCACTAACGACACTCGGCTGAACTTGAAACAGGTTCCCGAGTTCGAGCGCTATTCCGTTGAGCTTTTGCAGCGCCGCGCCAGCGTCACCGACGTACCTGCCGTCACCGGGGTTCAGGGTGCCCTCGACTTCGCCGATGCGCGCGGCCAGCGCGTCCGTGTTGGGGCTGGACACTTTCAGCGACTGTCGCGCCATGCTCAGGTGCGCGCAGATGTCTGCGGCCTCATCAATGTTCACGGGTAACGGCCCTCGTGTTGCCGTGCCCCCGAGCATGCGCGGCCCATCGGCCGGGATCAACGCCGATGATCGCGGGCCGCTCGGGGCTCGGATGATGAAGTTGGAATCCGCCAATCGGGTATATAATAGGAGGTTACCTACATGTGCCGTTGGCATTCGCACGCGACAGGCGCGTACTCCCACCAGGGACAGGACCACAATCGGCGCGCGGTGCTCACCGGCGCACTGCCCGCGCCGCTTCCCATGTTTTGCGCGCCGCGCCCACCACTCGCGCTGTCTTCGCGAACGCTTCCGTGGCCGCGGTCTCGAGCGGCCACTTGCGGATGTACTCGTTCAGCACTTCCACGCCGATGGGTCCATCGTATCCTTGTGTCCACACCGCGTGAAGAAATGCGGCGATGTCGAACTCCCCGTCGCCGGGCAACAAGCGCCGGTTGACGACCGAGTCCTGGAGATTCACGGGCTCGCCGAGCGTCCCGTCGTTGATTTCCACTCCGAGCGGAAGCTCGCGGCCGAGCTTGCGCACGATGTCCTCCGGCGGCGTCCCGGTGCGCACCAGATGCAGGTTGTCCAGCATGATCCCGCCGTTCTTGGCGCCCGACCCGCGGCAGATGGAGAGCACCAGATCGAGCGAGGGTGCGCGCGACAAGGCCGCGGGGAGCATTTCGAACAGCACGTTCGTTCCGCGCTGCGCGGCCTGGCGGCACAGTAGCGCGAATTCCTCGGTCATGCGCGCGATGTCCGCGCAATCGTTGCCGAGATCACCGATCTTGATGTGACGCGCGCCGAGCTGTTCGGCCGCGTCCAGCAACAGCTTGCGAGTGTCATCCGAGACTGCCCTGCGCTGGTCGGTGCAGAACCAGTCCAGCAACCACTCGACTTCGACCTGGGTGATGCCATTTCCCTGCAGAATGCGCTGCATCTCGGGAAAGCTGTACTTCTTGCGGATTTCCGCAAGATCCGTGTGCCAAAAGCCCATTGCCGTGAATCCAGCTTTCGCGGCGGTTTCCACGCGCACGCGAAAATCATGCGCGCAGCGCTGGTCGCCCAGCGGGTCCGCGCCGACGGCCAGGGTCCAGAAAGATCCGAGCAGCTGAGGTTGTGTCATGCGGGTGTCTCCTCGATCAGTCCAGGCGCCAGTCATCGGCCGCGACGATGTCCACGAGATAGGCGAGAAAATCCGCAGCCAGGCGCCCATCGGCAACACGGTGATCGACGGTGAGCGTGAGCTGGGACATCGGTTTCACTAAAATACCGCCGCCGGCGGCGACCACGCAGTCGCGCCGCCGACCCACCGCGAGAATCGCCGACTGCGGCGGGCTGATGATGGCGGTAAAGCGATCGGGCCCGCGGGCGCCTAGGTTCGAGACGCTGAAGGTGGCGCCCTCGAGCTCCTCAGGCTTGAGCGTGCCGCGCAGCGCGCGTTGAACGAGGTCCGCGCGCCGACGCGCCAACTCGAGAATTCCGAATTGCTGAACGTCATGGAACACCGCGACGAGCAGACCCTTGTCCACGGCGACCACCAGTCCGATGTGAGCGCCGCTCGCCGGCACGATTGCCGCATCGGACGAGTTGGCATCGCCTGAGAATGTGGCATTCAAATCCTGGAAGGCCAGCAGCGCGCGCGCGATGGCCTGGAGCAGGAAGTCGTTCACCGAGGGGCTCGGCGCACCCGGCGCCAGCCGCGCGAGCAGCTTCGCGCGCACGCTCTCGAGCGCCGTCCACTCGACGGCACGTTCGACGATGAACTGCGGGACAGTGGCATTGCTCAAGGTCGTGGAGCGCGCCACTGCGCGGCGCATGCTCGAGAGCGGCAGAGAGTGCGGGGCCCCGGATGCCGCCACCTCCCTCGAATTCTCGGATTCGATCGCCCGCCGTACGTCAATCAGTTGCACACGCCCGCGCGGACCGGTGCCGGTCATCGGCCGCAGGTCGACGGCGTGTTCGGCAGCAAGCCGCCGTGCGGCGGGAGAGCTGTAGATGCGTTCCTTGGGCACCGTGCGTGTCGCTGCCGGCGCAGCCCGCGCTGCCTGCGCCGCCGGTGCCTCATCGTGCTTGCTGGGAACGGCTGCAGCGGAATCGACCTCGAGCCAGGCTATTTTGTCCCCGACGCGAGCCTCCTGATCGACCCCCAACAAAATCTCCACCAGCCGCCCGCTCTCGGTCGACTCTATCTCGACCACGGACTTCTCGGTTTCGAGCTCCGCAAGCGGCTCTCCCGCTGTCACCGTCTCTCCGACCTTCTTCAGCCAGCGCACCAGGCGGGCGTTCTCCATGACCAGCCCGATCTTCCGTATCTCCAATGGTACCAGCGCCACTCGTATTCTCCTCCCCCGTGCGCAACACCCCCCGGCGCAGTCGATTCAATCGAGCTTCGCCGTGCTCAGCGGCAACAGCCACAAAGCGAGGGCGGCAACGAGCGAGCCCGATCCCATGGCGATGGCGACGAATTCGAGGCTGTAGCCGGCGCGGAAAAGAAATCCTCCGACGCTCGGCCCGAGTATCGCGCCCGCGCGCCCCAGTCCTACGGCGAATCCAGTGCCCGTGGCGCGCAGGTGCGTAGGATATGCCTTCGCCAAAATTCCGTAGATGCCGACGATACCCCCGTTGGTGAAAAAGCCGGTAGCGGCACACACCAGGGAGAGCTGCGCGAGAGTGGTTTGCCCTCGGCCAAAAACCGCGACCATGACTGTTGATATTACGAGTACGAAGATGGTGAGAGGCCTGAGACCCAAGCGCAGCGACAGGAGACCGAGCACCGCGCCCCCCGTTGCGCCGCCCACGTTGGCCCACACCAGCACGCCGGCGGCGGATGCAGCCGAGAATCCCATGTCTACCACGATCTTCGGCACCCACTTGACGACGAAGTAGAACGTCGTCACGTGCAGGAAATAGGCCAGGGTGAGCAGCACGGTCACCCGCAGCCATCGCGGGTCGAATATCTCCGCCACGGAGCGCTTGCGCACCGCCACTCGGATGAGCGGCAGCTCCGCGACCGGTGCATGTCCCATGCGGGTCAAGCCGCGATTCACATCGGCGAGTGCACCCGGCGGTTGCCGCTCACACAGCCAGGAGATCGACTCCGGCACCACCCAGAAAACCAGTGGAACGAAGACGGCAGTTGCCGCCGCTCCGAACTGAAACACTGCGCGCCAGTCGCCCCGTTTGAGCAGCAGGGCCGCGATCGACCCACCCACCACCGCGCCGATCGGATAACCAATGGCCATCAACGAGACGTTGAGGCCGAGGCGCCGTGAGTTGGAAAACTCCGCGGCGACCGCATTGATGGCCGCCAGCATCCCGCCTATCCCGAGTCCAGTGAACACCCGCCACGCCGACAGCTCGTAGATGCCCGTCGCCCGCGTTGCCATGAACATGCCGAGGGTCATGACCAGGAGACAGCCGAGCAGCGTGCGGCGCCGACCGAACTGGTCCGCGACGCCGCCCAGCAAAATGGAGCCCAGACCCATCCCAATGAGCTCCATCGACAGAACGAGGCCCAACGCCCCGCGGTCGATGTTCCACTCGCGCGCGATGCCGGGCGAGGCGAAGCTGATCGAGAGCACGTCGAAACCGTCGAGTGCATTCAGGCCGATCGTGATGGCGACCACCACCATCTGGATCCGGCTCATGGGACTCGATGAGAGAGTTGCCCGTGGGTCCACAGACGTTGACAAAGTTAGGAAGCCCTGGTGGACATCTGCGCCAATCGATGCAGCAGGGTAAGCAACTGCCGCCTGCCGTCCGAGCCAATTTGCGCGGTGACCCTCGCCTCGTGCAGCGCCCGCAATTCCTCGGCGCGCAGCAGCAGCGAGCGGCCCCTGGGGCTCAGCCCGAGCGAATAGGTGCGACCGTCGGCCTCGGACTTGCGTCGCCGGACCAGCCCGCGCTTCTCGAGATCGGCGATGGTAGCGACAAAATTCGCCTTCTGAACGCCGAGCGCTGCGGACACGCTGGATTGGCTGGTTCCCGGATTCTGATTTATGAGCACCAGCACTGCGAATTGCCCCGGACGAAGGTTAAGTTGTGCGAGCGCATGGTTGAAATCGGCAAGGATGACGCCCTGCGCCTGCCTCAACGCATAGCCCACGTAGCCGCTGAGTGCGGTCACGGCCAGGCCTCCGTTTCTAGGTTCCACGCGCTGATCTCGTGCTCCCATCCCCGGCTCATCCTGCCGCTTAGGCCTAGGGAAAACTCGACGGAGAGTGATCTGCGATTGGCCGCTTCGAGCACCGGGAATGAAGGGAAAGCCGTTACGCTGCATAGCCGCAATCCATTACTTTCTGCGATACCATCTATACGTCAAAGGAATAGATTGCAGGAAATGATTATTTCGTATAACTAACATACAATTGTCTCGCACGATTATTACACAGTAACGTGGTTCCATTTCGGGGAGAGTGGCATTCATGGTACTTGAGTCGTTCTCGACGGTCGGGATGGATCCGCGCCGCAAACTCAATTTCTGGAATGAACGGGCGAGCGAGAGCTTCTCTCCGCTCATATCCGAACCGGATGATATCCAGATGTTCAACGGCTCCATCGTGCGCGGCTCGATCGGCGACATGAGCGCGGCGGAAGTGTATTCCGACGCGCAAATCGTCCGTCATACGCGTTCGCATGTGGCGCTGACCAAGAACTCGATGTTTTTTCTGCATCTGCAGTTGGAAGGCCAAAGCGTCAGCCGGCAAGACGGTCGCGAGTCGCTGTTGCGCGCCGGCGATTTCACGCTGCACGACAGTACCCGCCGCTATGAGATGGTTTTTGAGGCGGCCAACCGCATGTTGGTGCTGGGCATACCGAATTCGACGCTGCGACGTCAGATCGGCTGTCCCGAGTGTCTCGCGGCCATCCATATGTCAGGCGCCCGGGGCGCGAGCGGGCTGCTGTCACAAGTCCTGCGCAATTACTGGGGCGAGTACCACCAGGGGCTCGATGAACAGACCGGCAGCCGCATCGCGATCGCCATTCTCGATCTCATCGGGGCCGCCTATGCCGATCTGCCCCAGGCAATGGCCGATCGATCGTCGCTCGGCACCGCACATCGGATCCGAATCGTCAACTACATCGAAGCACATCTCAACGATCCGGACCTCACCCCGCCGCGGATCGCGGGCGCTTGCAAGATGACCGCGCGCTACCTGCACCATCTTTTTTCCGATCAAGACGAGACCGTGGCACGCTACATCGTTCGGCGGCGCCTCGAGGCGTGCTCGCGCGCGCTCGCATCGAGTTCCCAGCGTGGCCGTACGGTAACGGCGATTGCCTTCGATTATGGATTCAATAGCCCGACGCACTTCGGCCGCGTGTTTCGCGCCCAATATCATATGACACCGCGGGAATATCGGCGCCAAAAAGCCGCCATCCCCCAGCCGGTTGCGACGCCCTGACGGTCTCTCTTGATCGAGTCGGCGCTCTTTGTCGCTCGAGCCGCCGTCCTACCCTTGTTTATCGCCGCAGGCTAGCGACTCACGCCTGCCGCGTGCGCCAGCCGGCATGGTAGCCCTCACGCGCATCCCGAGAATATGGCGTGGGCGAGACCTTCACGCGGATCTCGAGCTGTACGTGCGGCTCGACGGTCGTCTTTCGGGTACCGCGTTGCTCCTCGCCCCATAGGAGGGTGAGGACGTCGCCGATCTCCACCTTGGGATCGACTACCCCGAGGGAGAGCACCGTCCGCTCGTTGTAGCTATAGCCACCGAACATCGAAAAACCCACGACCTTGCCGCCCATCGTCACGCTGTCATAGGTGGACGACGCATAATTGCTGTTCGGAAAATCGAAGTACTTGTAGTTTTCGCGGCCGGGTTGGAGCAATGAGGCAAATATCTTGAGGACGTCCTCGGCATTCCAGGCAAAGGTGACCTTCTTGCGCTGAGGTTCCTTGGCTTGCCTCTCGAGCGCCTCGCGTCCGATGAAGTCATGATCCCACTTGATGAACGGCCCGTAGCCAAGTGCGAACGGAGTGAGGTAATAGTCCTCGATATCATCAGAGACGAAACTGCCGCCAATCGACGCCGTACCTTCATAGCCATCCGCCGGCAGCCACTCTCGATACTTCTTCATCGCATTGCCGGTATACACGGCCGGCAACGGTGAGGGAATCCATCCCGACTCGAGCGTGTTGCTGGAGTAGGCACGGGCGCCGACTGGGACCAAGCCGAATTCTTCTCCCGCCTCGATGATGGCTTCGCGGATCTCCTCGCCTTCAGCGTAAGGACCCCAAATTTCGAGCCCCGGAGCGCCCGCCATGCCGTGGCGCAGACAGCGAACCTGTCGTCCTCTGATCTTGATCGTGTCCATGTTGAAGAATTTGACGTCCGGC
>JBEKYO010000190.1:0-8159 GCA_049510875.1 Steroidobacteraceae bacterium
CACGAGCTCGACCTCAGCGGCTGCCACAACCAAAGGAACCGACCCTATGAAAGCGACTTCATCCGTGATTCTACTGTCTTTCCTCGGGGTGAGTCCCCTCGCGTATTCGGCCGATGCCTCGTACCAACTAGCGGGGCGATTGGCCGTCGGCGGGGATGGCGGCTGGGATTATCCGAGCGTTGATTCGGCGACGCATCTGCTGTATCTGTCGCGGGCCAATCGCGTCACGATCGTCGACACCAAGTCGGGAACAACGCTCGGTGAGATTCCGGACACGGACGGTGTGCACGGCATCGCCTTGTCGACCTACCTGAACCGCGGCTTCATCAGCTGCGGTAAAGCCAACCTCGTCAAGGTCTTCGATTTGAAAACCCGCGCCGTACTCGCCAGCGTGGCCACGGGCGAAGGACCCGATGCGATTCTCTACGAGCCGAAGACACAACGGGTGTTCGCCTTCAATGGCCGCGGCAAGAGTGCGACCGTGATCGATGCCAAGAGCAACGCAGTGATTGCCACGATTCCGCTCGCCGGGAAGCCGGAATTTGCACAGGCCACCGGTGACGGTAAGGTGTTCGTCAACATTGAGGATACCGCGGAACTCGCCGAAATTGATGCGAGCGCGGCGGCTCTGAAGAGCCGCTGGAAGCTGCCGAATTGCGAAGAGCCGAGCGGTCTCGCCGTCGATGCCGGGCATCACCGCGGATTCTCAACCTGCGGCAATGAGGTATTGGCCATTACGAACCTGAAATCCGGAAAAGCGGTCGCAAGCATTCCAATTGGAAAGGGCGTCGACGGTGGGGTATTCGATTCCGCATCCCAGAACATCTTCAGCGCCAATGGCGAAGGCAGCGTCACCGTGGTTCATGAAATGGATCCCGATCATTTTCAGGTCATCCAGACTTTGAGCACCCAGCGGGGAGCGCGCACGGTGGCGTTGGATGCGTCCGCGCACAGGCTCTATCTGCCGACGGCGCAGTTTGATCCGGCGCCCCCCGGCCCGGCGGCCGAACCACACTCGCGGCCGAAGCCGATTCCCGGGACGTTTGTGGTGTTGGTTGTGGAACCCACCAAACCGTGAGCGGTGCGCTCGATGCGCGCAGCTGCGCTTCTCAGGCCCCGGACGATCGAGCGCGTTGACGCGGCCGCGCGAGTATCCGTCAAGACGAGCCGAGGTAGGCCGATTCTACGCCGCCAATACGACCGGAAGCAGTCGGGCATACTCGTCCTTGACCACCGCATAGCATTCACATACGCGCTTTTCCAGCCCCCTGCGGTCAAGCACGCGAATCCGTCCGCGCGCGTAGTCAATCAGCCCGGCAATCTTCAGTTTGAGTGCGCCGTCGGTCGCCTCTGCGCGGGACACGCCCAGCATATGAGCGATCAGATCTTCCGTCATCACCATTGCCGTGCCCTCCAGGCGGTCAAGGCTCAGCAACAACCAACGGCATAACTGCTGGTCGAGCGAATGGTGCTTGTTACACGCTGCCGTCTGCACCATTTGTGTGATCAGCGCCTGTGTGTACCGCAGCAGCAGGTGAAGCACCGGCCCGGCCCGATAAAACTCCTCTTTCATCAACGGTGCGGTCAACCGGAAGGCGCCCCCGGCACTTTGCACCAGCGCGCGGCTGGAGGTGGATTCGCCACCCATGAAGAGAGAGACGCCGACGACCCCTTCGTTACCCACAACCGCGATCTCGGCCGACGCGCCGTTACGCATGACATACAGGAGCGACACGATGGCCGTCGTCGGAAAATAAACGTGACTTAGCGTGGTGCCAGCCTCATACAGCACCTGCCCCAGCGGCATTTCGACATGTTCCAGATGCGGCAGCCAACGCTGCCGCTGATCGTAGGGCAGAGCCGCCAATAGACGGTTGTGTCGAGGATCCGTCGAAGCGTCCATCGTGATGTTCGAGGATCGTCGACTCAGCACGGTTGACCCTGAACGCAATCGACCGTGATGCGCCGTCTCAATACGTGAGTACAGTCCGGTCCGGTCAATGGAGGACCAAAATAATAGCCCTGGCCGAACGGACAATCGCCATCTTGAAGGAACGCAAGTTGTTCGGGGGTTTCGACGCCTTCGGCTACAACCCGAATATTCAAGTTCTTACCCATATCGATCAGCGTGCGCACGATGCACGCGTCGTCGGCATTCGTGGTGACGCTGCGCACGAAGGAACGATCGATTTTCAACGTGTCGATCGGAAAGCGCCGCAGATGGCTCAGGCTCGAATAACCCGTACCAAAGTCATCGAGGGCTATCCTCAGACCGAGCTGCTTTAGATCGTTAAGCAGCGTCGTCGTGGATATCGAATCCTGCAGCAGAAAGGTCTCTGTCAATTCGAGCTCCAGAAAACGCGCCTCCAAGCCGGTATCAGCGAGCGTCGCGCGAACCCCGTCAAGGAAGCTCTTCGCGCGCAACTCCACGGCAGAGATGTTGACCGATATGGGAACCGGCACGAGTCCGATGTCCTGCCACGCCTGTGCCTGGTGACAGGCCTCCGCCAACACCCACCGACCGATCGGCACGATGAGTCCACTCTCCTCGGCGATCGGAATGAATTCGGCTGGGCATATGAGTCCCAATTCGGGATGAAGCCACCGGATAAGCGCCTCGACGCCGATGATCTGGCCGGTCCTCAGATTGACGTTGGGTTGGAAATGCAGCCTCAGTTCCTGCCGCTCCAGGGCGTGGCGCACGTCGTTCTCGACCGACTGCCGATTAAGGGCGCGCGCGTTCAGATCGCGCTTGAAACATTGCCGGTTATCGCGGCCGTTATCTTTGGCGTCATACATGGCGAAATCGGCGTGCCTAATCAAGGTCTCGCAGTCCGTGCCGTCCTCGGGATATGTCACGATGCCGATGCTGGCGGTCACATGTAGATCATGATCGTCGATGCGATAGGGCACGCGCAGAGCCTGGAGTATCTTATCGGCGCAAACCACCGCGTCCTGCGGATGCGCCACTTCAGAAAGCAGTATTACGAATTCGTCTCCGCCCTGGCGGCTCACGGTATCGGAACCGCGTACACACCCGAGCAGCCGCTGCGCAATCGACTGCAGAAGGCGATCGCCGATCACATGTCCCACCGAATCGTTGATGTGCTTGAAGCGGTCGACGTCGAGAAATAACACCGCCAGTTGCCGATGGTAGCGAACCGCCAGCGACAGCGCCTCGGTCAGGCGATCATTCAACAAGATGCGATTGGGCAGATCGGTCAAGCTGTCATGCTGTGCCAAGTGGGACATTTTCTGGACCGCGGCTCGCGCGGCGGTCACGTCGTGAAAAACCATGACGGCTCCGGCGACCTGTCCATTACGATCGTGGATGGGTGCGGTTGAGTCTTCAATGGCGAATTCGTTCCCATCGCGGCGAACCAGGATGCAGTTTGGCGTGAGAGCAACGGTCTTGTTCTCCCGAATGGCGAACGCCATGGGGTTGCGCGCCTCTTTGCGGGTCACTCCGTCAATGATGCGCAATACCTCATTGACGGGGCGGCCAGCCGCCTCTTGCCTTGACCACCCAGTCAAGCTTTCCGCCACAATATTCAGATAGGTCACGTTAACAAACGCGTCGGTACTCACGACTGCGTCCCCGATGGAATTGAGCGTCACCTGGGCGCGCTCCTTCTCTTCGAACAGGGCCTCCACAGTCGCTGCGCGCTCGATCATGCTGCTGACCGCTTTCGGCCACAAATAGGCGTCCAGTCGCCCCTTGAGAAGATATTCCTGAGCTCCGCGTTGCACCGCCAACTTCGCAATGTCTTCGTCTACCGCGTCGGCGAGAACGAGGATTGGAATATGGGGCGCCGCTTGAAAGATTCGATCGAACGTCTCGATTCCAGTGCTGTCGGGAAGGGAGAGATCCACCACGACGGCCTCGATACGCTCCGCAGGGTAACTCGGCGGCGCAGTATTGTGGGCTAGTGCCTCCAGCCCATCGGCGCAGTGTCTTACCCACACCACTCGGAAGGATCCCTCACCGGAGTTGGTCAGGGCGCCTCGAACCGAGGCGGCCTCCGCGACGTTATTTTGGATCAGAAGAATGCTTTGCAATGCACAATCCGTCCTTGTACATATACTTGGGCGAACCTATTGAAGCAAGTTCTCGCGATAACGACTGTTCGGTGCCGAACATTGCGTAGAAAGCAGGGATCCCCTGACGGACCTCAGGCGATCACCGCCTCGAGGTGCCATCAGGCGCCGAGCACTGCTTACCGAGAAACGAAGACGCCAACTGGAGCCGACGGCTGCCGTTGCGGTGCCGACGAATCACATTGGACTTGCGCCCGATATTGAAGGGCGGAAGGTCGATTCCTGGGGCTGCCACGCGTAGTTGTCTACGACCGCCGCGAGGGACGCTTGCGCTGACTGCGCTCTTCCCAGGGGCAACCGCGCGGTGAATAGGGTGCCGTTCTCCCTGGTCGAGGTGACCGATATCCGGCCCTCGTGGGCGCGGACGATTTGAGAACAAATGTGCAGGCCCAACCCGAGTCCGTTTCGGCTGGCGGAAACGGAGTGCCGCCAAAACGGCTCAAAAATCTTATCGATACTCTCTGCCGGAATGGGTTCCCCGGCATTCCACACTTCCAATACAAGATCGTGCTCGTCGACACTGGCGGCGATTCTTACCGGACTGTCTGGCAGTCCATGGGTCAACGCGTTTGCCAAGAGATTGGATGCGATCTGCTGGAGCCTGCCTAAATCGCAACGAACCGAGCGGTCGACGCAGATGTTGGAGACAATTTTGCACATTGGCTGCGCATCTTGCAGCTCTTGAACCACCGTGGTCAGGCCGGTATTGATGTTCTCCACGTCCGCCAGTTCGACTCCTATCCCGCCGCCAAGCTGCCCACGCGCGAAGTCGAGCACGTCCTCAATCAATAATGACATGCGGCGGGCATTGGTTTTGATTCTCGCCGCCAATTCCCCATGCGCCGAATGGGTGAGCTTTTTTTCCAACTGGTCGGCGCTCGCATACACCGCCTGGAGAGGATTTCGTAAATCATGGCCCAGTATCGCGATGAATTGCTCGCGCAATTTGCCCGCGGCGCGTTCATCGATCAGCGCGGTATGTTCCCGTTCTTGGCGCAGTTGGCTCTCGAGCTGAGAGGCAATCAGCGCCGCAAATCGATGGAACATTGCTGCAATGCGCGGCTCCGCCAGGCTGGCCGGACGTGGGTCCAGCGCGCACAGATTGCCAAAATATTGCCCGTTCGTGAGGATAATCGGCACGGAGACGTAGCTCTCGATCTGATACAACATGGGCACCGGATGCGTGCGTAAGCGCGGATCCGTACTGGCGTGCTCGATGACGATCGGCGTCCGCGATTCCTGGGATGCAAAACCGAGCGTCTGATTGATGGCGAGCTGCGAGCCCGGTCGCACGCCGAGCTCGATGTCATCCTGTACGGCACACACCGTCCAGCTGGCGTCGGTCACCCGAGCCACCACGGCAAATCGCATGCCCGTGCTCTCGCACAAGACTGCCAACAGCGTCGGGACCGCATCGATACGGCCGATGGCCGCGACTGCCTTGGCAATTGCTTCCGGGCTGTCATCCATGGTTATTCACCTTTGTTCCGCATCCGAGCGGGCGTAAAGCTGTTGATGTGACGAGCCCCGACGCAGCGCGAGCGATGCCGCGGCGTAACGCCCGCGTCGAAGGGTTCCGTTGCTGCTGTGGTCGCTGGCCGTTGACCTCGCCTTTGCAACTGCCAGCGCGTGGCGGCGGGCGCTGCCGCGCTACTCGTCCGTCTGCTCGTCGGCGGCGTCATCTTCCGGATAACGCAATGTATACTCGTCGGCGACGTCAAATTCCTCAGGGGCCTCGGTGCGGTCGTCGACCTCCCGGGTCGACGCCTCATTTTCGCCGGCGCGCTCATCGTCCCGATCATCGTCATCATCTGGGGTACCGCTCATCGGGTGGGTGGTGAATGCTTCGGAATTCGCGGTAATCATATAAACCCCCATGATTTTGCCGGGCCTGCGTTCACACTCGACGCACCGCCCAGACGATCAAAAGAATAAGTAGAACCGTTCCAAGAAGTCCGCCGCCGATATACATGATGATCTCCATGTTCGTGTGTGATGCCTCATTGGAACATGCGCACGAGACCTCAGTCGGTACGCTGCCGTACCGAAGCGCGCGATAGGTGGCCCTGTTGCACGCGGACAGATTAGGACCTTCGAAGGACTCGGCCCTCGTCCCACGATTCGGCGGTAGGCGTGCGGTGGCGTACAGACGCCGTCTCGCGGCGCTGCAATTCTAGGCTGAGTTCGGGCCGCGGCTGGTTTGCTGCGCATTGGCAACACCGAGGTATCTGTATGACGACCAATTCGAAAATGAACCACGGCGAAGGCAATCCGGAGGCCAGCAAGCGATTTAACGAGGCCGAGACGCAGTTCGTCGAGTCGGGGCGCGGCAAACAGAAAGTTCGCGACGGTGCGAATGTCATGCCCGACGAGGAGTGCGCACTGGCAGATGCCGAGCGCCTTGGCAAGGCGAGAGCGAAGGGCGGCGATGCTGGGATTCCAGATGCGCGTCCGCGGAATCGATGAGCTGATGCTGACGCCGGTCCCCGCAGGCGGCGGGTTTGGCAGCGCCGATACCCCCGCCAAGCACCGCAGTGCAGCAAATCTTACGGGCGACCGCCTGTGTGAATATGTGAAATGGCGTCGAAAGTTGACCGCGTCGTTGACGTATAAACCGGTCGATGCTCAAAAAACTTCTGCAACGCATGCGCTGCAACTATCGGCTGTCGATCGCACTCCTCGTGACGGTCCTTGTGCTCCTGGGTGTCGTTTGCCTGTCGATAAAGGCCTCTCGGGAAAGTAATGCCCGGAAGAGTCTGGAGGCGTTGCAGTTCGAGATAGCGCCGGATGACTGGCTGGCGCATCAAAGAAACGTCGCGGAATTTCGCAAGGCACTGAATGCCGGCAATCTGTCGGCGGTCGGGTTGGATGGCGCCGTACCCGGCCTCGTGCTCTACACGCTGAAAAGCGGCGAGAAGGACAGCACGATCGTGCCGGGATGTTCGATGCTGGGCTGTGCGGGGACCGCGCTGGATTCCCTCGGCGATAAGAGCGCGCAGGCGGGCTTCGCGCTCGTGCGCGTCGAGGTCGACCCACGAACCGAGAGCCGCCGATTACTGGACATGCTGACGAGCCTGCTGTCGCCCCTGCTGCTGGTGGGTAGCTTGGTGGGCGCTCTGTTCGTCAGCATTAAGCTGCAAAGCGGTATGGGTGGGGCCGCATCCCGGCTTGCTGTCCGTCCCGAGACCCAATTTGCGGACGCCATCGGCCAAGAGGAGGCAAAGGCGGCTTTGAATCGAGTCAAGGCGTTCATGCAGGATCCGGTGCATTACGCGAAGCTCGGCGCCGTGGCGCCACGAGGCGTGTTGCTGGTCGGCCCTCCCGGCACCGGCAAGACTCTGCTCGCGAAGGCATTGGCCGGAGAAAGCAAAGCCAACTTCATCTCGGTCGACGGCTCGTACTTCACGGCGACGTTCTACGGTGCCGGCGTGAACAAGGTCAAAGCGCTGTTCAAACTCGCGCGCAAGAATGCGCCGTGTGTTTTGTTCATCGATGAGGTAGATGGCATCGGCAAACGCAGCCGGAGCGGGGATATGGGTGGGGCTGAATCGGAGCTGAATCGCATCATCAACCGCGTGCTGGTGGAGATGGATGGGTTCGCGGCACTCGACAACGTGGTGGTGGTGGCGGCCACCAATCACGAGGACAACATCGACGATGCCATGCGCCGGCCCGGCCGCTTCGACATGCTGGTGCGCCTTACGCTGCCCACCTTGCCGGAGCGTCAGAAATTGTTCGACCTGTACATCGGCAGGTTGGTGCATGACGGATGCGCGGACTCGGCAGTGTTGGCACGCATGACGGCCGGCATGTCGCCAGCCGATATCGCCAACACCGTGAACAAGGCCGCGTCCACCGCCGCAGAGGCTCGCGCGCCGCGAGTGACCACCGAACATTTCTTGCGCGCGATCGAAACCCATCAGCTGGGCGGTGAAGTCTCTGCGGTCAAGGACTTGTTTACGCAGGACCTGAGAGACCGTCTTGCCTACCACGAGTCGGGCCACGCATTGGTGGGTCATTGGCTCAAGGCGGGCATCGTCGAGCGCGTAACGATCGAGCCG
>JBEKYO010000191.1:0-8115 GCA_049510875.1 Steroidobacteraceae bacterium
TCCACCGGGTTCTATACCGACGGCGCCTCGCCGACTCTGCCCTCCGTCGACATGTCGGAGTCCCCCATCAATTTGCACAGCGCGGACATCATGCACGCGCACATCACTTACGACGACACCACCCTGACCTTGACCTTGATCGATACCGTGACCAGCGGCACGTTCACCACGTCCACGCCCATTAACATTCCCGCGGTGGTCGGTTCCAGCTATGCCTACGTGGGCTTTACCGCCGCAGGTTTCGCCCCGGGTCCGTCCGGACCGGGCGCCACCGCCACCCAAACGATATTGAACTGGACCTATGTGTCGACCTCGACGGCGCCGCCTCTGACGGCCACGCCCACCTTCACGCCCGCCGCGGGCAGCTACCCCGGTGCGCAGTCGGTCACAATCAACGATGCCACCAGTGGGGCCGCCATTTACTACACCACCAACGGCACGACGCCGTCGACCTTGTCGACTGCGTACTCCGGTTCCATCACCGTGAGCGCCAACGAGACTCTGGAAGCGATCGCCGTCGCCACCAATTACTCGCCCAGCCTGGTAGGAACAGCCGTGTATTCGATTGCGACCGCCGTTCCGACCTTCACGCCCGCGCACGGCTACTATTCCACTCCGCAGCCGGTCTCGATCACTGATGCGACCCCGGGCGCCACCATCTACTACACCACCAACGGCAAGACGCCGACCACATCCTCGCCGGTGTACTCCGTTCCGATCACCGTGAGCTCTGACGAGACCTTAAAGACGTTCGCCGTGGCCGGCAATTACGCGCCGAGCGCGGTGGCAACCGCCGCGTATAAGATTGCGGCGGCTACGCCCACCTTCTCACCCGCCGCGGGCAAGTACACCACCGCGCAGCAGGTCACGATCAGCGATGCGACCCCGGGCGCCATCATCTACTACACGACCGATGGTACGGTCCCCACGACCTCATCGTCGGTGTACTCGACTGCGATCACCGTAAGCACCAAGGAGACGCTGAAAGCGATCGCCGTGGTCGAGAATTACTCGGACAGTCTCATAGGGTCGGCGACTTACAACATCGTGGAATAGCGCTGTACTAGGTCCTCAGGACTCAGCCCTCGGCCAGCGAGCAGCCCGCCCGAGCGGCGGGCTGCGTGTGGAACACTGACGGATTTATGGCTTCGCGAGCCGTGAACAACACTGCCGTAACCAACGCGCCGGTCCACACGTCCCCCCAGGCAATCCGCGGCAGAAATCTGTAGATCGCAGGAATCATCCGACATCCATGCGCTATGCGGGCGCACATTGCAAAGGACGCGCTTTCCGACCCCGCTGCCCTTGGCTGTTGCGATAGGCTGCAGCATTCCTTACGCACGGACAGGGGTAGACCATGGCGCGAAAGTACAGCGAAGCCGCCTCCGATAAAGTCAAGCGGGTGATGCGCGAAAGAAAGCGAGGTACTTTGAAAAGCGGCCGCTCAGGCAAAAAAGTTACCAGCCGCAAACAGGCCATCGCCATCGGCTTGTCGGAAGCGCGGCGCGCAGGCAAGAAAGTGCCGAAGCCAAAATCCTAGCGCTACGGAAGCCGAAATCCGAGCGCGATGCATGCCAGAGTCCTGGCGCTACGAGAGCGCCAGTCTGTCGGCATGGCTCGAGCGGATGCCCGCGGTGAGGAGGCGTTGCGCCAACTGTCCAAGTATTGTCGAGCGCAATGCGTCCCGCTGGGTTGACACCGGCGCGGCGAGCCGCAACTCAAATGTAACGGTTTCCGCGTCGATCTCAGTCAGAAAGCAGCCCGCCACATTCCGTACTCCGGCATTCTCGGCAGCCACTCGGCCCGCGATTCGACGAGCCGCTTCCAGATCCGCGTCCTTGCTGACGCGAATCTTGATGATGATGGGCGATGAGGCATGCGTCGCACTCAAGTTGATTGTGGCCTGACTCGCGGCAATCGCATTCGGCAGCACGATTTGGCGTCCGTCGGCAGCGCGCAATGTCGTGTACCCGCCGCCTGCTCTACGTCGAACCGGACCCCGTTCATGATCCCGCGTTGCGATTGGGCCGGGGTGATTTCGCCCGCCAATGCGATACGCCATGGATGTTGGCGAGCAAGCTATGCATCAGTTTCCAGAATTCTCGATTCGCGGAGTTCGAAACCACGTTGCGCCTGCTGGCGGCATTCAAATAGGCAAGCGTTGCATGCATATCGGATCTCCTTGGTGGAGAGCGATCCTAAGATCTCGTGCGCCAGATCGCAGCCGCACCAACTCCCGATAAGAGGTCGGGTATGTCCTACTCGTCAGAACCGCCTTACAACTACCGGATCCAAAATGATGATGGATCGAAAGCGAGTTGCCGGGCACAGTATCCTGAAGTCGAGCGGCGAAATTTTATTTTTATTTGAAATAACACAAGGAACCTAGAACATGGCCCGCGGAATTCTACTTTGGATGCTTGGCGTTCCCCTCCCGATCATCCTGCTGCTGGCAATGTGCTCGCACAACTGACGGGGGAAGTGCCGTGGAACAAACAATCGAGCCACTCTTGGATGATGGGAGCCTGGGATCTCTCAGCTCTCAGGCCCAATCCGCAACGTCCTGGCCGGCGATCATCGCCGGCGCTTTCGTTGCAGCATCGGTTTCCTTGGTTTTGCTGGCGGTGGGGTCAGGGCTCGGATTCGCGTCGATTTCTCCCTGGCCGAACCGCGGCGTCTCTGCAACAACCTTCACGGTGTCGACGGCGATCTGGCTCATTGTGACGCAATGGGTATCCGCCGGCATGGGGGGTTATGTCGCGGGCAGGCTGCGCATCCGGTGGGTCGGGACGCATACGCATGAAGTCTTCTTCCGGGACACGGCTCACGGGTTGGTGACTTGGGCGGTGGCAGTCGTCCTGACGGCGGCGGCGGCCATAACCTCCTTTGACTCGCTGATCGGAAGCGGTCTGCATGCCGTCTCGGAAGGTTCCTCCACGATGGCCGACCGCGCGCTGTCGGCTTCCTCTTCCCCTGCGGCCGCCTATCGTCTGGACGTGCTGTTTCGAACCACGGGTCCCGCTCCAAGCACGAGTGGCACGGGCGACCCACGGCTCGAAGCGGGCCATATCCTGGCCGACGCAGTGGTTGCGGGCGGCGTACCGGACGCGGATCGCAGCTACCTGGCCGACCTGGTCGCCGCGCGGACCGGCATTTCGCAGGCAGAGGCCCAAAAGCGCGTCAACGATTTCGTTGCCGGTGCAATGGAAGCGGAAATGAAGGCCAGAGCGACCGCGGACGCCGCCCGAAAAGCGTTAATGCAGGCTTCCATTTACACGGCACTCTCCCTGTTGGTCGGCGCATTCATCGCGAGCGTTTCGGCTGCGCTGGGCGGCCGACAGCGAGACGCGCATCGGTAGGCGCGAAATCCTTGAGACGCGATCACATCAGCGCAGCCATGACTACTCTTACGAGACGATCGGGCCCCATCGCCGTTGCGGCCGTATCAGAGGCATGCGCTCCAAGGCCTGTGCGACTCGCGCCGGCGTGCCCAGATCCGTCCATCCGCAATGCAGTACCGGGAACGCCTGAAGACGAGACGTGTTGCCCGCGAGCACATCGCGGCAAAAATCTCGTAGGGGCAGCGACCGATAAATAGTCGCCATTCTGGCGGCATCCGCCTGCTTGAGCGCGCGCTGCATTCGCACAATCGTCGAATCGAACTGTGCATCGAACATGGAGAGCAACGCCCGCGCGGAGGCAGCCACAATAAAAGTGTTCCACAGAGCGCCGCGCGCCAGCAAAGCGCGTGCCTGCTGCAGGCGTGGTTTCTCGATAAACTCGATCACACGCGAGGGGCTTTGCGGGCTGGATTGCTCAGGGACAGCGCCGATAGTTTCTCACCTGACCCGGCATCGCTCCGCAGGCTCATCGAGGAAGATCGCCGCTGGTCTGGGTTTGCGGTGTGGGTCAAGTCGGGTATCGGATCGACACCTGGAGACGCATCTGAACTCCGAACGAGCTGCGCATCGCGCCGCGAGCGCAAGTTGGATGTGCCCGCCGTGTCGGCCGGATTACACGCAATTAGGTAACTTGAATTACCGGTCCCTATAATCCCTGCCCCGGCTTGACATCCCCATGCCGGGTCTCTCGCCCCGGTGGCTGAAATACAGTCGGCCACAGGGGTTTTTTTTCACAAGCGCCGACGTGAACCCGCGCTGATGGTCGCCGATCACAGTGGCCCGCTCATCCGACCGGCGAATGCCGCTCCGAGAGCGCCGCTTCGAGCGCCTCCGGATCGATGGGCTTCGTGATGTGGCGGTCGAAGCCTGCCATTCTCGTCTGCTGGCGATCGTCATCCCGTCCCCAACCGGTGAGCGCGATCAGATAAATCCCCGTTCCCCATGGCCTTCGCCGAAGTTCCTTGGCGACCTCGTAACCGCTCAAATCCGGCATGCCGATATCGAGGAGCGCCACATCGGGACGAAATGTCTGTGCCAAAGCCAGCGCGATGCGGCCACCGTAGGCGATACGGACTTCATGGCCGGCCAACTCCAACAGCATCGCGAGGGCGTCCGCCGCATCTCTGTTGTCGTCGGCGACGATCACCCGGCGGCCCGTTGCCGCAGGCGGCGAATCCGGCCCGGCCGAGACCGCTCTCCCCGCATTGGCAGCGACGAGCGGCAGTCGCACGATGAATTCGCTGCCGAGTCCAGGCCCATCGCTGGTGGCGCCAATGGTGCCGCCGTGCAGGTCGAGAATACCCTTCACCAACGCCAAACCGATTCCAAGTCCTCCCTCGGAACGCGCGGACGCGCTATCGACCTGTGAGAACATCTCGAAGATCCGCTGCAATGACTCGGGCGCAATGCCGATGCCGTCGTCTTTCACGGACAGGCACAGCGTATTGCCTCGCACATACACCGACAGTTCGATATGACCTCCGGGATCGGTGTATTTAGCCGAGTTCGTCAATAGATTCGAAAGCACCTGGGACAAACGCAGCGGATCGGCATACAAAATCAATTCCTCGGCGGGCAGCGAGACGCAAAAATTGTGATGCTTCCCGTCGAGCAGCGGGCGCGCCGCCTCCACGGCGGCCTCGACGATCTCGGTCAGCCTGACGCGCTCCCTTTTGAGTTCAAGCTTGCCGCGCGTGATCCGCGCAATGTCGAGCAGATCATCGAGCAGCAAAGCCATGTGTCCGACCTGACGCTGGATCACGCTCTGAGCCCACCGCAGCTGTTGGGGCGCAAGCTTCGGCGAGCCGAGAATCTGCGCGGCGGTGCGAATCGGCGCAAGCGGGTTGCGCAATTCGTGCGCCAGGGTGGCGAGAAATTCGTCCTTGCGGCGATCGGCGTCCTGCAGCACCGCCTGGCTTCGGTGCAATTCGTTTTCCGCCTCCTTGCGCACCGTGATGTCCTCCGTGAGGATCAAGACCGACGTCGGGTTCGCGTTTTGCTCGTGTAGAGGCACGAGGCTGATATTCCACCAACTATCGACTCCATCCGGGACTGAACATTCCGGCACATGGAGTGGCTCGTCGGTCTCCAACACCCGCCGCACGAGCGGGCCCACGATACGCACGATCGGGGCGGCAAAGACCTCTTTTATGCTGCACCCGATCACCAGCGCGTCGCCCGCGAGCGCCCGGTAGACGGGATTGGCCAGGATGTAGCATAAGTCGTGATCGACGACAGCCACTCCAATGGGGGCCTTTTCGATCAGACCCTGCACAAACTGCTCGTTGGAGGAGATGCGCTCGGCTTGTTTGCGTTCGGTCAGATCCGTGACGACCACGCAGACCGATTCGGACTCATTATCGATGATTCGCGTCAGGCTTACATAGACGGGTACCACGCTCCCATCGGCTGCGCACAATCCCAGCTCGCCGTGTGTGCTGGTGATCTGCGACTGTTTCAACAGCAACAGGTACAACGGCTGATCGGGGCTCCGCACGTGTTGAACCAGCATAGCGCCCGTCATCGTCTCCAGGGGACGCTTCAACAGTTGCGCAAATGCATGGTTGCAGTAGCGAATCGAACCGTCGCTGTCCAATGTAACCGCCCCTTCACTCATCTGCTCGATGAGCGCACGATACGGACGCTCGGCACCAGCAAGAGAGAACACCTTTTGCCCCTCCGGACTGTCTATGACCAGCGCGTCAACCTGGCCGCAGCGGATTGCATCGAGGGTTTGCTCCGCGTCGGCGAGGCGCGTGCGCAGTTCGGTGATCTCCGCCCGCAACTCATCGACGTCTTGTTCGCTGCAGACCACGCTCATTGATCGGCTCCGTCGTTGTTTACGCTGATTCCCAGCATGACCAGCACACGCGCTTGATCGCGCATGTCGCCGACGAGTTTCCGCAACGGGAGCGGCAATTTCTTGACGAGTGTCGGAGCGGCAATGAGTTGCTGTTCCTTTACCAGTTCCGGTTGTTGATAGATGTCGATGATCTGGAGTTCGTAGCGACCGGCAAGGTGCGCCTCGCAGAGCCGTCTGATGTTGTCGATGGCATGGCGGGATCGCGAGCTCAGTCCGCTGACATAAAGCCGTAAAACAAAGTGCTCCTTGGACGCCGCAGCAGCGGCCTCATCCTTGAATCGTCGGGCAGACGGCGCCAAACTATCTGGTTTGGTAGCTTCCGGCATGGACTTCAAACGCGTGGCCGCAAGTCGAGTCCCACCAGAACCCGCTCGGTGTTGGATAGATCGCCGATTATCTTCTTGATCGGCTCGGGTAGCTTTCGGACCAGGGTAGGAATGGCGAGAATTTGATCGCCCTTGGCGAGTTGCGCGTTTTCGAGTAAATCGATGACCTCGATCCGGTACTGTCCGGACAGGTGATCTTCGCACAGCTTCTGAAGGTTGTTGAACGCCGCTACGCACTTCGGTGTGCGACCGGCGACGTAGAGCCTCAAATCCCATTCGATGGGCGCCGCCACGCCGCCTGCCGGCAAGTGGTCCGAGTTTTTGGAAGGCAGTGGTCCTGACATTGGATTACCTCAGCGCGTTCTCATGTTCATTCTCGTATGGGGAGCCGGCTCAGGCGAATCGGCAAGCCGACTGTTCGCCATCGCCAGCCGTTCCGCTTCGCGGCGCTGGCCGAATGCCTCCTCGCGCGCTTCAAGCGCGTCCATTTCCTTGTCCTGCAAGGAGATCTTTGCCTCGAGCGCGGCAACCTGCGCGGCGAGGGATTTGCGCTCGGCTTCAATTTCCAACTGCCGGCGGCGGGCGTTCTCCTGGCGTTCCAATTCCTCCGCTCGCGCCATGGCCTCTTGCTGCAACCGCGCCGAGCCGGTCAGCACGCCATTGGGACCCAAATAGACATCCAGCAATTCGATGCCCTGCTCGGTAATGCGAAACTCGCGAATTTGGTTCGAATGGGCCATGCCGCGGCTCTTGAGTACATAGAGAGCCCGGTTTCGTTCGCCCCCCGTCTCGATATCGCGCACCAGCAACCAAGTGTCGATCAGCGAGGATATATTGACCTCGGACTGTTCCAAATGCTTTCCGCCCATGGTCAGGGTGGTCATGAGCGTGGTGATGCCCCTTCCCTTCAAGTAATCCACCAACCGTATGACCATCGCATGAACATCGCCGGCGCTGCCGCCCGCCAGAAGGTTGGTAATCGGGTCGACGACCACGATGCTCGGGCGCTGCTGTTCCACCAACAGGTGAGTGACCAGGAGGTGCATTTCCAATCCGTGGAAGGTAGGCCTGCTGGCATGGAATTTGAGCAACCCCTCGTTGACGTGCGGCTGCAGATCAATGCCGATGGAGCGCATATTGCGGATGATTTGATCCTGCGATTCCTCAAAAGCCAGATATAGGCATTTTTCCCCGCGGCGGCTCGCCGCGTCGACGAACGCGCAGGCAAGACTAGTCTTTCCGGTGCCCGAGGTCCCCGAGAGCAGGGCGGTCGTACCTCGGTAGTACCCTTGGCCTCCCAGCATGGCATCGAGTCGCGGCACACCCGAAGAGACCCGTTCGGCGCACACCGCGTGATCGAGGCTCAGGGAGGTGATCGGCAGGACGCTGATCCCGCTGTCGGTGATGAGAAACGGATACTCGTTGGTGCCATGCGTCGAACCGCGATACTTGACGATGCGCAATCGGCGGGTGGACAGCTGATCGGTAACGCGATGGTCCAGCGTGATCACGCAATCGGACACGT
>JBEKYO010000192.1:0-8099 GCA_049510875.1 Steroidobacteraceae bacterium
GCACTGCGCGTCATGGGCGGGCAGGATGAATCGGCGCTGTTTTCCTTGTGGCGCTTTGCCGTGATGGGGCTTCGCGGCATTCCGTGGTCGGAAGGCGACACCTATCGCCTGAAAGGGGGCAATCAGGAGCTTCCCACGGCCTTCGCCACCCGCCTGGGCGATCGCGTCAAGCTCAAGCATCCGATCGTCGCCGTCACGCGCAGCGATTCCGGCGTCAGCATCCGCTACAGCGCCTATGGATACGGGGACGAGAGAGAGATGGCCGCGGACGTGCTCGTCAACTGCATGCCCCTGTCGATCTTCAGGAATATTCCCGTAAGCCCGGCACTGTCGCCCGGCATGCAATACGTCGTCGACCACCTGCACTTCACGTCACACCCCTTCTATGTGTTCGAGGCCGGCTCGAAGTTCTGGATCGACGACGGATTCGCGAGCATCAACATGGAATTCGAGCACCCCGATATATCCTCGGTTTGGCATGTGCCAAGCGAGGTGGATACCAGCCGGGTGATATTGAAGGCCTTCGCTCCCGGTGGTGTCTCTGCGCAGCGCGGCTTGGCGGCCTTCCGCGAAGCCTATCCAGGCAAACATGACACCATAGTCCAGTCCCTGACGTTCGACTGGACCCGCGACAGGTATGCGCCGTCTTGTGAAATGTTGGCCTTCCCGATCGGGGAGATGAACAAGTTCTGGCCGCGGCTGATGCGCCCTGATGGGCGGATCTATTTTGCGGGAACCTTCGCGGACCCCCTGAGCCGCGGGATGGAGTCCTGTCTTCGGTCGGCGCGTAGGGTCGCCATCGAAATCGACGCACTTTGATGGTCGCAAGCAGCCTCCCCTTGGCGCGGTGAAGCGTCGGCGGGGGTGCGGCTCGAAAAGTCGCGGGACAAGGGATGCTCGCGCTCATCGCAAGCGTCACAAGACATAGGAGATGGTGATGAAGGCGTTGATCTTTGCTCTGTGTACGGCCGCGGCGATCGGCGGCACAAGCGTGCGGGCGGACTCCGGGAAGCCCTCTCCGGGCGGCTGGCAACCAACCCTTGGCCATGTGCAGGCTCCGATCTGGCCCGGCGCGGTACCCGATGCAATACCCGACCCGAAACCGGAGTCTGTCGGTCCCGGCGGCGCGGCCAACGATGTCAGCCGGCCGACAATGACCGTATATGCACCCAAGGGACGCAACACCGGGGCGGCGGTGGTGGTGTTCCCCGGCGGAGGTTATCTGGCTCTGGCCATGGGTGGGGAGGGCACGGAAATCTGCGACTGGCTGACATCACGCGGCATCACCTGCGTGCTGCTCAAGTACCGCGTGCCGGGCTCGGGTCCGTGGTGGGACCGCGAGAACCATCGGCGCGTGTACCCGACGGTGCAGACAGCGCTGCAGGACGCGCAGCGCACGTTGGGGCTGGTGCGGCAGCACGCAGCGCAGTGGAATGTCGATCCGCACAAAGTCGGCGTGATCGGTTTTTCTGCCGGCGGGCACTTGGTGGCCGCGGTCAGTACGCATTTTGCGCAGCGGACCTATACTCCGGTCGATGCCGCCGACGAGCTGAGCTGCCGCCCCGACTTCGCCATCGCCCTCTACCCCGGCCACCTATGGACGCACGAGGACGAGGACGATGCTACCCGCGAGGAAACGGATTTGAGCCTTCGCCCGGACATCCGCGTACGCGCCGACTCGCCACCCACCTTCCTACTCCAAGCCGAGGACGATCACGTGGACGGCGTGGAGCAGTCTCTGGCCTATTACGTCGCGCTGCAGAAAGCCGGCGTCCCCGCTGAAATGCACCTGTACGCGCAAGGCGGCCACGCCTTCGGCCTGCGCAGGAGCAAGTTGCCGATCGCGCAATGGCCGCGGCTGGTGGAAACATGGTTGGTGACCATTGGAATGGTGGACTCGGCCCTCGCACGCTGACAGTGGCCTTCGTCGGCGGACGCTTCTGATCCGATCCCAGGCCTGACGAAAGCCGAATCCTTTATTTGGTCATTCGCCAACCCGATCCATTCCTCACGAGCGACCGACTTTTTGCTGCACTTCGGCCAGGAACTGAAGGTGAGCTTCCGCGCTCGAGAATCCCTTTGCCATTGTGTCGATCGCGACGTGGGTGCATCCCCACTCGCGGCACCATTCGATGCGGGCGGCGACCGCTTGAGGGGTCTCGTCGAAGCGTCCGACCACCATTTCCTTGCCGAACTGCGCCGGCTCGCGGCCTGCCTCGCGCAGGTATTTCTCCACCTGCTTCCACCCTTCCGCGGCCCGCTCCTGGGGACCGGTGAAAATGAAGCCGTCCCCGAGTCGCGCAGCGCGCCGAAAGACGGGCTCGGAGAAGCCTCCGAACCAAATCGGGATGCGGCGAGTGGGGCGGGGATTGATACAGGCGCGGTCGATGTGATCGAACTGGCCCTGGAACGTCACCAGGGGCTCGCTCCAGAGCTTGCGCAGAAGCTGCACCTGCTCCTCCTGGCGCCTGCCACGAGTGTTGAAGCTCTGCCCGAGCGCCTGGTACTCGACATGGTTCCAGCCGATGCCGACGCCGAGGCGCAAGCGTCCGCCGGAAAAAAGGTCGACATCGGCGACCTGCCTGGCAACGAGCGCCGTCTGGCGCTGCGGCAGAATCAAGATGCCCGTCACGAACTCGATGCGCCGGGTGAGCGCGGCGAGGTGGGCGAACATCACGAGCGGGTCGTGGAAGGGGTCCTTCTCCGTGTACGGTCCCGTGAGCTTGGGCTCGCGGCCCTCGTGCGGCGCTCCGAGGACATGGTCGTACGTGAGCAGATAATCGAAGCCCAGTGACTCGACGCTGGTCCCAATGCGCCGGACTGCCTCCGGGTCGCCGCGAAGCTCGATCTGTGGATAGACAGCGCCGATTTTCATGAGTGCTCCTTCCCGCCACGGTATGCCCGGGGAATCCGGCTGTCCGACGCCGAGCACCGCTATTGTGGCAATCGACGCCTGGTAAAGTCCAGTGAGCCGTAGCACAACATATTGTTTTATATATGATTTATCACGCCGTACGCTCGGGGAATGAATTCACCTGCCATCCGTCGCTTCCGCCTCGGGAAGGTTGCGCATATGCTCATCGCGGTTTCGGAAATCGGCAAAGCCTCCCATGACAGACGAACAATCCCGCCTCGTCTCGCAGCTCCTGTGTCATTGGTCAGAAGGTAACGAAAAGGCTCTGGAGGAACTGTTACCGCTGGTCTACAACGAGCTGCGCCGCGTTGCGCGATTCCACTTGCAGCGTGAGCGGCCCGACCACACGCTGCAAAGCACCGCGCTGGTTCATGAAGCGTACCTGCGATTACTGGGCAGCCAGCCGCCGGAACTGCGCAGCCGGCCGCATTTCATCGCGGTCGCATCCCGGCTCATCCGCCAGATCCTGGTGGACTACGCGCGCGAGCGCCGCGCCGCGAAGCGCGACGGCGGCGTGCGCGTCGCCGTCGAGCATCTGGATGCGCTGCTGGTTTCGGGCGATGAGGAACTCGTCGCGCTGAACGATGCGCTCAATGATCTTTACGCGCTGGACGAACGCCAGGCCAAGGTCGTCGACATGAAGTTCTTCGGCGGCCTGTCCTATCCCGAGATTTCCGAGGTGCTGCAGGTGTCGCGCGCCACCGTCGAACGGGATTGGGCGACCGCGCGGGCGTGGCTGCATCGTCAGATGAGCCGGGCTGGATCGTCGTGAGTGCGGACCGCTGGGAGCGCGTCAAGCATTTGCTGCACGAGGCCATGCAGCTGACGCCCGATCAGCGCGTCCGGTTTCTCGATGAAACTTGTCCGTGCGATGACCCCTGCCGCGCCGAAGTCGAATCGCTGCTGGCGGCGGATTCTGCGGCCAGGTCCGGTTTCCTGGCGTCGGCAGCGCCCGGTCCGTTCGGCGAATCCTCGCGCGAGGCCGCCGGCGCGGACCTCGCGCCCGGCGATCTATTCGAGCAACGATTTCAGCTCGTGCAGAGTCTGGGCGCGGGCGGCATGGGCCAGGTCTGGCTGGCGCAGCAGATCGCACCCGTACGGCGTCTGGTAGCGCTGAAGCTCATCCGGGCCGGAATGTACGACGCGTCCGTCGTGCAGCGCTTCCGGTCCGAGCGCCAAGCCATCGCCATGATGGACCACCCCGCCATCGCCAAGGTGTTCGAAGCCGGAGCGACCGCGCAAGGCCAGCCCTACTTCGTCATGGAGTACGTGCCGGGGTTGCCGATCACCGACTACTGCGATCTGCATCGGCTCGGAATATCGGCGCGCCTCGAACTGCTCATACAGGCCTGCGAAGGCGTGCAGCATGCCCATCAGAAGGCCATCGTCCACCGCGACTTGAAACCGCCGAACATTTTGGTGGTCGAGGTCGACGGCAAACCGATGCCGCGCATCATCGATTTCGGGCTCGCGAAGGCGACCACCCCAAGCCTGCCGAATGGCAACGAATTCACTCTGCTGGGTCAATTCGTGGGTACGCCCGGATACATGAGTCCGGAACAGGCGGATCCGGGGGTGCAGGACATCGATACCCGCACCGATGTGTATTCCTTGGGAGTCATCCTGTATGTACTGCTGACCGGCTATCGGCCCTTCGACCTCGAGAGGGGCCGCAGACCCCCGTTGGATGTGGTCCTGCGCCTGTTGCGCGAGGAGGACCCGCCGGCGCCCAGCGCAAAAGTCGCATCGGATCGGGTGGCGTGCATATCCGCCGCCGCAACTCGCGGCCTCGGGCCCAAACAGTTGACGCAGCGCCTACGCGGCGATCTGGACTTGATCACCCTCAAGGCGCTCGAGCGGGATCGCGCGCGGCGCTACGGCACGCCGTCCGAACTGGCCGCCGACCTGCGCCGCCACCTGGACGACGAGCCGGTGATCGCGCGGCCCGCGGGCACTGTCTATCGATTGCGCAAATACACCCGGCGGCATCGCGTCGCGGTGGCTATTGCCGCCGGCTTGATCGTGATGTTGACGGGCTTCTCGGTGTTGCAGGGCCTGGAGCTGCGCCGCACGACGCAGGAGCGCGACCGGGCCAATCGGGAGCGCGACCGGGCGACTCGCATCACCGACTTCATGACCGGCATGTTCAAGGTGGCCGATCCCAGCGAGGCCCGCGGCAACAGCGTCACGGCGCGCGAGATTCTCGACCAGGCATCGAACGAGATCGGCACCGGCCTGAAGCAAGATGCCGAGGTGCAATCGCAAATGCTCCATGTCATGGCGAGCACTTATCTCAATCTTGGCATCTATTCACGCGCGCACGATCTTGCGCAGAGCGCGTTCGACATGCGCCGGCACCTGTATGGCCCGACTGATCCCAGTACGCTCAAATCCATGGCTCAGCTCGGCTGGATTCTCGATCGGCAGGGGCGGATTTCCGACGCGCAAAAGCTGGCGCGCGAAGCCTTGGACGATGAAGTGCGCGTGCTCGATCCCGCGGACCCGCTGACGCTCGAGACCGAGGATCATTTGGTGGTGATCGAGCTCGACGAGGGTCATTTCAACGAAGCCGAGCGCCTGGCGCGGCAGGTGGTGCTGAGCGCCACGCGGGCGCTCGGGGGTGAGAACAGCCTGACCCTTCAGGCCACCAGCCACCTGGCCCTCGCGCTCGGGCGCCAGGCGCGCTATGCCGAGGCGGAAGATCAGTACCGCAAAGTGCTGGAAGTCGATCGGCGCGTCCTCGGACCCGACCATCCGCAAACTCTGGCCGCGCTCACCAGCCTGGCGTGGATCGTCGCCTCGCAGCACCGGCCGGTGGAAGCCGAGCGGCTGTACCGCGAAGTCCTCGCCGACCAGCAGCGGGTGCTGGGTCCCGAGCATCAATACACCGTGCTCACCATGACCAACCTCGCCGCTCTGCTCACCGACGCGGGCCGCATCGCCGAAGGCGAAAAGCTCGAGCGGGAAGTGCTGGCGATCTGCCTTCGGACCCTCGGCCCCGATCATCCCGACACCATGAATGCCAAGCTGAACCTGTCGGACACGCTGCTGAAGGAAAACCACATTCAGGAAGCGGATGTGTTGCAGCGCGACGCGCTGGCCGCGCAGATGCGCGTGCTCGGCCCGCGCGACCCCGGCACGCTGATATCGCAATCGAACCTCGCCGGCATCTTGATTCGCGAGCACCGCATCGAGGAGGCGGAGAAATTGGCGTCGGAAACCTTTGCCGTGCAATCGAGCACTCTGGGACTTCAGCACCCGGATACGCTCGATACGCTGCGTATCCTGGGCAAGGCCATGGCGTACCGGGATCGCTACACGCAGGCAAGCGCTCTGTTTCGCGATACCATCGACAAACTGAGCGCGATCCCCCACCAAGAGAACAGCTGGTACGTATGGTATGCCTTCGCGTGCGTCGCGGCGGCCGCCGGCGGCGTCGATGACGCGCTGCGCTATTTGCGCGAGGCGGTGAACCGCGGCTACACGGATGCCGATGGCCTGCTGGGCGAGGAGGACTTGAAGGAGCTGCGGCACAACGCCCGGTTCCTGGAACTGACCGATGCGCTCAAGGCGTCTGCCAAACGCGGCACGTGATGTCGTCTTTTCTCGGCGTCCGACGTTATATTGGTTAAGATTTCGATAAATTGCCTCCAACTCAAGGCCAGCTCAGAGGGGAGAATGCTTATGAAGCGATCCTTGGTCAGCCTATGTGGAGGCTTGTGCATCGTTTTTTCCGGGTTCTGCGGGTGGGCAACGCAGGTTCCCCAAGCCCTGACCAGCGGGGCCCCGGCGCTTACAACCTTCAAGGACGTGATGTATCTGGCCTGGGAGGGAGACCGGGCGGTGGGAACCCGTCAAACCTGGTTCGCGACCTTTGACGGCGGCACGTGGTCGGATCAGGCGGAGATTCCCGGCTCCTTCACCACTACGGCCCCCGCGCTGGCGGCAACCAGTCAGACGGTTTATCTCGCGATCACTCCGCCCAACACCGGGAACATAGACATTTATGTGCTGGGGGCCAACGGATTCACGTTGCTCGGACCGCTGTGCCAAGGATCCACCTGCGCCGAGACCGTCGCCTCCCCCGCCTTGTTCGGCGTCGGCTCGGTGCTCTATGCGGCGTGGACCACGCCCACCGGGTCCCTCATGTACGCCGAATACATCAATGGCGAATGGTTGATTGCGGCGAATCCAATCCCCAATGCCAGCTCAAATTCGGACACGGGTCCTGCCTTGGCGGCGTTCCAGGATCAGCTATACCTGGCATGGACGGATGCGCCCGCAGGCGCTGTCTCGGTGATTTCCACCGCCCTGCCGCTCTCGGATACGTCCTGGTCGAATCCCGCGGTTCAAGTGGCGGCATCGACCAGCGTGGCGCCGGCGCTTGGAGTGTTCACGGCCTTCAATTCCCCGCCGAGCCAATCCCTATTCCTGGCATGGACCACGGCCGCCTCGACCATCCGCTTTGCCGAGCACGACAGCCAGACCGACGCCTGGAGCCTCGTCGGTTCACCCATTCCCCTGCCGAAGGGGGCCTTGACGACCCTTGCACCGGCACTGAACGGCTCGGTGTATGAGACCCACACGGAAACGTGCATCTACACCAACGATGTGGCCTACACCGCGCTCGAGCCGCCCGACAGTATCGACGACGGCAGACAGAAGCACTCCTTCAAGAAAAACCTCTCGGGATGTCCATGAGGGGCGGCCGCCGCCAACGGCGCGCGGCGGCGGCAATGACCGATCGACACAAGAATAACTGGCCAGCGATGAGGTGATTCTCCCCGCAGTTACGCATTGGTCAGCGAGAGAAATCTCGTTGTTCCAATTCGCAACCATTTATTTAAGGAGAATCATCAATGAACAGCATGCTCAAAACGGGCGGCACCCTCTGTGCGCTTGCCCTCGGCCTCGCATCGATCCTGCGCCCCGCTCACGCGGCCAACGATGCTCCCGTCCCGGCTGCCGGCGCGTCCGATGCCGCGGCCGTTTCTGCCCTCGCGGGACAGGACACCGACGCAGCAGTCGATCCGCAGTCGGCGGCGCTCCACAGTTGGCGCAAGCTCATGACGCAGAACCCGGCGCCCGTGGAAGGGTGCTTTCATGCCTCGTATCCCAATGTCACTTGGGATCGGGTGGAATGCAAGGCGGCTCAGCCGGGCGTTCATCCCGTGCATGTCAAACC
>JBEKYO010000193.1:0-8092 GCA_049510875.1 Steroidobacteraceae bacterium
CTCGATGCATCGAGTCCTGCCGCGCCTCCGGCGGTTGCCTATTGCTTGTCGAACACGCCGGTGTCCACGGCCGTTGAGCCGGGCATCTTGTCGGTAGTCGTCAGCGTTTTACCGTCCTTGGAAACCGTCCGGCGGGTCGTGCCCACGGTCTTACCCCCCTTCTTCAGCGTGAAGGAGGCCGTGTTGGGGCTGATCTGCTTTCCCGAGAGGCTGTCGAAGTCGGGGCGGCCCGTAATCGGATAGTCCTTGCCGTCCAGGTGGTACGTCGTCTGGGTCGTGGTTTCCTTGCCGTCCGCGCCCACGGTTTTCATATTGAGCGTAATACCGTCTGCACTCTGCGAGTACGTGCGCGTCTGGCTCTTCAGTGCATGGCCTTCGCTGAACTTGGACTTCGCCACATTGAGAGTCCAGGTCCCCACCACGGGATCAGTGGCCGATTCCGCCGCGATCGCGGCGCTGCCGACCGTGAGAAGTGCCCCAAGAAATACGCTCGAAAGAATGCTGTTCATGATTGCCCCCACCGCTAGTGTTTTGCTTATTGAGTGCTGCGGCGCGGCCGCGAACGAGCCGCGACCGCATCCAGCCCGCGCCAGCATGCACGCTCGGGCGCAGGCGTACAAGCGTGCCATCGCCCCCGGCCCTATTCAGGGGTGGTGACCTAGATCGAGGCCTACGAGACGTGGGTAACAGTTGCCGCACTTTAGCGGCACGCATAACTGCGGCGGCCACTAGCGGGCAATTTCCCTTGTATTTGTAGCTTAATCACGTAGACTCAAGTGACGCAAAAATGCGGCACGCGGATGTGCGGCATGTGGAGGCATAGTGAGCGACCGCAAGGTCCCAGGAAATCCGTTCCGCTACGGGCGCGAGGCCGACGTCCTCGTGGACCGGGACGAGGAGCTCGCCCGGGTCGTCCGCGTCGGCGAGGAGTGCGGCACTCTGTTCCTGATTGGCCCGCGCCGCTTTGGGAAGACCTCGATCTTGCGGGCCGCTGAGGCCAAGCTCACCCATGCCGGCAAGATCGTCCTTCGGTACGACGCCGAGGCCTTCGACGACATCGGAAGTCTCGCGGCGGCGCTTCTCGCTGGCGCCGTGCGCAAGTACTCGTCTGCCCTCGACCGGGCGCAGGCCATTGCCAAGAAGTTCTTTGTGGCGCTGAAGCCGAGCCTTACGCTCGATCCGTCAGACGGCAAGATCACCGTGGCCGTCGGGGTCGAGCCGGGGGTTCGCTTGGGTGCGGTACCGCTGTTCACGGATGTCTTGAATGGCATCGAGCGGCTCGCGACCGAAGACGGTCGTCCCGCGCTCATCGTCATCGATGAGTTCCAGCAGGTCGTCACCGAGGCCGGCGAGAAGGCGGAGCGCCAGATCCGTGCCGCCGTGCAGCGGCACCGGGCGGTCGGCTACGTGTTCGCGGGCTCGAGCTCGCGGATGATGACGGAAATGGTTGCGACCTCGAATCGCGCATTTTGGCAGCTCGGCGATCAGTTGCACTTGGGTCCCATACCGCGCCCAGCCTTCGGCGATTTCCTGCGCAACGGGTTCGAGTCCGCGGGGGCCGCCGTTGCAGCGGGTGCGCTCGAGCACATCCTCGACTTGGGCGAGGACGTCCCCTACAACGTGCAGCAGCTCGCCAGCGAATGCTGGGTGCTCGTCACGGACAACCGCCGCAGGCACCTGACAGCCGCGCTCGTAGACGAGGCGCTCGGCCGCGTCGTCTCCATGCAGCACGTCGGCTACCTGCAGCGATGGCTCCTCCTGGCACGCGCCCAGAAGCAGACGCTTCGGATCGTGAGCGAGGAGCCGATCGGGTTCGAGCTTTCCGCGATAGCACTCCGGCATGGGCTACCGCGCACCACGATGCAGCGCGCGCTCGGGGCGCTCGAGCGCCAGCATTTCCTGCGCCAGGATCTCGCCGGGACTACGCCGAGCTGGCGGTTCGAGGATCCATTCATGCGGGCATGGCTTGCTACGCTCGAGAACCAGTGATCGGCACAAACGGGCTATTTTTGGTCGGCGTAGATCTTGACCAGGCGATACAGAAACTCGCGGCCTTCGAGCAAGGAGGTTACACCGACGTACTCGTTGAGGCCATGGATATGGCCGAGGTCGGGGCCAAGGAATACGGGTTCCACGCCGTAGGTCGGAATCCCGACGGCGTTCGTGAATTCGCCATCCGTGGCACCCGCCTGCAGGATCGGCAGCACCGGCACACCCGGCCAGAACTGAGCGGTCAATTTCTCAATCGGTCCCAGCACCGCCGGCGTCAGCGGCGGCGGCGCTGAAGTCGGACCGCGCGTCTCGAGCGTCGTCACCTTGATGGCCGGGTCCGCGACCAGCTCCTCGAGCTTGGCGCGCACGGCCTCTGCGGATTCGCCGGGGAAGATGCGGCAGTTGACGATCGCCCGCGCTCGCTGCGGCAGCGCGTTCGTGGCATGTCCGGCGTCGAGCATGGTCGCGACACAGGTGGTGCGCAGCGTCGCATTCCAGCTCGGGTCCTTGCCCGAGACGAGTGCGATCCCCTGGGCATCGTTGGGGTCGCGCAGGAATGAGTTCATGGCGTCCGCGACCGCGGTCTCCCCCTTGGCCGCTTGGAGCTTCGCCATGCCGGCAAAGTAGGCGCGATTCGCGTCGTTGAACTGCACCGGAAAATCGTAGGCGCTGATCCGGGTCAACCCCGCCGCGAGGTGATAAATCGCATTGTCCTTCACCGGCCGCGAGCTGTGTCCCCCAGGGTTCGTCACCTCGAGCCGGTAGTTCTGCGGAAATTTCTCGCCCGCCTCGACGTCGAGCGAGACCCGGTGCCCGCTCGTGTCGAGTTCGCCCCAGCCGCCTTCATTGAGCGCGAAGGCGGCGTCGATGAGATCGCGGCGATTCTGGGAGAGCCACTCCGCGCCGTTGAACGTGCCGGCCGTCTCCTCGCCGCAGGTGAGCGCGACCTTGAGCGTGCGCCGCGGCCGGTAGTTCTCGGCCTTGTAGCGGATCAAAAGGTCGACCCAGATCGACGCCTCGGCCTTGTCGTCCATCGCGCCGCGCGCATAGAACGAGCCGTTCTCCTCGACCAGCGTGAACGGATCCCGCGTCCAGTCCTCGCGCTTGGCCTCCACGACGTCGATGTGCGCGAGCAGCAGGAGCGCCTTCAGCTTCGGATCCCGGCCCGGGTACACCGCGACGAGGCCGCCTTCCTTGGGGTGGTCGGGCGCGGCGAAGGGGTGCAGATCGCTGTCCGGGAATCCCGCCGCCTTCAGCCGCGCCGCCATGCGCTCGGCGGCCAGAGTACAGCTGCCGACCGACAGGCTGGTGTTGGTCTCGACCAGCTCTTTGTATAGCTCGCGGAAACGCTGTTCGCCGGCCGCGGTGTCCTGGGGCGGCGCTGCACTCCCGGAAAAGGCAAGCAGCGAAGCCGCAACGGCAAGGATATATTTCATGGCGAGCTCCCTAAAAGTGCCCCAAGAAACACGCTAGACAGAATTCTGTTCATGACTCTCCCGCGTTAATGTTTTCTTTATTGAGTGTTTCGGCGCGGCCGCGAACGAACTGCGGCGCATCCAGCCGGCGCCAGCATGCGCGTTCGAGCCTTGGCTCACCAGTGCACCGTCGGCCCGACTTTTCACGGGTGGAAAGGCAGCTGGACATAATTTTGGCGTCAGCACCCATATTTGGGTTGTTATTGATATGAATCGCCCATGTTTAGGCGATTAAACCAGCCGAAGTTGCTTCTCTTGATGCAATCGTTATAATCATCCATATCTGGGCGCCTAATAGGTTTTATCTCCCATATTGGAGCGTTAATGTCTAAATTGCCCACCCCGTTGCCGGTCTCCCGGGCTATCCAGGAACTCGCCCGCCAGTTCACCGTGGCGCGCCGCCGGCGCCGCTTGTCTCAAGAATCGATGGCTGAGCGTATGGGGGTCGGAATCAACACCGTGCGACGCCTCGAGGACGGTGCCTCGGGGATCGCGTTGGAGACGCTCGCGCGTGCGCTGCACGTGCTCGGAGAGCTGCGACGACTGGAGCAGCTGCTGGCGCCGGAGTCCGACGCGCTGGGGCTCGCACTGGCCGACGAGGATCTGCCGCAGCGCGTGCGCACTCGAAAAGCGCCGGCGGCGTTGTGAAGCCGCGCGTCCGAAAGGAATCGGTGCGAGTGTGCCTGGGCGACGCCGGCAAGCCGATGGGTACGCTGACCTACGTTAATGAAGGTCGCCGGGAGTACTCCGCGTACGCCTACGACGCGGCATGGCTCGGCGACCCTGCGCGTTTCGAAGTCTCACCGGACTGGCCGCTGGTCGAAGGCCACCAACTGCGCCGCGCCCCGTACCCGGAGGACTCGTGCTTCCCGTTCGCGATCGCCGATACCTCACCCGACGCCTGGGGGCAGCGTGTCATTCGCCGCGCGCACGTCAAGCGACGCGAAGCCGGCCCGTCGCTGCCTGCGCTCACCGCATTCGACTTTCTTGCCGCGGTCGACGATTACTCACGTGTGGGCGCGCTGCGACTGCAAGACGCTCGAGGAGGGTTCCTGCGCAGTGCAGACGAGCAGCGCACGCCGCCGCTAATCGAGCTCGAACGGATCTATATGGCAAGCCGGGCAGTGGAAGAGGACCGGGAGACCGCGGCCGACCTCGCGTACCTCGAGGGCAAAGGCACCTCGCTTGGCGGCCTGCGGCCGAAGTGCACTGTCCTCGAGGACGATGGATCGCTCGCGATCGGCAAGTTCCCGAGTACGACGGACGAGCGCTCAATACCACGCGGCGAAGTACTGGCGCTGGCGCTTGCACGGAATGCGGGCATTGAAGCCGCGACGGCCCGCGTCGTCGACGTAGATGGCGTGCCGATCGCGGTGATTCGTCGCTTCGACCGAATCCCGGGCGCTGGGCGCATCCCGTACCTCTCGGCCGGCTCGCTCTTGCAGGCGGGGAGAGGTCAAGACCGGACCTATACGGAGCTGCTTGACACGCTGCGCCGCGTATCGGCGCGCCCACGCGAGGATGCTCACGAGTTATGGCGCCGCCTGGTGTTCAACCTGTTGATCACCAACGTCGACGACCACCTGTGGAATTTGGGCGTGCTCTACGTCAGCCCCGGTCAGTGGAAGCTTGCCCCTGCGTTCGACTTGAACCCGTTCCCGGAGCGGCAGCGGGAATCGAAGACCTGGTTGTCGGAACAGTCCGGGCCAATCACAACCGTTGCTCAGCTGGTGGGGGAGGCTGATTACTTCGGACTAACCCCCGCCGACGCGAAGTCGATCGTCGCTCACGTGGCCCACGCGACGCGCGACTGGCGCCGCGTCGCCGTGTCGGTCGAAGTCGGGCTGCAAGAGTCGGAGTTGGGCGCGTTCAGGCGTGCGTTCGAGCATGTAGAAATCACTGCAGCGCAAGCATTCTGCGCCTGACAGATCACGGTCGGGCCGCCGTGTGAGCTGCGGGCGGGCGCAGGTGGCACTCTCAGTGCGCGTTGCTTCCGTGCAGCACGATCAGCGCTGTCTTGGCCAGGATCCTGACATCGAGCCAGGGCGACCAGTTCTGCAGGTAGTCCAAGTCGTATTGCACCCGCAGCCGCATTTGCTCGACCGTGGTCGTCTCGCCGCGCAAACCATGGACCTGTGCCCAGCCGGTCATGCCCGGGCGGACCTTGTGCCGGATCATGTAGCCACTGATGAGCTTGCGGTAGAGCTCGTTGTGCACGACCGCGTGCGGGCGCGGACCGACGAAGCTCATCTTGCCCTGCAGGACGTTGAATAATTGCGGCAATTCGTCGAGCGAGGTGCGCCGCAAAAAACGCCCCACGGCGGTGACGCGCTTGTCGCTTGGTTTCGCCTGTTCGACCACCGGCCCGTCTTCGCAGACGGTCATGCTGCGAAATTTGTAGACCAGGATTTCCTCGCCATCCAGACCGTAGCGGCGCTGTTTGAAGAGCACGGGCCCCGGCGAGGAGAGCTTCACGGCGATGGCCGCAGCCGCCATCAGCGGCAACGCCAATACCAGTGCAAATGATGATAGAGCGAGGTCGATGGCCCGTTTGTTGACCGCGGCCATGCCGTGAAACGGCGTGTCGCAAATCGACAGCAGCGGGATGCCGTTCATTTCGACGCAGCGCGCCTGGACCGTCTCAAAGGCAAACAGGTCCGGCACAAAGTAGATGGAGGCGGTGGTGTCGCGGCATGCATTGAGGAGGCCCTCCATGCGAAGCTCGTTCCTCATGGGCAGCGCAATATAGATTGCATTGATGGCGTGCTGCTGCACGAACGCCGCGACGTCCTTGCAGGCGCCGGCAAAGCGCTCCCGGCTCTGCAGGGGCAGGCGCTCCGGGCGGCGAAAATCGAAGAATCCCATGAAGGTGCCGCTCCCCACGCTCGCCTCCACACGACGCGCCAGCTCGAGCCCGACCTCCGTGGCACCGATGATGATATGGCGATGCGTGCGCGAGGCGCTGCGCACGGCCAGGCGCACGGCGACCAACTCGCCCACGAGCAGCATGAGGGGCGTGAGCGTCAACCAGCCGACGATCAATCGACGCGGAAAAAGATGGGTGAGTCCGAAGGCATAGCCCAAGAACAGAAGCACGCCGACCACCACGCTCCATTCGACGGCGAGCCGCGTCACCCGCCGGATCGTGATATGCGGTGCATTCGTCGCCCGCAACGGCAGGGGCGTGAAGATCTGGCGCGACAGGAGCACTCCGACCAACACCAGCGCCCAATAGGCCAGTGTGAGGGCCTGTGAGAAAGCGACCACGCAGACGCCGAGCGCGCCGGCGACCGCGGCGGGCTTCGACCAGTGTTTGAACAGCGCTTGGAACGGCGGCTCGATGGTGCCGAGCTGCACGCTTTTTTGACCGACGGGGGTGCTGGCAAACGCGGATACGCTTGCGCGCGGAAGAAGCCGGGCTGTCGGCACTTCGCGGGCTTCGCCCGAAGCACTGTCTACCCTGACGCGGGCTTGCGGCACTAAAACATCCATGGCGTTATGAAAAGCACTCTAGCTTACAAGCAATTGCCATGCCATGACATTATGTAAAAGTCTCAGAATTTAAATTGCGTGTTGCGTCCATGCATAGTAGAGCGTCCGCACCTCGGACCAGAACCTCCGGCCGAGGCGCATCGAGCAGGTTTTTCAGGCGACGCCGCGCCCTCGGCAGCGACGGTCTCGAGCGCTGTCGACCCACGCAGAAACGGCACCAAGTAAGCTTCCCACGCATCCGCCACCACGGTAAGAGCCCTGCGGGGAAATGGCGATCGCGGAATTCTCCAGCCGCCAACCAGGGCGCGCATGCCCACTCGACGGGCGTCAGTTCGTTGTGATCGTGCGCGGACTCCGCAGAGTTCGCTCACGAGCCGACGCCGGCGCGCGCGTACTCCACGCGCGGATGCCGCCAAGAACCGCCGGAATATTGACGATGCAAAGTGGAGTCCCGCCGGCAGCGACGCAAATCAGCATGATCCACAGAAGAGCAACGTCGGTGATTTGCGACGCTTCAAGTAATCCAACCTAACCGCCGACCTCATTCAGTGCGCAGTCAGCTCCCATAAGTTAAAGGCGCAACTGCAGCGCGCGATGCAGAAGAATCGCGCGATGAATTCGTAGAAGCGAAGCCAATATTTTGCGATTCGCGCCACGATATTTTTCTGCGCGGCGCGCACGATGCGCACCGAGCTATGAGGTGAACGGATGTCACATAACGCGGGAGCTGCGTCGAATCGACAGACTTTGAACGGCGAGCCGCTGTTCGTGCGATTGCCGGAATTCCGATTCATGGAGACTCCATAGTATGACTGCATCGACAAGATTGACGCTGAGCTTGGCAGTGTTGCCGCTTCTTCTTTTTGCCGCGCAAGCGAGTCACGGCGTCGACTTTCCCTCACAGACGCTGATCCCCACCGCTGTGGGGGCGGGATGGAAGGACGTGAACCTGCGCGATTTGGTTAGCGAGACCGACTCCAATTGCGTGGTCGAATCGAAGAGTCTGGTGACTTGCGCAGGTCCGTTGCTCATCAATGCGTTGACAAATACCCATGTGCGCGGCGATGGGGTGGAAATTCAGTTTACGAATCCCCAGGCAGGGCAGGGTGGGGTCGTATTGACGAGCGCGAACG
>JBEKYO010000194.1:0-8075 GCA_049510875.1 Steroidobacteraceae bacterium
TTCGAGGTGGGACTGCAGGAACACGACAGCGTGCTGGCTCTGGTCAACCTCGAGGACGCGGAGGCGCTGCGCGGGCTTGCGGGCCCGACGGGCATCCGGCTCAAATTCGACGATGTGCTGAAGGCGCCGGAGCTCGCCCGCCAAGCGGCGCTGCGGGTCAAGCCGGGATTGCAACTGCGCGATTGGACCCAGGACAACGAGGCGTACTTTCGTGCCATCCGCATCGAAAAGACCATGATGACCTTGATATTGATGTTGATCGTCGCGGTGGCCGTGTTCAATATTGCCGCCACACTGGTCATGGTGGTCAGCGACAAGCGCACGGATATCGCCATTCTGCGCACCCTCGGCATGAGTCCGCGCGGCGTGCTGGCGGTATTCATGACCCAAGGGGTGCTCATCGGCTGGATCGGCACCGCCATCGGCGTCGCTCTCGGGCTGTGTGTCGCGCTCAACGTGCCGTTCCTCGAGCAGGCGCTCGACCTGCACATCATGGATCCGGACGTCTACTACATCTCGACGATTCCGAGCGAGACGCATAGCAGGGATGTCATCGGCATCGCGCTGGCCGCGCTGGCGCTCACCTTCGTGGCCACCATCTATCCTGCCCTGCAGGCGGCAAAGACGCAGCCCGCGGAGGCATTGCGGTACGAATGATGCCCTATTGGTACGAGGGCTTCTTGGGCTTGCGCTACCTGCGCGCATCGCCGCGGCGCGGCGTTGTCTCGCTGATCGCGGGAATCGCGATGATCGGCCTGGCGCTCGGCGTCGCCGTGCTGATCGTCGTACTGTCGGTGATGAACGGCTTCGAAGAGGAGTTGCGCACCCGGATATTGAGCCTCACGGCGCACGCCACGATTTCCGGGCTGGAGGGACGCATCTCGAACTGGCCTCCGCAGGTGGCCAAACTCGGGCATTTTCCCGGGGTGGTCGCCGCGGCGCCCTATATCGAAGAGCAGGGCATGGTGATCCACGGCGGCAAGTCCGCGGGAATCCTGCTGCGCGGCGTGTTGCCCGATGCGGAGCGAAAAGTCGCCGACCTGACGCCGCATTTGTTGCGCGGCCATTTGAGCGAGCTGGTCGCCGGCAAGTACCGCGTGATCCTGGGCAAGGATCTGGCGCAGGAACTCGGCGCCACGGTGGGGGATCGTGTGGTGGTGATCGTGCCGCAGGGCGACGTCACGCCGGTCGGCGTCATGCCGCGCATGCGCGCGTTCGAGGTGGTCGGGATCATCGCCGTAGGCATGTACGAATATGATCGCCGCATCGCACTTTTCGCCATGCAGGACGTCGCCAAGCTGACGCGGATGGACGACGACATCAGCGGCATCCGGCTGAATCTCGCGGACATGTACGCCGCGCCGCGCCTGGTGCGCAATGCCGCCGTGGCGCTCGGCGGCAGCTACCTCGTCGAGGATTGGACCACGCAGCACGCCAATTTCTTTCGGTCCATCGAAATCACGAAGCACATTCTGTTCATCATGCTGTCGGCGGTGGTGGCCGTCGCCGCCTTCAACATCGTGTCGACCATGGTCATGGTGGTGAAGAGCAAACGCCGCGACATCGCGATATTGCGAACGTTCGGGGCTTCGCCGCGCAGTATTCTGTCGGTCTTCGTGGTGCAGGGCAGCCTCATCGGAACGCTCGGCATCGCCCTGGGGGTCATCCTGGGGGTGCTGATCGCGGTCAACCTGCAGACGCTGGTGCATGGCCTGGAAGACGTCGTCGGCTTCAAATTTCTGGATGCGCGGGTGTATTTCATGAGTGATTTGCCGGCCCACGTTCGGCTGTCGGACGTCGCCGAGATCTGCGTATTCGCGTTCGTCCTGGCGTGCATATCGACGCTGTATCCTGCCTGGCGCGCCGCGCGGCTGCTGCCGGCCGAATCCCTGCGAAATGACTGAGGACCGAAACCGCATGGCCGATGAGAACAAGGTGGTGCTCGAGGGCAAGGAGCTGGTCAAGGAGTTCATTCAGGGCGCGGTCACGCTGCAGGTGCTCAGCGGCGCGTCGATCAAGGTGCGGGCCGGCGAGCGCATCGCCATCGTGGGCGCGTCCGGCTCGGGCAAGACCACGCTGCTGCAACTACTCGGGGGCCTGGATCTGCCGACCCGCGGCAGCGTCGAGATCGCGGGCTCGGTCATGGACCGGTTGAACGACACGCAGCGCGGGCTGCTGCGCAATCGGGCCGTGGGGTTCGTCTATCAATTCCATCACTTGCTGCCCGAGTTTACCGCCCTGGAGAATGTCGCGATGCCGTTGCTGGTCCGGCGCGCGAAACCGGCGGCCGCCAAGGCCGCCGCCGCCGCCTTGCTGGCGCGGGTGGGCCTGGGCGCGCGGCTCGATCACCGGCCGTCGCAGTTGTCCGGCGGCGAGCGCCAACGCGCCGCGGTGGCCCGCGCGCTGGTCACCCTGCCGAGGCTGGTGCTCGCCGACGAGCCCACCGGCAACCTCGACGGCGTGAACGCGGCGCAGGTGTTCGAGCTGATGCTGGAGCTCAATCGTGAACTGCAGACAAGCCTCGTCATCGTGACCCACGATGAACGGCTGGCCGCGCGGCTCGACCGGGTGCTGATGCTGGCCGACGGCGTGCTAGTCGAACGCGGCGCGGCGCAGGCTTGAGCGCAAGCGGCGACGACGCAGGAGATACACCACGCGCGCGCGCCACACGCACTGTGCCAACACATAGCCGAGCGCCGCGGCGCATATTCCCAGCACCAGCGCGCCAAGCAGCAGCGGCTCCCAGAGCTGATGGAGCTGTGCACGAAAATTTCGATGGCTCAACTCGTGCAGCATCGGGACGATGTTCAGTCCCATGAGTTTTGCGCCTACCCAGATCGAACCGGCGACCTGCGGAAACCAGGTGAACGGGTTGCTCACGAACACCGTGGCGACCAAAACCGGAATATTCAACCGCAACACGAGCGCGAGCACGGTGCACAATGCCAGATGCAGCGGCAGGAACGGCGTGGGCGGAACGAACGCAATCAACAGCCCCAGGGAAAAGGCCCGGATGACGCTCGTGCGCTTGAAGGTCCAGCAGCCCCGGTCGACGACCAGCGCCGCAAACGGCCTCAGGCACCAGAGTTTCTCCAGTGTATAACGGTCCGGCGTGATGCTTTTAAGCCAGCGCTGCATGGTTTGCGGTTCGACTCTCCCTGGCGGCCATTATGCCGTTTCCGGGGGTTCCGGGTGCGCCTCAGTGCCCACTGCTCAAAACTATAAGTTCGGGCCGCCGAGCGGTATCTCAAGCCTCGGCGCTCAAGTATCATGCTGGCGGGTCAAAGACTTACGAAAGAGGACGCAATGTGGGAGATCATCCGCGCCGGCGGCGGCTTCATGTGGCCGATCATTTTATGTTCGATCGCGGCGGTCGCCATCATCTTGGAGCGGTTATGGACATTGCAAAGCAGCAGAGTCATCCCGCGCGACCTGTCGCAAAAGGTATGGAATTGGATCGAAGCCGACCAGCTCAGTGACAAGCTCATCGCCGCGCTCGAGCAGAATTCGCCGATGGGCAAGCTGCTGGCCATCGGCCTCGCGAACCGGTACAAGCCCCGCGCGTTGATGGTCGAGCGGCTCGAGGACGGCGGCCGCCACGTGATCCACGAGCTGGAGCGATTTCTCAACACCTTGGGCACGATTGCCTCGGTGGCGCCGCTGCTGGGGTTGCTGGGCACGGTCGCCGGCATCATCCACGCGTTCAACGCGATCACCGCGAATGGTCTCGGGGATCCGCGAACCTTGTCGGGCGGCATCGGCGAAGCGCTCATCACCACGGCCGCGGGCCTCACCGTCGCCATTCCCTCGCTGATCGCCTATCGCTTTTTGCGCGGCAAGGTCGAACGCCTCGTCATCCGCATGGAAAAGGAAGCCATGAAGCTGGTCGATGCATTGGATGAGCGCGGCAACGCGGTCGGCATGGGCGACGTGGGCGTCTGACCGTGAACCTGCGACCGCGCCATCGCGAGGATCCGGAGATCAATCTCATTTCGCTCATCGACGTGCTGCTGGTGCTGTTGATCTTCTTCATGGTGTCGACCACCTTCCAGCAGGAAGGGCGCGTCAAGATCCAGCTGCCGCAGGCGAGCGAGATTCCCCAGCCGCGCGGCTCGCGGGAACCCTTGGTCATCACAGTCACCGCGGACGGCACGTATCGAGTGAACGAGCACACGCTGATCAACTCCTCGCCGGACACGCTGCGGGCGGCGCTGCTCAAGGAGGCGGGCACGGAGCGCGGCCCCATCACGATCAAGGCGGATGCGCGCACGACTCACCAGGCGGTGGTCACCGCGATGGATGTCGCCGGGCGATTGGGATTCGCCCAGTTGAACATTGCCACGGTCCACGAGGGCGGCTCGCCTTGAGCGCCATCCCTGCCGCGAGGGTGGGGCTAGCGCGCGCGGGCAGCGACTCCTGGTCGATCTATCGGCGGCTGTTGCGCTACGCGCGGCCGCACCTCGGCGTGTTTCTGATCGGCGTGCTCGGCATGATCTTGTTCGCCGCCTCCCAGTGGGCGCTCGCATACCTGGTCAAGACCTTCATGAGCGGCGCGTTCGTCAACAAGGACCCCGCGATCCTGTGGCAGATACCGATCGGCGTGGTGGCGCTGTTCACGCTGCGCGGCGTCGGCGACTACGTGGCCAATTATTATCCGAGCTGGGTGGGCCGGCAGGTCATCAAGGCCCTGCGCCGCGATGTGTTCGCGCATTATCTGCGGCTGCCCACCGCGTACCTCGACCGGCAGCAATCGGGACACCTGCTGTCGAAACTCACCTACAACATCGAAATGGTGGCCGACGCGGCGACCGGCGCATCGATCTCGCTCATCGGCGATTCGATCACCATCGTCGGCCTGATAGCGTATCTCTTCTACTTGAATTGGCGGCTGGCGCTGTTCTGCATCCTCGCCGCGCCGGTGATCGGATGGCTGATGAGAATCGCCAACCGCAGATTCCGCCGCTACAGCGAGCGCATCCAGAATTCGATGGGCGACATCACCCGGGTCGCCAAGGAGGCGATCGACGCGCATCGTTTAATCAAGATATTCAACGCCGAGGAGCACCAGACGCGGCGCTTCGAGGCCGTCAACGAGCACAATCGCGCCTCGCAGATGAAATTGGCGCGCGCCAAGTCCGTGAGCAATCCCGTGGTGCAGGCCATCGCTTCGATGGCGCTCGCGGGGGTGCTGTACGTCGCCATCCGGCAGATTTTTCTGCACAATATGCGCGTCGACGAATTGTTCGGGTTTCTCACGGCGCTGATGCTGGTGCCCGGGCCGTTGCGAAGCCTGGTGAATGTCAGTGGTCCGTTGCAGCAAGGCGTCGCCGCCGGCCAGAGCGTCTTCGAACTGCTCGATCAGCCCACCGAGGGCACCGGCGGCACACGATCGATCGCGCGCGCGCGCGGCGAAATCGAATTCCGCAACGTGTCGTTCATGTACGGCAGCGACAAGGGGTCGGTGCTGCACGACATCAGCTTTCGGGTGCGCCCGGGCGAGACGGTCGCCATCGTCGGACGGTCCGGCAGTGGCAAGACGACGCTGGTGGGCCTGGTGCCGCGTTTCTACGACGTGCAGGAAGGGGAGGTGCTGTTGGACGGGGTCGACGTCCGGGAGTACAAATTGACCGATCTCAGGTCGCAGGTCAGCCTGGTGAGCCAGGATGTCATGCTCTTCAACGACACCATTCGCAACAACATTGCGTTCAACGCCGTAGGCAAATCCGAGGCGCAGGTCGAGGCCGCGGCGCGCGCCGCCAATGTGATGGAGTTCGTTGCGCTCCAGCCGCAGGGCTTCGAGACGCCGTTGAACGACCGCGGCCAGAATTTGTCCGGCGGCCAGCGCCAACGGATTTCGATCGCGCGCGCGTTGCTCAAGGACTCTCCGGTGCTGATCCTGGATGAGGCCACCGCCGCACTCGACAACGAATCGGAGCGCCGCGTGCAGCAGGAGCTCGCCGTGCTGATGCAGGGCCGGACGACCCTGGTGATCGCCCACCGGCTCTCGACGGTGGAAGGCGCCGACCGGATCATCGTGCTCGATGACGGGCGAATCGTCGAGATGGGCGACCATCAGGAGCTGCTCGCGCTCGGCGGGCTTTATGCCGCATTGCATGGGATGCAGTTCAACGCGTGACGGTTCAATCCCGGCTCAATCAGATCTGGTACGAGCGCGCGGCGCCGCCTTGGTGGCTGGTGCCCCCGTCCCTGGTCTACGCCCTCGTTGCCGGCATCCGGCGCTTCTCATACGCCCATCGGTTGTTCCGGTCCGTGCGCCTGCCCTGTCCGGTGGTCGTGGTCGGCAATCTCTCCGTGGGGGGGACCGGCAAGACGCCGTTGGTATGCTGGCTGGTGGCACATTTGTGCGAATGCGGCTATCGGCCGGGCGTCGTCACCCGCGGCTACGGGGGCTCATCGCGCGACGTACGGCGCATCTCGGCCTCCGACGATCCCCGGGTGGTGGGTGATGAGTCCATTCTGTTGGCGCGGCGCACCGGCGTGCCCGTGGCCATTGGGCGCGATCGCCCGGCGGCGGCGCATCTCTTGGTGAGCGGCGGATGCGATGTCATCGTGAGCGACGATGGCCTGCAGCACTATGCGCTCGCGCGGGATTGCGAGGTGGTGGTGATCGACGGCGACCGCCGTTTCGGCAACGGCTGGCTGCTGCCGGCCGGACCGCTGCGCGAGACGCCCGGGCGGCTGAAGGCCGCCGATGCCATCGTCGTGAACGGCGGACGGGCAATGCTTCCCGGGGCTCTCAGCATGCGCCTCGAAGCAAAGCATGCGGTGGCGCTGCAGGGCGGCGCGGTGCGGGCCCTCGGCGCCTTGACCGGCACCTCCGTCCACGCGGTCGCCGGCATCGGCAATCCTGAGCGGTTCTTCAACATGCTGCGCGCCCGCGGCATCGAAGTCGACGGCCGCCCGCTTGTCGATCACGCCCGGCTCACGCGGCACGACATCGACTTCGGGGATGACAAGTCGGTGCTTATGACCGAGAAGGATGCCGTAAAATGCGCGGCATTTGCCGGCGACCGGCATTGGTACGTGCCGGTGAGCGCCTGTTTCGACGGCGCGGAGTCGGGCACGCTGTTGGACGTCGTCATCAACAGGATTCAACACCGCGATCAAGCATCGCAAGGATCGGGTCATGGATAAGCGTCTACTCGAGCTATTGGTGTGCCCGGTATGCAAGGGGCCGCTGCGGACTGCGGGCAGCGGCAACTCCATTGAACTGGTATGTCGACCCGATCGCCTGGCCTACGCGGTCCGCGACGGAATCCCGGTCATGCTGCCGGAGGAGGCCCGCGTTCTCGGCGCCGACGATCCATTGGTCGTGCGCTGAACCCACGGGCGTCCGGCATGTTTCACGTCGTCATCCCCGCCCGGTATGCGGCCTCCCGGCTGCCGGGAAAACCGTTGCTGAATATCGCCGGGCGGCCGCTGATTCAATGGGTGTGGGATTGCGCGCGCGACAGCGGCGCCGCCTCCGTCATCGTGGCGACCGACGATGAGCGCATTCGTGCGGCCGCGGCGAATTTCGGCGCCGACTGCGTCATGACCTCCGACCGGCACGTCTCCGGCACCGATCGCGTCGCCGAGGTGGTGCGATCGCGCGGTTTTGCGCCCGCGGAGCTGGTGGTGAACGTGCAGGGCGACGAACCCATGATGCCGCCCGCCGTCATTGCCGAGATCGCGGCTGCGCTCGCCGCGAGGCCGCAAACCGACATCGCCACGGCCGTGGCGCCGATCGCGAGTCTGGGGGAGTTTTTGGACAGCAGTTGCGTCAAGGCGCTGCGCGCGCTCGATGGGCGGGCTTTGTATTTCAGCCGGGCGCCGGTGCCCTGGCCGCGCGAGAACGTGATCGAGGGTGCGCCCGCCACGTTCGCAGGGGCGTGGCGCCACGTGGGCATCTATGCGTACCGGGTGCGCAGCCTGCTCGAGTTTGCGGCCTGGCCGCCGACCGCGCTCGAAGTGACGGAAAAGCTCGAACAGCTGCGTGCATTGGAGCACGGCATGAACATTCATCTGGTTGCGCTCACGCAGCCGCCGCCCGCGGGGGTGGATACGCCGGAGGA
>JBEKYO010000195.1:0-8041 GCA_049510875.1 Steroidobacteraceae bacterium
CAGGTCATGCCCGTGCATAGATAGGCCGAGGTCCCGGCCGTGGCGTGCTTCTGCGCGAGCGCGGGCGGAAGCCCCGCCGCATCGCTCGGGATCGCGAAAATCATGCGCATGGGGGCGTATAGGGCGCGCACATTGCGCGCCCAGCGCTCGGGTTCCTCGCCATCGCCGCGGATGATGAGCACTTCGGTCGGGGTGAGAAATTCCTCCAACGCGTTCAACATGCTCATGTGCGCCTGCGGATACTCCTGCATCAAGCGCCGTGCACCCTTGAGCGTGCGCTCGGCCGCCGTAAGGTAGCGCACTTCGCCCAGCAGGTAGCCCATCTTGCACAGCACGGAGGCGGCCACCGCGTTGCCCGACGGCAGCGAGTCCTCGCCGAACGATTTGCTGCGATGGATGAGCTGCTCGTGGTCCGAGGCGGTGAAATAAAATCCGCCGCCGTCCGCATCCTCGAATTTCGCGAGCAGCACCTCGAGCAGCTGCGCGGCAAAGGTGAGGTCGCTCGAGCGCCAGCGGTTCTGCAGCAACTCGAGCAGCGCATCGGCGAGAAAGGCGTAATCGTCGAGATAGGCGGGCAGGTGCGCGCGTCCGTCCTTGGAGGTCGCGAGCAAGCGGCCGTCGCGCCACAGCGTGTGATGGATGAAGTCCACCGCCGCCGTGGCGGCCGCGGTGAGATCCGCCCGCTGCAGCACGCGGCCCGCGACGGCAAGACCCTTGATGGTCAACGCATTCCACGAGGTGAGAATCTTCTCATCGCGCGCCGGCCAGATGCGTAGGTTCCGCGCCGCGAGCAGTTTGGCGCGCGCCGCGTCGATGATCGCGGCCGAGGCCTCATCGAGGTCGGGCGCCGTCCCATCCGCGGGCGGAAAGGTGTGCAGATGCCAGCGTCCCTCGAAATTAGGCTCCCGATCCATGCCGAAGCGCCGTGCGATCAGGGAAAATTCGCTGGGGGTGAGCAGGGCTTCGGCCTCGGCGCGGCTCCAGACGTAGAATTTGCCCTCGTGGCCCTCGGAGTCGGCGTCCAAGCTCGAGTAGAAGCCGCCGCGCGGTGAGCGCATGTCGCGCAGGATCCAGTCGGCGGTCTCGGCGGCCACGCGGGCGTACAAGGCTTCTCCGGTTGCCTGGCTCGCAAAGGCGTACAGCGAGAGCATCTGTCCGTTGTCGTACAGCATCTTCTCGAAATGCGGAATCATCCAGAGCTCATCGACCGAGTAGCGCGAAAAGCCGCCGCCCAGCTGGTCGAACAGTCCGCCCTCGGCCATGCGGGTGAGCGTGAGCGTCGCCATGTAGAGCGCCTTCAAGTCCGGCCCCGATTCATGCGACGTGCCATACCAATGGCGCAGGCAGCGTTCCACGCTGGTCGATTGCGGGAACTTCGGCGCCCGGCCGAAGCCGCCGTAGCGCGCATCGAAGGATTCCTCCAGGGCGCGCCGCGCCGCGACCAAGGGCAGGTCGTCGAGGGGTTCTGAACCCGCTACCGGCTCCGGCGCGAGCCGCTCGAAGGCGAGCGCGAGCTGCGCGTTCTGTTGGCGAATTTCAGGCAGGTGGCCCTGGTAATACTCGGCCACGCGCTTTAAGAGGTCGCCGAATCCCGGCATGCCGTGGCGAGCTTCCTTGGGAAAATACGTGCCGCCGAAGAAGGGACGCCGATCCTCGGGCGCGAGGAACATGGTGAGCGGCCAGCCGCCGTTGCGCTGCGTGATGAGCTGCTGCGCGACCTGATAAATCTTGTCGAGGTCGGGGCGCTCCTCGCGATCGACCTTGATGTTGACGAACCATTGGTTCATCAAGGCCGCGATCGCGGGATCTTCGAAGGATTCGTGCGCCATGACGTGGCACCAGTGGCACGCCGAATAGCCCACCGACAACAAAATGGGCTTATTCTCCCGTTTCGCGAGCTCGAGCGCCTCCTCGCCCCACGGATACCACTCCACGGGGTTGTCCGCGTGCTGCAGCAAATACGGGCTCGTTTCGGCGGCAAGGCGATTGCGCTGCATCGTGCAGACCCGTCTTAAGCTAGAATGCGCGCCACTATAACTGAAGTCCTTCCCATGTCTGAATCCGGTTCCGCGGCGCAACTGCCCGCCCTGCGGCTGAAACGCAACGAAGACCGACGCCTGCACGCCGGGCACCTGTGGGTTTTCAGCAATGAGGTCGATACGCAGCAGACGCCGCTGCCCAAATTCAGGGCGGGCGAGTTGGTGCGCGTGCTGGCCCACAACGACCGCGCTCTCGGCCTCGCGTACGTCAATCCGCACTCGCTCATCAGCGCGCGCCTGCTCGAGACCTGGACACCGCCGGATGCCGCCTGGTTCGCCGCGCGTATCCGCGGGGCGCTCGCGCTGCGCGAGCGGTTGTACGCGGAGCCCTATTACCGGCTCGTGTACGGCGAGTCGGACGGGCTGCCCGGCCTCATCGTGGACCGCTATGGCAGCCGATGCGTGGTGCAAATCGGCACCGCGGGCATGGAGCTGCTGAAGCCGCAGATCCAGGCGGCGCTGCTGGCGGTGCTCAACTGCGACGCGCTGCTCTACAAGAACGACGGCGGCACGCGCGAGATGGAGGGACTGCCGAGCTATGTCGAGGCGGCCCGCGGGAGCTTCGACGAGCTGGGGGTGGTCGTCGAGGACGGCCTCAGCTTCGCCGTGCCGCTGGCCGAGGGTCAGAAGACGGGCTGGTTCTTCGATCAAGCGGCGAACCGGCGCGCGTTACCCAAGTACGTGCGCCCGGGTGCGCGCGTGCTCGATGTCTTCAGCTACGTGGGCGCCTGGGCCGTGCGCGCCGCGAAGGCCGGGGCGTCGGAGGTCATCGGCGTGGACAGTTCGGCGCCGGCGCTCGAGCTCGCGGTGCAGAACGGCGAACGCAACGGCGTCGCCCTATCGACGCGCAAGGGCGACGCCTTCGAGGTGCTCGAGCAACTCGCCCAAGAGCCGGGCCGCTTCGATGTCGTGGTCGTCGATCCGCCCGCCTTCGCGAAGCGGCGCAAGGACCTGCCCAAGGCGCTGGCGGCGTATAAGCGCTTGAACCAGCTGGCCATGCGGTTGATCGCCGATGACGGCATCCTGGTGTCCTGTTCCTGCTCCTACCACGTGAGCGGCGACGATCTTCAGGATGCCATCGCCAAGGCCGCGCGGGCGGCGGACAAGCATGTGCAAATCCTGGAGGCCGGCGGCCAGGCGCCCGATCATCCCGTGCACCCGTCGATTCCGGAAACGCGCTACCTCAAAGCCTATTTCTGTCGCGTGACGATGAGTTTAAAGTAGAACGCATGCTCACCTACCCGCATATCAATCCCATTGCGATTTCCGTGGGCCCCGTGTTTGGCTTCGGGCCGCTGCGCGTGCATTGGTACGGCATCATGTACCTGATCGGATTCGTCTCGGCCTGGTGGTTGGCGCGCTATCGGGCGCGGCAACCGGGCTCGACCTGGACGGCGCTCGACATCGATGACCTCATCTTTTACTGCGCCATCGGCGTCATCGTGGGCGGCCGGGTAGGGTGGTGCCTCGTCTACGGGCACGATGTGATCGCGGAGAACTGGCTGAATGCCTTTCACATCTGGGACGGCGGCATGTCCTTTCACGGCGGCCTGACCGGCGTGCTGGTGGCGGGCATCTTGTTCGCGCGCGTGAAGCACAAGCACGTCGCCGACGTGGCGGACTTTTTAGCGCCGCTGCCGGGCATCGGCTTGATGGCGGGCCGCATCGGCAATTTCATCAACGGCGAACTCTGGGGCAGACCCACGGCCCTGCCCTGGGGGTTCGGCGTGCCCGATGCCGACGGCGTGCTGGTGTCGCGGCATCCGTCCCAACTCTACGAGGCCGGCCTCGAGGGGTTGGTGCTGTTCCTGGTGCTCTGGTGGTACACCGGGAAGCCCCGGCCGCGGGCCGCGCCCATCGGACTTTTTCTGATTATCTACGGCTGCGGACGCTTCATGGTCGAGTGGGTCCGGCTGCCCGATGCGAACATCGGTTATCTCGTCGGCAATTGGTTGACCATGGGCATGTTGCTGACCACGCCCATGATCGCCATCGGCGCGCTGCTGATGTGGTACGCCTATCACCGCAACCAGCGCAGCGGCAATTTGATCGCCGCAAGGGCGTAAAGGTGCGGCAGTATCTCGATTTCCTGCGCCATATCCGGCAATCGGGCGCGCGCAAGCAGGACCGCACCGGCACCGGGACGTTGAGCGTCTTCGGCTATCAGATGCGCTTCGACCTCGCCGCGGGATTTCCGCTGGTGACCACCAAGAAACTCCACGTGCGCTCCATCATTCACGAGCTGCTGTGGTTCTTGAAGGGCGATACCAACGTCGCCTACCTGCGCGATAATGCCGTGACCATTTGGGACGAATGGGCGGACCCCGACGGCGATTTGGGCCCCGTCTACGGCAAGCAATGGCGCCGCTGGACGGGCGCCGATGGCCGCGACATCGATCAGCTCGCGCGCATCGTCGAGGAGCTGAAGGCGAATCCCAACTCGCGGCGCCTGGTGGTGAGCGCCTGGAACGTGGGCGAACTCGATAAAATGGCGCTGCTGCCCTGCCACGCCCTGTTCCAGTTCTACGTGGCCGACCAACGGCTCTCCTGCCAGCTCTACCAGCGCAGCGCCGACGCGCTCTTGGGCGTGCCCTTCAACATCGCCTCCTACGCGCTGCTCACCCACATGGTGGCGCAGCAGTGCGGCCTGCACGCCGGGGATGTGGTGTGGACCGGGGGCGATTGCCACCTCTATCTCAACCACTTGGAACAAGCGGACCTGCAGTTGTCCCGCACCCCGCTGGCCCTGCCGCAGTTGCACATCAGGCGCAAACCGCTGAGTTTATTCGATTATCATTTTGACGATTTCGAGATCCGCAATTACGAGTCGCATCCGGCCATCAAGGCGCCGATCGCCGTGTAGGGGATATCCCGGCTTACAGTGGCGAGCCTGCGCTGTGTGCGATAGCAGACGGTGAGCGAGTACCCAATCGGCTAGTCTGAGGCCCCAGCACCGCATTGGCTCTGCTGGGCAAAGCCCGGCTTGTAATCCCCATGCCGGGACTATTACCTCGATGGCTCACTTCTTAGTGACCATCGAGGGTTTTTTTTTAAGCGGAGCCGCGCTCACCGATTGCATTATGTCCGGTACACGACATAATGAAGGCAGCGAGCTGTCTAAAGCTACGCCGCGCATCGGCGATCAGGATGTTGCCCCAATCCGCTAGGGAGGTGTACGCGCATCATTTCTCACCCTCTTGAAAGGAACCAGTTACTGGCCGCGTTGCCCAGACCTGTCTGGGAACGCTGGCAACCGCAACTAGAATCGGTCGACTTGGGTCTTGGCCAAGTGCTGCACGAGTCTGGTGAGGCCCTGAATTATGTGTACTTTCCGACCACCGCCATCGTGTCGCTCCTCTACGTGATGGAAAATGGCGCGGCGGCGGAAATAGCCGTCGTCGGCGACGACGGGGTAGTCGGGATCTCCCTATTTATGGGGGGAGGGTCCACCACGAGTCGCGCGGTGGTGCAAAGCGCCGGGCACGCTCTTCGACTCAATGCGCAACAGTTGATGGACGAATTCAACCGAAACGGCTCCGTGCTGCATCTGCTGCTGCGCTATACGCAAGCGCTCATCACTCAAATGGCGCAAACCGCAGTTTGCAACCGTCATCACACCTTGGACCAACAGTTGTGCCGTTGGCTGCTGCTGAGTCTCGACCGTCTCCAAGGCAGCGATCTGCTGATGACGCAGGAACTGATCGCCAATATGCTCGGTGTGCGGCGCGAGGGGGTCACGGAGGCTGCCACAAAACTGCAGCGCGATGGACTCATCCGCTATTCGCGAGGCCACATCACGGTCTTGGACCGCGTGGGACTCGAGACGCGTACCTGCGAATGCTATTCAGTGGTGCGGCGGGAATACGAGCGCTTACTTCCCGAACTGACGGCATCCTAGACGCGCGGCTGCGTGCGTCACGGTCAGCCATGAATAGCGCCCCTTTGCTGGATGATCCGGCGCCGCACCAGACGCTCTCGACACGGATCGTGGGTCTTGGAGCCTCCGCCGGTGGACTCGAGGCGCTGCAACAATTTGTCGCCAACGTGCCGCGGGCCAGCGGGTTGGCGTATGTCGTGGTGCAGCACCTCGACCCGACGCATAAGGCGATGCTGACCGATCTGCTGCAGCGAGCGACCGCGATGCCGGTGCGCGAAGCGACGGGATCGACGCGCGTCGAATCCGATGTGGTCTACGTGATACCGCCCAGCACCGAGCTTACGGTGATCGGCGGCCGGCTGCATCTGGCGGAGCCCGCGCAACCGCGCGGCAGGCGGCTGCCGATTGACGTGCTGTTCTGTTCCCTGGCCCGCGACCAGGGTGAGCGCGCGGTCGGGGTCGTGTTATCGGGTATGGGCTCGGACGGGACCATCGGCCTGCAGGCGATCAAGGGCCAGGGCGGCTTGACTCTCGCGCAGGAGCCCGCATCGGCGCAGTTCGATTCCATGCCGAAGAGTGCGATCGACGCCGGCGCCTGCGACATTGTCGCCCCGCCCGCCGAGCTTCCGCATCGCATCCTGCTGGTTACCGCGAAACCACCGGTCAGCGCGCCCGGATTCGCAGCCGCGGACCCGGACGGTGAGCAATCCCTGAACGCGATCCTCGGCCTGCTGCGCGAGCGCAGCAAGCACGATCTCACGCTGTACAAGACCAGCACGGTCAAGCGCCGCATCGAGCGGCGCATGGGCGTACATGGCCTCGATGCGCTCGCAGCCTATGAACGCTTCGTACGGAAAAATCCCCAGGAACTCGATTTACTCTTCAAGGAGCTGCTGATCGGCGTCACCAGCTTTTTCCGCGACCCGCCGGTCTGGCAGGAATTCAAGGATACGGTGCTCGCGGCACTGCTGGCGCGGCGGGCCCCGGGGACGCCGATGCGTGCTTGGGTCGTGGGCTGCTCGACGGGCGAGGAAGCCTACTCGCTGGCGATGGTGTTCAGGGAGGTGGCCGACGCGCAAGTCAACCCCGATGCCTGGTCACTGCAAATCTTTGCCACCGACCTCAGCGCCGATGCGATTGCCTTGGCGCGCAAGGGGCTATTCTCCGCGAAGATTGCCGCCGATGTGAGTCCCGAGCGCCTGGGCCGCTTCTTCGATGCGCAGGGCGACGGCTGGGTCATCTGCAAGGAAATCCGTCAAATGATCCTGTTTGCCCAGCACGACGTGATTCTCGATGCGCCGTTCACGCGGCTCGACATCCTGTCCTGCCGCAATTTGATGATCTACTTCGTTGCCGCGCTCCAGCAGCGCCTGCTGCCGCTGTTTCACTACGTGCTGCGTCCCGGCGGTGTGTTGGTGCTGGGCGGATCGGAGACGGTCGGCCGATCGGGCGCACTGTTCACCGCGCTCGATCCGAAGTCGCGCATCTATCTGCGCAGCGACGCCGTCGCCCTCGCCGGCGAGGTGGATTTTCCCGTCAATCGCCGCCTGAATTTGCGCCCACCCGCGCAGGAGTCGAATGTGTCCCATCCCCTCACGCGCCTGACGAACTTGCAATCGCTGGCCGACCAGGTACTGCTGCAGGACTTCGCGCCGTCCGCCGTGCTGGTCAATGACCAGGGCGATGTCGTCTACATCAGCGGCCACACCGGCAAGTACCTCGAACCGGCGGCCGGAAAGGCCAATTGGAACATCCATGTCATGGCGCGCCCGGCGATCCGCGCGCAGCTCGCCGCCGCCATGGGCCAGGCGCTGCAGGAGAAGAAGACGATTGAGTTGCGGGGTCTTAAGCTCGCGGACGATGCGCAATCCACGCTCGACATCATCGTTCAGCCCCTGCGGGAGCCGCCTGGGCTCGAGGGAATGGTGATGATCGTGTTTCGCGATGTGGCCGCGCCGGCGGGCGCCAAGTCGAGACGAAAACGCACCGCCGGGACACTCGACCCGGCGATCGGCGATGACCTCGCGCACGCGCGCGAGGAAATTCGCGCCCTGCGTCAGGAGATGCATGCATCCCAGGAGGAACTGCAGAGCGCGAACGAGGAATTGCAGTCGACCAATGAGGA
>JBEKYO010000196.1:0-8007 GCA_049510875.1 Steroidobacteraceae bacterium
CAGGACCTAGGGATCAATTTAACGCATGAACACCGTCATTCCGGACGTCACTCTCATCGACAACAGCGACGAGCGCGCACCCTTGGTGCTGGTGCTCGATTGCTCCGGCAGCATGCAGGAGGCGAATAAGATCCAGCTGCTGAATGAGGGACTGAAGGCGCTCGCGACAGATCTCAAGGCCGACCCGATCGCCGCCCGCTGCGGCCGGGTGCTGGTCATATCCTTCGGGGGCGACAGCAACGTGGAAATCATCGGCGACTGGACCGACGCCATGGACCTCACGCCTCCGGTATTGCTGGCGGGGGGACTCACGCCGCTCGGCGCGGCCATGCGGTGCGCCTTGGATGAGGTCGAATCGCAGAAAAGCCAGATGCGCACCGCCGGGGTGTCGTACAAGCGCCCGATCATCATGCTGCTGTCGGATGGCGAGCCCACCGACGAGTGGCGCCAGGTGGCCGCCGAGTGCAAGAACGCGGAGACCGCGCACAAAGTGAACATAATGGCCATCGGCATTGGCGACCAGGCCAACAAGGACACCTTGGGGCACTTCAGCAACAAGGGCGCACTCAGCCTGAGCGGGCTCAAATTCAAGGAACTGTTCATCTGGCTGAGCCGCAGTATTCGCGCGGTGTCACGCGCTCCTGCGGGCGCCACCGTGCAACTTAACCCGGTGGACAGCTGGACACAATTGTCCACCTGACGATACCGCGCACCTCCCCTGCGCGCGGCTCGACCGCGGGCCGCCCATCCGCCGCGCACACAGGTCCAGGATTTATGTGGAGAGTGTTCTCTGCCTCGACCACCGGCCAGCGCAACCTGGACCATGGCGAGGCCGGACAGGATGCCTGCCATTGCCTCGTGACGAACGATGTACTGGTGGCCGTTGTCTGCGATGGCGCCGGATCGGTGCGCGAAGGCCGCGCGGGCTCGCAATTCATGGCACGCGCATTGGCTGAAGAACTATCGAGCGCTGTGCCGGCGGCCACCGGCACGCACCTCGAGTCGATCATCCACGGCGCCATCGAGGCCGCCCGCACCGGCCTCGCGAACCTCGCTGCCTCGCGCGAGCTCGAGTTCCACGACTTTTCATGCACGCTGGTTGGATGCGTCGCCGCACCCGCTGGAGGCTGGTTCTTTCATATCGGCGACGGCTTCGCCATTTGGCAGAGTGCGGCCGGCGACTCCGTGCTGTCGCGCCCCGAAAACGGCGAATACGCGGATGAAACCTACTTCGTGACCGATGAGAACTGGAAGGATCATCTGCGCCTCACGCCGTTTCCCGCGCCCGAGCGCGGATGCCTGCTCGGCCTGATGTCCGACGGCACCGCGCCGTTTGCCGTCGACCGTACGCGTAGCGGCTTTTTCCGCCCCTTCATCGACCCGGTCAGCGCCTTTCTGCGCGCGGCCACGGCCCCGATCGGCAACGAGGCGCTGCGCAATCTGCTGGAGAGCCCGCGGGCCTGCGAAATCTCGGCCGACGACAAGACGCTGCTGCTCGCGCTCGTCCTCTGACCAGTGACCTGAGCATCCGGATCGATCCCGTGCCCTCGGTCGAACGCAAGCCTGACAACCTCGTCCAGCTCATCTGGCCCGAACGCCGTTCTGAGGAGGTGGCGCTGGATGCCACCGGCAAGTCGGGCGGCGCCGGCGAGATCTACTCCATCGACGCCAAGCCGGGATTGGTCGCCAAGATCTACCACACCGCCACGACCTCTCCGGCGCATCTGGCCCAGTACCGGCGCAAGATCCAGTGGATGGTCGACAACAAACCGGCCTTGCCGCCGATTCCGGCCGACTATCGCGACATCGTGCAGCTCGCGTGGCCCGAAGCGTTGATCCTGCGCCGCTCGCGCTTCGTCGGCTTCGCCATGCAAAAGATCGCCTTCGACCGCACTCTCGAACTTGACTATCTGCTGAACCGCCGGCAGTCCGCACAGGAAGGTTTTGACGCCGATTTTGGCAAGCTGGTGACCGTCTCGTTCAATCTCGCCGCCCTCATCAACTGCCTGCACGACAAGCGCATTGCCATCGTCGACCTTAAGCCCATGAACGTGAAGGTCTACAAGGCGGAGCTGTACGTGTCGATCCTCGACTGTGACGGATTTCACATCGCCACCGACGAGTTTCGCGCCGACGCCCCGCAGGTTACGCCCGACTACCTGGCGCCGGAATTTCAGGACGGGCCCGTGGCGCACCCCGAGGCACAGGACCGCTTCGCGCTCGCCACCATCATCTTTCGATTGTTGAACTACGGCATCCACCCCTTCGCCGGCATGAGCTCGGACCATGACCACAGCCCGCCCGAGCTGGCGGGCCGCATCCGGCAGGGGCTGTACCCCTACGGCCAGGTCGCTCACGCGCGCGCGCGCAAGGTGCCGGCCAGCGTCCACGAGGCCTTCCCCGACCGGTTGCGGGAACTGTTCGACCGCGCCTTTACGTCCGCAGGTCATGGCCGGCCCAGCGCCCTCGAATGGGTGCGGGCCCTGGAGGTGTATGCCAGCAAGCATAGCGGACAAATGTCCCCGTGCAGCAAGGGCCATCTGCGCTTCTCCGGCGGACCGTGCCCCACGTGCATGCGCGAGGAACTGATCCGCGGCGCCGAGATGCGCCGCCGCAGCTTCCTCGCGCGCCTGCAGACCGCGCCGATTCGCACGCTCAAGTATGTGAAGAAAACCCTGCGGCAAACCCATAGCTCACCCTTCCAGGCCGCGCTGGCGCAGGCGCAGTTCGCACTGGTGCAGCTCGCACCGCGCGCGCCGATCTCGATCCGCAACTCCATCGCGCTGGAGATTCTGTGGATCGGCGGCTTGTTGATCACCTACTGGTGGACGAAATGAGCTCCGCGGCCGCCGCCGCCCTATGGGCCGTGCCGCTCGTCATCGCCTGGCTCTGGCGGCCGCGTCAGGCGCCGAGCCCAAGCGCTTGGATTTTGCTCATCGCCTTCGGCATGCTCGGCGCTTGGGCAGTCTGGTTCGGCCTCTACGCGCACCCCGGCGAACCGGCGGCCTTTGTCTTCTGGAAACCCACCGTTCTGTACTGGGCCCTCGCCGCCATCATGATCATCGCCGCGCTGCTCGGCCTGGGTTACCCCGTGAAGATACTGTTGGGCACTTACTTCGCGCTCTCGAACCGCGAATGGCGCTGGATGAACTTCGGCTTCGCGGCGCTGTTCACCATCGTCGGCGCCGTCAATCTGTGGGTGGCCTCTGCGGCCTCCTACCAGGACTGGGTCGGCTTCAAGTACAGCTGCATGATGACGCTGCTCATCGTGGTGCTGTTTCGCTTGAATTTCGTCTGGCTGCCCCTCCTCGCGGACGTATCCATCTATATCTATCGGCGCGTCTCGGCCGCCTGTCGGTACCTGTCGAGCCTCATCTGAGCCGCGGCCCTGACCACGGGGTAACCCTCAAGTCGGCCTAGGTGCATCCCCGTCCGCGCTCACCCGCCAAAAAACGCACCGGGCGCCCGCAGGAGCCGGCCGGCGGCGTGACGCGCGACACATTCCGGCCGGATCCGGCTCAAGAAACCGCCGCGCGCGCCGCTTACCCAAGCCCAAGGACGCGCTGAATTCATCCATTCACTGACCCCGCGTTCCCGCAAAGAGTTATGAAAATACGAAATCTTCCCGTTGCGGTTCGACTGTCGTCGGCATTCGGCATCATTGCGCTGATATTTGGCACCGCACTCGGCATCGGCATCCTGCGTCTCACGGAATTCAGGGATGCCGTTCACGTCCTGACCAACAACCGCGTGCCGAAGGTGGTGCAGATCGACGATTGGAGCATTCAGTTGCTGGAAACGGCGCGGCGCACGCGCAACATGCTCATTTATGACGACAAGGGCGAAATCCAGAAGGAAGTCGCCGCCGTCCAGGAAGCCCGCACGAAGTGCCAACAGTACATGGATTCGCTGCTCGCCTCGGCCGGCGCGAACGAAAAGGCGCCCCTCAAGGTCATCGGCGATGCGCGCGACCGGTACACGGCGTTGGAGAATTTGTATCTGCAGCTGATCGATGGCGGGCAAATAAAAGAGGCCAAGGACATTTTGATGCTCGTAGCGCGCCCCACGCAGTTGGCGTACCTCGAGTCGCTGTACAAGTTTCGCGCGTATGAGACCGCGCAGATGAAAACGGAAGCGGATGCGCTGGACAGCACCTATCGCCGCAGCCGCGTTCTCCTGGTGATCCTGTTTGCCGTTGCCGCCATCGCCTCCACACTCATGGCGTTCCTGATAGCCCGCACCCTCGTGAGCCCGCTGAGGCGCGTCATCGGCCATTTCGATGAACTGCGCCAGGGGAATTTCGACGGCGTCATCGATGTGCATTCGACCGACGAGACCGGAAAGTTGCTGTCCGCCTTGAAAACCATGCAGGAGGCGCTGCGCGAGAACGAGCTCAACGCCACGGACGCGAAAGGTCAGATCGCCGCGATGGACCGCTCGCAGGCGGTGGTCGAGTTCGGCCCCGACGGCACGATCCGCAACGCGAACGACAACTTCCTGCGCCTGATGGGCTACAGCATGGATGACATCAAAGGCAAGCTTCACAGCCTGTTGGTGGATCCCGCGGAGCAATCGCCCGACGAGGATCGCGCAATGTGGGAGAAGCTGGGCCGCGGCGAGCCGCTCGCCGGGCAATACCGGCGACTCGCGAGCGGCGGCCGCGAGACCTGGCTGCAGGCAAGCTACAACCCGATTTTGGGACTCGACGGCAAACCCTACAAAGTCGTCATGTATGCCAACGACATCACCACCCAAACGTCGCTCGAGGCGGACCGTACCAAGATGCAGGCGGATCAAGCCAAGGCGAAGGAGGCCCTCGACCTCGCCGTCAGCGAAACGCAGTCGGTGGTGCAAGCGGCAATCGCCGGCGAACTGACCAAGCGTATATCGATGGTGGGCAAGGGCGGCCAGATCGAGGCGCTCGCCAGCAGCGTCAACACGCTCATCGAGAGCATGATGCAGGTGGTGACCGAGATCAAGCGCGCAGCGAGCGAGGTGGCTTCCGGCGCCGAGGAGATCTCGACGGGCAACGTGAACCTCAGCCAACGCACCGAGGAGCAGGCCTCGAGCCTGGGCGAAACCGCCTCGAGCATGGCGCAAATGACGAGCACGGTGAAGTCGACCGCGGACAATGCGTCGCAGGCGCGGCAACTGGCCGTGGTCGCGCACGAACAGGCGGAAAAAGGCGGCACCATCGTCAAGTCCGCCGTGGGAGCCATGAGTGGAATCAACGCGGCCAGCAAGAGAATCTCCGACATCATCGGCGTCATCGACGAGATCGCGTTTCAAACCAACCTGCTCGCGCTGAATGCCGCGGTCGAAGCGGCGCGCGCCGGCGAGCATGGCCGCGGCTTCGCGGTGGTCGCGAGCGAAGTGCGCAACCTCGCCGGCCGCAGCGCAACGGCGGCCAAGGAGATCAAGTCGCTCATCAGCGATACGGTGTCCCGTGTCGAAGAGGGCAGCAGACTGGTGGGCGAGTCCGGCAAGGCCCTCGATGACATCGGCACCGCGGTCCAGCGCGTGTCGGCCGTCGTCGCCGAGATTGCGACCGCCAGCCAGGAACAGGCGAACGGCATCGAACAGGTCAACAAGGCCGTCATGCAGATGGACGAGAACACGCAGCAAAACGCGGCGTTGGTCGAACAGGCTGCCGCGGCCAGCGAATCGATCGTGGGCCAAGCGAACCATCTCGCGACGCTCGTGGCCCGCTACGAAGTTGCCAGCATGGCGGCGGCCCAGCCCGCGGCGCCTGCCCACCCCGTGAAGGCGCCCGTGCGGCCGGCGGCCGAGCGGCGCAGCACCGAGCGTCCGTGGTCGAAGGGCCCCCGCTCCCAAGCGGGGCCTGCCAAGGCCGCGGCCGAACCGCCTCCCGCGCGCAAGTCGGCGGCCGGCAGCGACGATCAGGACTGGCAGAAGTTTTAGCGCGCCGGCGCCGGCACCCGGCGCCGCGCTCGACGCCCCTCCGCGCAGCGTGGTCTCACTCGAGCAGCGCGTGTCCCTTCGGCAATTGATGCGCATACCAGGTGGCCAACCGGTGGCGCACCGTCTTCTCGGCGACTTGATCCTCCGGCATGGGCACGATCAACTTGTCGTGCACCAGGAGCCGATAGACGTAAAGCGCCTTGTCGCTCGCCGAATCGGTGGGCTCGAATTCGACCGCACCGCGTCCTTCGGCGTATTGAACGCCCGCCAGCAACGCCGCCTTGAATAACTCCGCCTCGTGTTTGTATTTTTTCACGCGCCTTCATCCCGGGAGTTGTAGCATCACGTCCGTCAACGACGGAAGGGTTGGTCCGTTTAAGCGTATGATCGTTAAAATACAAAGGAACCTGAATTCATGAAACACTCTCGTTTGGCTCCCCCACTATTGCTCGCTGCGATCGCGACTGCAAGTATGCTCGGCGGCTGCGTCGTCCGGGGCTCCGTTGCAGTCCCTGCTCCCGCGGTCTATGTCGGCGCCGTCAGTGTCGCTCCCCCTGCTCCGCAGGTCGAGGTCATCGGTGTTCCTCCGCAGCCGGGCTATGTGTGGCTCGGCGGCTATTGGAACTGGGTAGGCGGACGGCACGTATGGGTCGGCGGCCACTGGGAAGCGGGTCGCCCCGGCTATCGGTGGGTCCCGCACGAATGGGTGCACGGCGGCGGCGGTTGGCGGCTGCGCGAGGGACACTGGGCCCGCGGGCGCTAGCCGCGCAACAGCCCGTCGTTTCCATGTGACGAGCAGCGAATGCCGCAGTCCGGTGCCGGACTGCGGCGTCCGCGTGCGCGCGCATTGGCCGCCGACGCCGAGCATATAACTAAGGGCGTGACACCAGGCGGGCTCCAGTTCCAAGATCGAGAACTATCTCGGATTCCCGACCGGAATATCGGGACTCGCGTTTGCCTCGCGCGGGCTCGTGCAGGCCCAAAAATTCGGGGCGGAAATCAGGACCGCGTACACCGCCTTGCGACTGCACTGCGACGGGGTCGGATAGCTCGCGTGGCTCGGGTGGTTGAGGTTGCCCCACGCCCGCCAGGCCGTTCATCGCTTCGGCGGCAGCGCGGCGATTTCGTCCATGATGGTCACCAGCGCGGAACGTATGCCGGGCTCGGTCGCCGAGTGCCCGGCGCCATCGACGATCATGAGGCGTGACCCCGGCCACGCGCGGTGCAGCTGAGTGGCGCTTATCGGGGGACACAGCAAATCGTAGCGGCCTTGCACGATGGTGGCCGGAATATGCGCAATGCGATGCACGCCCCGCAGGAGCTGGTCGTCGGGCTGATACCGATTGTTCCGGAAATAATGCACCTCGATGCGGGCCATAGCGTAGGCGACGTGCTCTTCGTTCGCTTCGGCCAACCGCGTCGAATCCGGAATCAAATTGGCCAAGGTCGCCTCGAAGATGCTCCAGCGGCGGGCTGCGGACAGTCTGACGGCATGAACCGGATGCTCGAGCAGCGCGGCGTAGCCCTCCAGCGGATCGCCTTGCTGCAGTTCAGGCGGCAGTCCTTCCAGCAGGGCAGCCCAAGCTTGCGGGTGAAATAATCGTCCCGCCTCGAACAGCCAGCGGATCTCCGAGTGCCGCATCAAGAAAATCCCGCGCAACGTGAGGCTCAAACACGCCGCGGCACGCTCCTGCGCATAGGCCACGGCCAGCGTCGAACCCCAGGAGCCGCCGAAAACGTGCCACGCCTCGATGCCCCTGAGCTTGCGCAGCGCTTCGAGGTCCCCGATGAGGTGCGCCGTGGTGTTGTTGCGCACCTCGCCGTTGGGGGTCGATCGCCCGGCACCCCGTTGATCGACGAGCACGATTCGATACCGTGCCGGATCAAAAAAGCGCCGGCTCGTGGGGGAACAGCCGCCGCCCGGTCCTCCGTGCAGGAAGATGACCGGAATGCCGCGCGGATTGCCGCATTCCTCCCAATACAGCGAGTGAATCTCATCGACCCGCATCCGCCCCGCAGCGTAGGGATCGATGGCGGGATATAAATCACGCGGCGTAGTCATGGCTCGACGATGCGTCCCCGCCG
>JBEKYO010000197.1:0-7993 GCA_049510875.1 Steroidobacteraceae bacterium
TGTTGGCCACAAGTGATATGGAACGTTCGGATGGCCACGCGATTTGTCGAGTCCCGACAAACGCCCGTCGAGCGTAGGGATTCCGCGGAACCCCCCGAGCCTTGGCGACAAATTGAGTGAGGGCGGCCCATCTAAGTTGCTGGACGCTCGCCGATTGCGCAAAGCGCCTGACGCTCGGCCCAGTTGATCCACGAGAAATTTGAATTCGGTCACGAATTTGGGAGGAAGAAAGCGAATCTGGAAAAATGCTGCGGGCGGTAATTGCACGGATCTCGGGATCTGTCACCATCGCAGGCATATTTACATACCCTAGATTAACCGGAAAGATGCTCATGTCTGCACCTGCCCCCATCGTCCGTTCAGTGCCGTTCCCTACCAGCATTCTGGCGAGCGGATTGCTGTCGGCCGCTCTTGCGCTATCGGGCACTGCATGTGTCTCTACTGCTGCAAAGGCGCCCCCGGCTGCTGATAATGGCCCAGCATCCGCTTGTGCGGCCGGTGGTGGAAAGTACCTTGGGGATATGAAGTGTCAGTTGGCCAACGGATCAGTCGTGCCGGTTCTCGCTGGCGCCGAAGCAACTAGAGAGTGGGCGTCCGCTGGCGCTGTGGCGCCGAAGAGCCCGCATTCGTGGGCGTTGGCAACGACGGCAATCATTTTTCAAGCAAATGGAGATCGCCACGACCTACTGGCCGGAGGCATCGTCACGGCCGAGGGCCGGGAAAGCGGGAGGCGTCTTCTATCGCGGTGGTGGGACGTCAATAGTCGAGACGACCTTCTAAAAACCCTCGCGTGGCTTCAATTGGAAGGACACCGTTCAGCTTTCGAGGCGCTTGGGCAACAAGTGGATGCAATGAACGAGCAACAGTTCATGACGGCAAGAGCCGCCATTCTGACCAACGGGCAAGAGCTGCGTAGGCTGGAGGTCGTCCGTCAGAATCATCGCCTACTAGGTCAAAAGGGGATATTGGCGTGGGACCTAGCTCGCTACATCGCGCTATGTCGCTGGGGTTATCTGTCTGGCTATATGTCGGAAGCGGAAGCATGGGATCACATCATGCCGGCTGCCCTTCGACTTCAGCAGACCTTTAGTTCATGGCAAGATTTGCAGACCGATTATCTAATTGGACGCGAGTTTTGGTCAGCAGAGCGGACGCAAGAAAACGGCAACCGCTTCCGGGCTATCTATGACCAGTTCATTCACGATTCGAGCAGTCCGTGGAATGTGAACCCTTGGACGATGGCCTTGGGCGTCACCGCACCGCTGCCGATTACGGCGAACTAACGGGTCAAGTGCCGACGGATGGCTTACGAACGTAGGGCTTCGGCGGAACACGGCGAGGCTTGGTGATAAGTTGAGCGAGGGCGGGCCATCTAAGTTGCTGATTTCCAATGTGCACTAAATTATCGGCTACCACTTCGAACCAGGTGGCCGGGGGTTCGACAACTTGGCCGGACGGCCAAGTTGGACGTTGCTGCGCGAAGCGCGGCAACGGTCCGGAGCGAAGCGGAGGACGAGCGGCGCAGCCGCGAGCAATCCCTCCGGGCGCACCAGTCAATTCAGGGCCACCATTTCCGCCGACGGATTTGAACCGGCGAACCACGGATTAACAGTCAGTCGCTCTACCGCTGAGCTACCGGGGCCTCGACCCTCGGACACGTAGATCGCCTGGCAGGACGGGCGCAGCGGTCGGAGGGGCAGAGGGGACGGCTTTCGCGGATGCTGCCTGTGATTATTCGAAGAGCTGACCGTAGATTGTCTTATGGTATGACTTACAGAGGCCGGTCGCAGTTTCGACCACATCGTAATAGGAGGAATTAGCAACAGTGTCTATTACCTGCTCCCGATGATGCAGTTCGTAGGGCTTCTCGATATGATTGGGGCGCGGGTAGGGCGCACCGGGGAACAAACAATGACATTGGACGTCGGGGCGCTGATCGGCGCCAGCGCGTTGACGATTATCGTCGGATGCTCCGGAACTACGGATGACGGGGTGAATCCGGCTGGCGCCTCGGCCGCCGTGCCCCCGCAGGCGGCGAACATGGGGTATACCACCGTTACCTTTGGCTCCACGCTCGAACTTGGGACTAACATCTTTCCGTTCGACTTCTTCGGTAACACACCCGTTGCGACGCAGGTCACGCAATCCGCGCCCGGGGCGCCGATTCAAATCTTGGGCCCAAATGGCAACCTCTATAACGCCGGGATTTGTACCGCGCGATTGTCGACGAATAGTGCAGGATTCACAGGCACCGTCTTTGGAGGCGGGTACTACATCGAGGCCGAACTGTCTTTTACGCCAGGCGCTGTCTCGCTTACCAGCCCCATGACCGGGATGCCCGGGTTTTGGGGCGAGGACATTGCGCACCTCACCAATTCCGCAGCGAGCGAGATTCCCGATCCGCCCGCACCTGATACGGGCTATTACCGCTTCGCGGAGGCGGATTATATGGAGTGGGATGGGCCGACAGAAGGGCCGTCAAGCGATACGACGGATTCGACTTATCTCATGACCCTGCACGATTGGAACGGCACGGCGCCGGATTACGCGCAAATGGTGGGATCGTCGTCGCTCCCGACCTATGGGCCGTTGAGCATTGGCACGGCGTCGTTCGCGACGATGAACAAGTACGGGGCGCTGTATGTACCGGCGACAGCGACAACGACGGGCTATATGCAAGCGTATTTTAATGGTACCGCGGTTGGGAACCGCGTCGAGTGGGTCGAGTACAGTGCGACGGAGACATTACCGCCGACGTTGGGAACGACCGCGTTCAACATTTTTGATGTACGGCAGCTTGCGATCCTCTTTGGCACCGGCATAAATACCCCGATGACGGTCTGGTCTTTGACCGTATGGCAGGCGTCGGCCGCTAAGAATACGGTGATCTCGGTTGACTCCAATTGAAGCGGCTCGTTGGGCCCGCTTCCGCTTTACCGTCGATCACGACTGCCGCCGCCGCGGGCGCCCCCGAGCGTGATCACGGATGCGATCCTATGAACTAAAATCATCGGAGTTCCTTACACCGGCGCCGGGGGCGCGTAGGACAATGCGTATTGCCGCGTCAGCCTCGACGCTTTCCTCCTAGCGCCCGAATTGCATCGAGGGCTTGCGGATGGTCGGCGAGCAGCTTGGTGACTCGGGGTAGTCTGGAAAGTGACGCCTTGCGCAACGCCTCAGGCGCGTGCCGGAAAGAGTCCCGAAGCGAGGCATTATCCTGTTCACAGATGATGGCCGCGAGTGTCACGGCCTGCACGAGATCCTTCTCTGCCTTGGTCGGATCCTGGGCGCGGCGGGCGCTTGAATAAAGCTTATGCCATATCATGCGTGTCACCTCCGGCAGCATCACCGGAATGCAATGTCCGCCGGCGAGCATCGCTGCCGCGCGCCCGCCCTCCAGCAAATAGTCGTAGTGAGGGATCGATTGCGCGTGCCATTCGAGCTCAGGCACCGCGATGATCTTCCCCAACACGGGTCCTGGCGCGAGTATGTCAACTCGCAGGCCATCGGCGCCCGGCAACTTTACTGTTGTCGAGGGCTCGTGACTTGGCATGCCCGGCGCTCTCGTGAAGGGCAGATGCGTCGCTTTCAAACTGGCCAGGAATGGAATGGTGGCCGCGAGCTTCAATTTTTGACGTCGTGCAAGATCGACATCGTGTGTACGAGTTGCGGTGGCCATGGCGCCGTATTCGTTGAGCCAACTCATGTAAGCCAGGGTGCCCACGACCAAAAGGCCGGCTTTGAACATGCGCCGGTTGTGGAGAATAACGATCACGCTTGCGACACCTTTGTCGGCTACTTGGTAGCCCAACTTAGAGAGCGCCGATACCTGCTTTGATATCCATTCCGAAAAGGCAATCCGATCCTTCATCTCTTCGTAGGCAGCATTGTTGCCAGCTGTGCCGACGATGTCTTCGGAGCGCTTTTTCGGCACCGGATAGTACGAGCGATACCAGTATTCGTGGCCGGTCCCTCGCCGTTTGACGAGCGTACCGGGCGTGCCAGGCAGCAGATCTCCGGCCGCGCTGGCGCGCTCCTTCAGCTCCGCGTAAAGGGTGCGAATGGTCAGTTCATGCAGACGATAAAGAGGAATTGTCTTGGCCATAGCGCCCACTGAATCTTGTCTTTGCTGAGTAACGACAGCGGTCATTCGTTACCCACCAAAAAGATAAAATAGTGGGTAATATGGAACGAAGTCAAGTTCCAATGACAGATATTGGGGTTCGACCTGTTTCGGCGGACATCCGCAGACATGGCTGCTGATCTTTGGCCTGATTGTGCCGGAAACTTGTCATGCCCAGGCTGGCTGTGCCATATCTGCCTTGGCGAGATTGGGTTCGAGCCTGGCAAGCGCCGGCGCGCCAGTTTGTCGTTGGCATTGCGACTTGACCGTGTTGGACGCTCGGCAAAAGGGTTTACCGGCACTCAGCCGTCCGTCAACGCCTTGCTGAGTCAGCCGTTATGGATAGCCGAGCGATTCCGGGATGTCCGTCGAAGCCAGCGTCGAAGCTCAGGATGCGGCCAATCGAATGCTGTTCCATGACCGCGAGATGTAATGCATCGCGAGCCGATAGGCGAGTCGACCCGAGGACAATCGATTTTGCGCGCTCCGCAGCAACCAAGTCGACCGACAACACCTGATCAACGATTCCCAAGATAGCGTCGAAAGCTGGTTGGATGGCATCGCGGCGGTCGATCGCGACATAGCGATGCAAAATTTCTTGAAGGACTTCCGCGTCCGTAACGAGCCGAACGCGCTCGCTTAGGAGGTTTTCCAGGAGTCGTTGGGCGTCAACTTTGTGCGGGTGCGGAGCCCCCACGAGATACATCGGGATGTTCGAGTCGACAAATATCATCGACGATCGGATACGCCGTAACCGCGCTCAATCTCCGCAAGCATGTCGTTGATATCCGCAGTGGGGTAGGAATGTCGGGCGGCCGCGCGTACCGAATCGAGCTTCTTGCCAACATTGCCCACAGGTTCGCGGCGGCGCGCGGCAGCAAGCGCCTGTCGGACCCATGCAGCGATCGACAACCGCTGAGCGTCGGCGGCTCGCTGTATTTCTCGATACTCGGGATCCTGTAGGATGACCTGCAATCGCTTCGGTCATATCTAAGAATACAACCGCTCTCATCTCGAATGCGATCGGCCTAGATAAACTCCTTGTTGACGCCAAAGTAGCGTCGATAGGTTTCATAGTCCGCCAGGCTTGGAAAGCTAAAAAGCGCCAATGCGCGATCGCTCGCCCCTTCTGATGGCAGAAAGTATCCGTGGTGGCGGCCACCGTACCGATTCACTAAATCGATCCACTGCTTAGCAAACTGTTCAAAGACGTCGATCTTCTTCGGGTCGATGATATAGTCCACTACGCAGGTGATCATTGGCGACACTCCTCCTCATCAATCTAAGTCCGATCGCACCGCTCTTACGTTGGGGCTAGATGGACATACCACCGGAAACCTCGATGCGCTGGGCATTGACCCAGCGATTGTCTTCAGAAAGCAGCGACGCAATCATGGGACCGATGTCGTCGGGCAAACCCGGTCGACCGAGCGCCGTCATCTCAGAAACCAGTTTGTTAACTTCGGGATTATCGCGGACCATGCCACCGCTGAAATCGGTGGCGATAGCCCCCGGCGCGACGGTGTTGACGGCGATTCTTCGCGGCCCTAACTCCTTCGCCAGGTAGAGCGTTAGCGTCTCAATGGCTCCTTTCATGGACGCATAGGCGGAGCTGCCCGGAAAGATGATGCGGGTCGTGCCTGAAGAGATCGTCACGATTCTGCCGCCGTCGTTAATCAGCGGCAGTAGCTTCTGCGTCAGGAAAAACACGCCCTTGAAGTGGACCCTGTAGAGACTGTCCAACTCTTCTTCCGTCACCTTATCAAAAGGGGCGTGATGCGAGGTGCCGGCGTTGTTGACGAGATAGTCGAAGCCTGCGGCGCCCATCTGCGCGAGCGCCTTGCGCACGCTCTGCACGAATGCATCGAACGCGCTCACGTTGCCGGTATCCAACTGCAGGGCAATTGCTTTTCGCCCCGCCTCGGTTACCTGGCTGACGACTTTCTCTGCTTCCGCCTGATTCGAGTGATAAGTGAAGATCGAATCGACGCCGCGTTTGGCGAGATTGAGCACGGTGTTGCGGCCCAGTCCGCGGCTACCGCCTGTCACTATGGCGATTTTTGCCGATGAAATGAGTGCTTTTTCATTCGGGACGAGGCGTTCGGATTTAGGCTGGCTGGACATGATGGCAACTCCTTTGAGGGGTGTGTGATTAGGTGATCCTTAGGTTAATGCTGGTCCGTTCGTTCGACAATCAGCTATAATCCGCACAGGTTGTGCGGAATTACGAACAATGGACGTGGACTTGGGTGATTTGAACGCCTTCCTCGCGGTGGCGCGTGCAGGGGGCTTTCGCGAAGGCGCGCGTGCGAGCGGCGGGAGCGCCTCGGCGCTTAGCGAAGCGGTGCGCCGGCTGGAAACGCAACTCGGCGTCAGGCTGCTTCATCGCACCACTCGAAGCGTTGTTCCGACGGAGCCAGGTGAGCGCTTGCTTGAGCGGCTCGGGCCGGCGTTAAACGAGGTGGAAGCCGCCCTCGACGTGGTGAACAGCTTTCGCAACCGGCCGGTGGGCACGCTTCGGATCAACGTGCCGGTGATTGCGGCTCGCTTGGTGCTGCCGGCAATCGTTCCGGCGTTTCTCGCTGCCTATCCGGAAATTCGATTGGAGGTGTTTGTCGACGATAGTTTCGTCGATGTGCTTGGGGCCGGATGTGATGCAGGCATCCGCTATGATGAGCGATTGGAAAAAGACATGATTGCGGTACCGATCGGGCCGCGGGTGCAGCGTTTCGCGACTGCTGCATCTCCCGCCTATCTCGATCGTCATGGCCGACCGGAGCATCCTCGCGACCTGCTGAAACACGCGTGCCTGCGCGGCCGCTTCGCCAGCGGTGCGATGGCCGCATGGGAATTCGAATTCAAGGGAGAAGTTGTGAAGATTGATCCCGGCGGCCCTCTGCTCGTGCAGGTGGGCGCGGCAACCGATCTTATGGTCGACGCCGCAATTGCCGGATCCGGCGTCATCTACCTCTTTGAAGACTGGCTGCGCCCGCATCTAGACAGCGGTTCACTGGAGCCCGTCCTTGAATCTTGGTGGCAGCCCTTCTCGGGGCCTTTTCTCTACTATTCCGGCCGACGCTTGTTGCCCGCTCCACTCCGCGCGTTCATCGATTTCATCAAGTCGCCGGCGAAGTAATCAAGCGCACCTCGGCCGCAGACCGCGACATCTGCTACGCCATGCTTGCTCGGCGCAAGGGAGAAACCCTGCTCAAGCCACTGGGCCGCCGCGGTAGATGAATAGCAATCGCCGCGGTCTCCGCCGACTTGCCATCTCCAGTAGCTAACCGATCTCGAGGTGAGGGGTCCTCCTCGACCCAATCAAAATTTCGGGTTCGCCAGCAGATAGTAAAGGCCGCCGGCTATCAGTATGGTGACGGGCAAGGTGAGCACCCATGCCATTAAAATGCGTGAAACCGTCCTGTACTGAAGTCCGGCCCCTGAAGTTACCATCGTACCCGCAATTCCCGATGTCACAATATGCGTGGTGCTAACCGGTAGTCCGGTAAATCCAGCGGTACCGATGAGCACTGCCGAGACCACCTCCGCAGACGCGCCCTGGGCCGGGGTCAGATGTATCTTTCCCAATCTCTCGCCCAAGGTTTTGACGATGCGCTTATATCCGATCATGGTCCCGATACCCAAGCAAAACGCACTTAGCATCCGAACCCAAAGCGGGGCGTACTCAACCGCTCGTCCCAATTGCTTTGCCAACCTCTGTGTGCTCTTCTTATCGTCCGCGCTAATACCCTTCGCTTCCTCGGCGTGTTTGAGTTCGGAAATCACTTGATAGATATCGTCGCGTACCACGGACCGCGTTTGCGCGTTGGCGGAACGCGGTCCTACCTCGAGTTTTTGCTTCTCCGTGGTCGG
>JBEKYO010000198.1:0-7982 GCA_049510875.1 Steroidobacteraceae bacterium
TTCGAATCCGAGGCGCTTGGCGACCGCCTGCTGCCGCTCCTCGATCCCGCCGTCCATGAACTCCTCCACGCGGCCGCAGTCGACGCATACGATATGATCGTGATGGGCGCCCTGATTCAGCTCGAATACCGCCATGCCGCCTTCGAAATGATGGCGCGTGACCAAGCCGGCCGCCTCGAACTGAGTCAACACCCGATACACCGTGGCGAGTCCGATGTCCTCGTTGGACACCAGCAGCTTCTTGTAGATGTCCTCGGCGCTCATGTGCCGCGCGGAACCGTCGGCGAGAATGTCGAGAATTTTCAGCCGCGGCAGCGTGACCTTGAGGCCCGCGTTGCGCAGGTCATTGCTTTCGGCGGTCGCGGATGGCTTGAGGCGCTGCGGCATGCTGTGCAACCCGGTATGATATAAGGCCGGTGATATAGCCTCGATTATCAATCATTTAACGGTAGCGCACCACATTGATGAAAATATTCTCCCGTTTGCTGCTGTGTTCGGCGGCGAGCGTGCTCGCAACGGCCTGCGTGTATCGGATCAACATTCAGCAGGGAAATTACCTCGACCAAGCAGCGGTCGACCAGGTGAAGCCCGGCATGACCCGCAGCCAGGTCCGCTACCTGCTCGGGACGCCCATGGCGTCGGATCCGTTCACCAAGGAGCGTTGGGACTACATTTATTACCTGAAAAAGGGCCGCTCGAACCACGTCGATTCACGCCGCGTGACCGTGTACTTCGATGAGGAGAAGGTCGCGAAGCTGGACAAGCCGAGTGCCGCCGAAGCGGCGGCTCAGGAGAAGTCCCTGTCGCAGATCAAGAACGGCCGGACTTATTGAGGCGCTGACGCGCCGAAACTACGGGGTCGAAGCGACCCCGAGAGACAGGCGCTCGCCGCGCGAGCGGAAGATTAAGATGGGCCAATCGGGCGTTGCGCACGGCCCTTAACGGCTAGGTTTTCTTGCGGGCGTCGCGCGCCCTCATCCGGCGTGCGCTCTTCGGGTCCACGGCGAGCGGGCGGTAGAACTCCACGCGGTCGCCATCGTGCAGAGGGTGGCCCGGGGCGGCGAGCCGTCCGAACACCCCCACTGCGCAATGGGCGAGGTCGACTTGCGCAAAATCCGGGTCGCCGGCCGCCAGCCGCACGGCGTCCTCGATGGTCGCGGGTACCGCCAAGCGCAGCGCTTTGGCGAGCGCATGCCCCGGCTCGGCGTAGAGCAGCTCGACGATGATGTGCGCGGGCTCGGAGCCCATGGCTAGCCGTAGACCTGCTGCGCGCGCGTCGCGAAGGCGTCCACGATGGAGCCGCACAGCGCTTCGAACGCACCGCCCAAGGCAGCCTCGGCCAGGCGGTGCTTGAATTCGAACTCGACGCGAAACCGCACTCGGCAGCCGCGCTCGCCGATCGGCACGAAATGCCAGGCGCCGGCCAGGCTGCGGAACGGTCCGTCGACCAGTTCCATCAGAATCTGCGCGTTCCGCACCAGGGTATTGCGGGTGGTGAACTCGGTGCGCAGCGGGCCGCGCGCGATCGTGACCGATGCCACCCGGCGCGCATCCGGCTCGTCCGCGACCCGGGCCCCGGCACACCAGGGCAGGAATTCGGGGTAGCGACCGACGTCGTTGACCAACGCGAACATTTGGGCGGCCGTATAGGTGACGATGGCGCTGCGTTCGATGACCTGCAAGCTCTACTCCGGCGGCGCAACGCCCCGCACCAGGCCATTCTCGCACAACGCGCGAAGCGCAGGCGGCGGCGCCGGCAAGTCGGTAGACTTCCCGTCCCGTGAACACCCAGGACAAACCGCCCCCGATCGCCGTCAACCGCAAAGCGCGCTTCGACTACTTCATCGAGGAGCGCTATGAGGCGGGGATCTCCCTCATGGGCTGGGAGGTCAAGAGCATGCGCGCCGGCAAGGCGCAAATTGCCGAGGCCTATGTCTACGTCAAGAACGGCGAAGCCTTCCTGTTCGGCGCGCACATCAACGCCCTGAATTCGGCCTCCACGCACGTCGACACGGATCCCACGCGGACGCGCAAATTACTCCTCAACCGACGCCAGCTCGATCATTTGATCGGCGCGGTCGAGCGGCGTGGCTACACCGTCGTGCCGCTCGAACTCTACTGGAAGGACGGCCGCGCAAAACTCGAGATCGGCCTCGCGAAGGGCAAGAAGCAGCACGACAAACGCAACGCCGAAAAGGACCGCGACTGGCAGCGCGACAAGGGCCGCATCATGAAGGCGAGCCGCCGCTGAAGCCACACCCGACCGATACCGCGAGAGCCGGTTTGCCAAGGCCTGCGGCTTCGGCGACCATAACCGGATCGCAATCGTAGGAAGCATCCGTTGCCAGCGATCACCGATGAGTTCTGTCAAATCTCCACCTTCCCGGCTGTCATCTCAATATCATTTCAATATTATTGAGCCGATCGATCTTGCCGCTGAAAGAAACGCCGTCGTCAGAGGATTAAATTGATATGAATGCATCGGGAGTGTTGGGACCATTGAGGGGCGGATCGATAGGCCTGTTCGCCGCAGCCGTACTTCTGGCCGGGTGTTCGAACCCGCTGAACTTCGAAATGGCCAAATTGACGGCCGAGCAGCGCGCGCGCGTGCAGCATACGTTCTCCGTCGATGAATTGAAGGCACTCGAGGATTGGACCTCCAGAAACACCGAGGGTGGCAAGCAACTTCCGCCGGGAGTAACGGTCGAGCAGGCGTTGAAGGAACAATACGACTGGCAAGCCAAGCGCAAGAACGACGAGGCGAGTGCGGCCGAGCGGGACAAGCGAATCGACGCGGAACACACGGCAAAACAGCAGGAATTTGCCAAGATGTTGTCCATTACGCTGGTGTCGAAAACCGACGAGGTGCTCAAGGAAGACCGCAAGATCGTGGTTTTGGACATCCTCTATGACAACAAAACCGACAAGGACATTCAGGCAGTGACCGGCGTCATCAAGTTCGCCGATGTGTACGGGAATCACCTGATCGACCTTAATTGGTCGCATGACGGCGGCATTCCCGCAAAACACACCAGCTTTGAACATGACTTCTCGGTCGCCGTCAACAAGACCATGGAGACCCAGATGAATCTCTGGGATACGGGGTTTGAGAATTTGAAGCCCACTTTCGACATAGAGCTCATGACCTTCAAGGATGGAACGAGTGTGAAGGCTGCGGAGTGACCTGCGCAGGAGCCCGCACGGCGGCGGCGTCAATGGTTGTGGTTGCCGCTTCGTTTGCGGGCGTGGTTGCCGCTTCGTCAATGGGTGTGGTTGCCGCTTGATTTAAACGCGGGTTGCAAATATAAGTTAACTTAAGCTGCGCGCTGCCTTTTGGTTGGGCCAACCCGGGATACGACACATGAAACACATCGGCCTCGTGGACGTCCTCCTTCTCTCCCTGGTTGCGCTAAGCCAGCCCTTGCACGCGCAACAGCTCAAGCCTCAAATTCACGGGTTGATGAATCGGGGCCGTCTGTCCGTCGACAGGCCCGACCAAGCTCCCAATAATTCGCTCGATGAAATCCAGGCCCTGCCCCCGGGTATTTTCGACGCGGTGATCGTCAACCTGAAATGGGTACAGTTGCAGCCCAGCCCGGACAGGCTCGATACCGCCGCGCTCGAATCTGCGTTGGCCGACGTCAGGTCCTACAACCGGCAGCACTCGCAGACGCCGCTCGCGGTGAAATTGCGCATATGGCAGGGTGCCGACTCGCCGGATTGGGTGAAAAATCTGGGTGCCCCGGCCGTTGCCATCGTGCACAAGGACAAGTCCATCTCCATCGGCCGATTCTGGAGCGCGGAATATCGGCAAGCGTGGCGAGCATTTCAATCGAAGCTGGCGGAGAAATACGACGCCGAGCCGCTGATACGTGAAGTCACGAACACCTCGTGCTCCTCGGTGACCGACGAACCCTCGGTCATGAACGTGAGCGATAAGAAAGAAAAAGAGGTCGAAGCCGTCGAGAATCTGATGAAGGCCGGATTTTCCGATGCCGCCTACCGCGACTGCCTCATGCAATCCGCGAATGACTACACCGGATGGCGCACCACCTCGATCGACTTTCCGGTGGGCGGCTACCGGCGGATCGACAATGGCAAGCCGGTGCACGACAGGCAGGTCGACTTTCAAGTGATGTCGGCTTTTCGCCAAGCCTTGGGCGCACGAGCGATTCTCAGCAATCATGCCCTGGCGAGCCGGGAACAAAGCATGGGTCAGCGCGGCATCGGCGAGACGGCGGACCTCATCAAACAATTGGGGCCGCCGGTCGAATTCCAAACGGCAAACCCGAGAGCAGAATGGCTGCAGGGAGGTCAACTCGATTGGGATGGCACCATACAGTACGCTATTTCGCTTGGCGCCAGCGCCATTGAACTCTGGGACGAGTCGAGGAAAGATCCGGGCTTTACCAGCATCGCGCCGGAAAAATTACGCGAGTGGTCGGTGGCGCTGAAAAAAAACTCGCGCCAGTAAGCACCACCTCACCGCGCGCCGCGGCGACCGCTGCGCGACCAGTGGTTGTCTGCGGATAATCGCACCGCAGCGGACGCCCTCCCTCTCAGCGACTGCAACGGGCGCTCATCGAACCCCGGAAAAATTTGCGTTATGTAATACTCGAGCGCCGTGCGCGATCGACATGCGCCTGTCATAAGATTGCCTTGCCGCTGACGCAAAGTCATATTCATTGACGAGCGCGCGCGACCTCACTAATGTGCCTCGAATGTGATGGAAGTCCGAGGGGACGCGATTGGGGTTCGTGGACAGGGAATGCTTGCGGAGAGTAAAGAACATGACTGGGAAAAGGGATGCCGGTGGGTGGCAACGGGATCGTGCGGTTACGCAGCCATCAAAAAACCTCGTTCATGAAAACCGCGTTCGTGAATCGCGTTGCAGCGCATCGAAACATGTTTTGCGCATCGCACTAGTTTTGCTGGCGGCGCTCGGCATCTCGGCCGCCCGGATCGCGAGCGCTCAAGTCAGCGTGACGACCTATCAAAACGACATTGGCCGCACGGGCCAAAATCTCAGCGAGACGATTCTCACGACCTCGAACGTCAATGCGGCCACGTTCGGCAAATTATTTTCGCAGACGGTGGCCGGGGCGGTGAGCGCACAGCCGCTGGTTCTGGCCGGGCCGATCACGACTCTTGGAACCCCTCACCCCAACGGACTCGTGTTAGTGGCCACCCGCTCCGACTGGGTATATGCCTTCGATGCGGGTTCAAACGTCGGTGCCAATGCGGCACCGGCATGGAAGGCGTCGTTGTTGGATGCGCCGCATGGAGCGGCTGCCGGCGCTCAGAATTATGGCGGACTGGGCGTCACGAGCACGCCGGTGATCGATCCCGTGGCGGGAATCATGTACGTGGTGAGCGTCAGTCTCGAGAACAATGTGCCGGTCTATCGCCTGCATGCCCTGGATGTGACCACGGGTGGCGAGAAAGTTCCCCCGATGGTCATTCTGGGCAGCGTGCCGGGTACCGCCGGGGACGCCGTCGGGGGTGAACTCACCTTTACCCCGGCATTCGAAAAGCAAAACACCGCGCTGCTGCTGTTGAACGGCGTCGTTTACTTCGGCTTCGGTTCTCGCACCGAGGCCAACCAGGAATACTGGCACGGCTGGATTTTTGGCTATACGATTACGGACAACGCCTTGACCCAGACCGGCGTGTTTTGCACCTCGCCCGACGGCAATCGCGGGGGCGTGTGGATGTACGGCGCCGGCCTGGCGGCCGATCAGCTGGATCCCGTGAATGCTCCGTATGGACGCATGTTCGTCGCGACCGGTAACGGCGATTTTACCGGTGCGGTTCCGTACACCACCAGCATGGACTTCGGCGACAGCGTCTTGAATCTCGATTTGACCAACGGCTCGCCCACCGTGACGGACGACTTTACGCCCAGTGTGCAGGCCATTCTCGCGACCCATGATGGCGATCAGGGGTCGGGTGGGGCACTGGTGCTTCCGGCGCAGACCACCGGTGCCTATCCGAATCTGCTGGTCCAGACCGGAAAGACCGGCACGCTGTACTTGCTCGATCGCGACAATCTGGGCGGCTATAACGCATCGGGGGACCAAGTCGTCCAATTCTTGCCGGATGCCGTTGGCAACTCGGGTCCCTTGGCCTCGACGGGCGCGTGGAGTGCGCCCGCCTATTGGAATGGCAATGTGTATTACTGGGGCGTGTACGACTATCTGAAATCCTTTACGCTCGCCAACGGCTCGCTTTCCACGACGCCCACCACCTCGACCGAACTAGGCGGTTATCCCGGCGTCACCCCGACGATTTCGGCCAATGGCGCCACGGAGGGCATCGTGTGGGCGGTCAACGTCGCTGGTTCCTCAACCTTATTGCTGGCGCACGACGCCAGCAACGTGGCCACGACTCTGTACTCGAGCGCCACCAATGCCACTCGTGACTCGATCGGCGGCGTCCTCAACCCGCATGCGGTACCGACGGTTGCCAATGGCATGGTGTACGTGGCAACCACCAATATCCTGGATTTCTACGGGTTGCTCTCCGGCACCCAGACCAGCACGCCGGCGTTTACGCCCGGTTCGAGCACCTTCACAACCTCCGTGAGCGTCACCATCACCGACTCTTCGCCGGACGCCGCCATCTATTACACGACGGACGGCACGCCGGCGAGCGCCTCATCGACGCCGTATTCGGGCCCCATCTTGGTCACCACGACCCAGACCATCAATGCCGTCGCCATCTCGGGCACGTTGCCGATCAGCAATCAGGCGTCGGCCACCTTCAAGCAAGCCGCGACCGCGCCGCCGACGTTCTCACCGGCGGCGGTTGCCTACTCCAGTGCCCAGCTAGTCACGATCGCCGATTCGACCCCCGGCGCCACGATCTACTACACCACCAACGGCAAGAAGCCGACGACCAAGTCCACGCAGTTTTTAAGCCCGATTAACGTGAGCGCCAGTGAAACGCTGAATGCCATTGCCCAGGCGCCGGGCTATACCGTGAGCGGCGTAGGATCCGCTTACTACGCCATCGACAGCGGTGGATCGATCTTGATCAATGAGGGGGCCGGCTTCACGTCGGCGAGCGGTTTGAGCTTCGTTGGCCCCGTTCAGCTCGTGAACAATGGATTGCAATTGACCCTTGCGGGCGGCGGCGCGCAGGACTCGGCGGCCTGGTCCAACACCCCCGTCAATGTGCAGACCTTCACCACGGACTTCTACTTCTCCGAGGCCTCCTCCGTTGGCGAGGGGTTCACGTTCACGCTGCAAAATGCGCCCGCCGGACTGACTACCGTCGGCAGCGCCGCGAGCGGCGGTCTCGGCTATGCCGGGATCCCCTCGAGCGTCGCGGTCAAGTTTGATATATACGATGATGCCGGGGAAGGAATTGATTCCACCGGGTTCTATACCGACGGCGCCTCGCCGACTCTGCCCTCCGTCGACATGTCGGAGTCCCCCATCAATTTGCACAGCGCGGACATCATGCACGCGCACATCACCTACGACGGCACCACCCTGACCTTGGCCCTGATCGATACCGTGACCAGCGGCACGTTCACCACGTCCACGCCCATTAACATTCCCTCGGTGGTCGGTTCCAGCTATGCCTACGTGGGCTTTACCGCCGCTGGTTTCGCCCCGGGTCCGTCCGGACCGGGCGCCACCGCCACGCAAACGATTTTGAACTGGACCTACGTGTCGACCTCGACGGCGCCGCCGCTGACGGCTACGCCCACCTTCACGCCCGCCGCGGGCGGCTACCCCGGTGCGCAGTCGGTCACGATCAACGATGCCATCAGTGGGGCCGCCATTTACTACACCACCAATGGCACGACGCCGACGACCTCGTCGACTGCGTACTCCGGTCCCATCAGTGTGAGCGCCAACGAGACTCTGGAAGCGATCGCCGTCGCCACCGGCGACTCGCCCAGCCTGGTGGGAACAGCCGTGTATTCGATTGCGACCGCCGTTCCGACCTTCACGCCCGCGCACGGCTACTAT
>JBEKYO010000199.1:0-7940 GCA_049510875.1 Steroidobacteraceae bacterium
GGTTTCCCGTCTTCGGTATCGTCGTTCGCATAGAACGTTCCTACGCCATTGTGGAAGCTGCCTCTCACCGGCGGATCCATCGGACCAAGTGGCGTCCTGCTGTCCATCCACCAGATCGACCACTGCCCCGTCTTGGCGTTGAATGATCGGGGAGCTACGCCGCGGTAAGTGCCGCCCGGAACTTCGAACACGGTGTCGTCGACATTTGCGTAGCCACCCATCAGTGGCTGGCAGAATAATGTCCCTTCGAATTCGATCCACTCGTGACTGTTGACTAGGCGATGCTTCAGCTTTCGATGATGGACTTGCCAGCGCCCGAATAAAAAATCGAAGTCATGCAGTCCGGGCGGCTCGCGATCTGCATGACTCATCTCTTGTCCCAGCCCCGGAGAAGACTGCGCCACAGTGAGCCGCGGCGACGCTAGGCCTATCCCCACGCACAAGATTACAGCAATGCGATGACGTGTTTCCACGTATGACTCCTCTTCGTGCCGAAATACCTGCCGGCCCCAGTTTAGCGCATGGCTGAAGCAATCAGGGGATTACACGTTTCGACCTTTTTATCAATGCGTGCGGCAGGTGTCGATGTGAGCGCGAATGCCGTGAGTCATCGGTCGAAGGTCGTGATTGTCGTTTAGGACATCCTGTTTGGCGCTCAGTTGCGTTCGAACCCGTTCGAGTTCGGCCAGCGTAATCGGCGGTCGACGCAGGTCGGCGTACGGGATGGCCAGGTATTCAGCATTCGTGGGGGAGGGCACAAACACTCCGGATAGGCCCCGCGAGTCATGACGGATCAAAGCCCTCGCGCTCGGCGGGAATAGGCGAGAGAGGACGGGATCCAAATAGCGAATTCGGTTGATTTGAAAGCCATTTCTCCGCACACGCTGGCTATCCGCTGGCAGGAAGTCGATAACAAACCGCGCTGGGCAGCGACAATCATTGGGGCAACAGGGAAGCGGCAGCCGACTGCTCGTTCTGTGGCAGATCTCGTTGTTTGACCTCACGCTTGACGCTCAACCCGACGCCGTTGTGCGGTGCGTACCCCCAGGATCCGGGTACTCTCCTAGCCCGGAAATCTCACGGATAGGGGATGCATCGAGTCTCTGATTGGGAGAAACTTGTTTTGCGAGAACGAGTTATCACAACCCAGAGGAGAGACCCGATGCGGACACAGTGTAACGCGGAACAGCTCCAATTTTCATGCGTAGAACGACGCCGAGTGGTGGCGGGGTTCGACGGCGGGACGGTCAGCTCGGATGCTGGGGGGTTGCTGCTCGGTCGGGCGGATGAGGCGATCGGATTAATCGATCGGCTGGCCGGATGCTTTATCGATGAGCGCAATCCGGAGTTGATCGAACACGCGGTCCGGACGCTGATCGGACAACGGGTGTTCGGGATGGCGCTGGGGTATGAAGACCTGAACGACCACGAGAGCCTGCGCCACGATGCGGTGTTCGGCACGCTGTTGGGGAAGCTCGAACCGAAGCGGCGGGCCGATTGCGCGGCACTGGCCGGCAAGAGCACGCTGAACCGCTTGGAACTGCACGAGTGCGGGGGCAGTAGCCGGTATCACAAGATCCGTCCCGACGCGCTGGCAATTGAGCGGCTGTGGGTTGATTTATATCTGAATGCGCATCGCCGGGCACCGCGGCAGATCATTCTGGATCTAGACGCGACCGATGATCCGCTGCACGGCCATCAGGAGGGGCGGTTCTTTCACGGCTATTACGACGGCTATTGTTACCTGCCGCTGTACATTTTTGCGGGCGAGCATTTGTTGTGCGCGAAGCTGCGCCGCGCGAATATCGACGGGGCGGCCGGCGCGTGCGAAGAAGTGGAGCGCATTGTCGGTCAGATCCGCGAACGCTGGAGCAGCGTGAAGATTATCCTGCGCGCCGACTCTGGCTTCTGCCGCGAGGAGTTGATGAGCTGGTGCGAGCAAAACGCGGTAGATTACGTGTTTGGGCTGGCCAAGAACGTGCGCTTGGTGCGCTCGATCGGTGCGCAGTTGCGCGCCGCCCAGGCGGAGTCGCGGCAGACCCACAGGCCGGCACGGCGCTTCAAGGAACTGAAGTATCGCACGCGCAAGAGCTGGTGCCGACGCCGCCGCGTCGTCGCAAAGGCCGAGCAAACCGGGGACAAATCGAATCCTCGCTTTATCGTGACCTCACTATCGAAAGAACAATGGCCGGCCCGTGAACTGTACGAGGATTTTTACTGTGCTCGTGGCGAGTGCGAGAACCGGATTAAAGAAGCGCAGCTCGATCTGTTCGCCGATCGACTCTCGGCCGCGACCTTCCGCGCCAACCAGTTACGGCTGTGGCTGGCCTCGGCCGCCTACGTGCTGATGCATGCGCTGCGCCGCATCGGACTGAAGAACACCGACTTGGCGCGAGCCTGTGCCAATACGATCCGGCTCAAGCTGCTGAAGATCGGCGCGGTCGTCACGGTGAGCGTGCGCCGCGTAAAGCTGGCGATGAGCGAGGCGCACCCGAACCAGCGCGAGTTCATTGCCGCCTTCCACGCCCTGAGCGCCGCGGCGCGATAAGCCGCCCCCACGAACCAGACACAATCACCAGAAAACCGAAAATCCAAGCCATCTGCGGCGCAGCGAAGCTGTCGCTGAAAAATGCCCCTTACCGATTCAAATCGTTACCCGCCGGTGTACCCTGCAAACTCAATCAGCACCCCGGCCGCAGACCGGAAAATCAGGCAGGGGGTGAGAAATGCAGGCTAGTACCGTTAAGTTGTGTGCGAGCTTAATAGCTTTTGCAGCTGCTGTTGCTTCTGGAGCGCGTCTGGCAGACGACCATATCTCAGAGATGCCGTACAATCATCGAGCGCCTTCTCAAGCTCACCCCCTTTCATATAAGCGAAGCAACGATTGTTGTAGACTATCGCCAAATGTTCCGGTGTTTGCACATTGGTATCAAAGACGAGCGGGTATTTTTGGAAAGTATCAAGTACGTCAGCGTTTTGACCGCGCAGCGCAAAGATGTGACCAATGTTGATCACCGCGCCCGCCCGAATGTCGCTATCGGAAGCATCGTCGGCAATCGGCCTGTAATCGGCAAGCGCGGCTTCATAGTTCTTTAGGCCTTCGTAAGCCCACGCGCGGTAGTAGCGCGCCCTCGCCCCACCGCGATAGGTATCTATGAGCCGCGTGCACTCGTCCACTGCTTCCTGTAGGCGGTGCAACTGGTCGCATAGACTCAGCATTCCAACGCTAATTCTGCGAGAAAGCTGAAAATTGCATTTAGGGCACCTGAACCTTGCATCGATTAAAGTCCCTGCACCAAGTCCCACTGCAAGACCAAGCCCGCCTATCACGCGCCCAAGATCCGAGTCGCTGGATGCGTATTGAAACCCCCATCCAGAAACACCAATTCCCGATAAAATCAGCGCCAAGCATGCAAAAGAGCGGGCCTTAAGTGATTTAAAGATGTATTGCCGCAATATCATTTGGACCACGGATAGATCTGCGTGTTGGAAATCGTCTGCGAAGTTCCAGCACCGGGCCCATATCCGATCGCTCCTCCCCTCTAGGGGACTGTAACCCCAGGAATTGTCGCATAGTCCGGAAGGGTCGGTCTCGGTGAGCGGATTGTCCCCGACATATGCGAATAAGTTTGTCCCCCCGATTTGCCCGATCGGATCTCGTCTTGGCGTCGAGTGACAGCAGTTTCATAAACGGAGCAGAACTTTTTGTGGATGGAGGCCTCGCTCAGATCTGAGATTTGACTTAGACCGAGCAAAGTCATCAACAACTGGCCGGACGACAGGCATCGAATTCAAGGTCGGTGCCTGATTGTCAATCTGCTCGGATCGCACGTTCACCCGGACGCTTAGGTGTGGAGCGCGTTCTTCCGGTTGACCACCGAGTTCCCCGCAGACGCGGCCGTGATGATGACGCTGCAGAATCACGGCTGGTACGGGCCAATGCCTGAAACTCTCACAGTTGCTCGAATGACTAACTACCTCAAGGACGGCATCGCGATGGCACAGGGCCAGCCCTACGGGCATTTTGGGATCGCTTGATCCAGAACCATCTCCGCCATGGCGCGTGCGGTGGCCGCCGCAATGCTGCTTGTGTCAACGTGGGCCGACACCGACGCGCCGTCGTAGAGCAGTCTGAGCTGTAGCGCCACCCGATCCGGATTGGCGGCGCCGGCTTGTTTGGCAAGATTGGCAAACAGGGCGAGGTTCCAGGCGCGCGACTCGTCGCACATAGCCTTCACGCTGCTGCCCGGCCGGGCTTCCGCGCTGGCCCTGGCAAAGGCGCAGCCGCGAAAATCCGGTTTCGCCGCGGCTTCCGCCATCGAGTCGAAAACCGCGAGGATCTTTTCCCTTGGGGTGACACACCGAGCCAACCACTCACGCACCCGGACTTGCCGTGCCTCATGCCGCAGTTGCAGGTAGGAGCGGATCAGCTCCTCCTTGCTACCGAAGCAATCGTAAAGAGAGGCCTTGGCCACCCCGGCGCGCTCGATCACGCGGTCGATGCCGACGAGGTTCACTCCTTCTTCATAGAACAGCTCGTCCGCGGCGGCGAGCAAGCGCTCCCGTGCCGGGCGGCGATCCTGCGGAGAAGACTTTCTAGTCATGTGTTTGACTTTAACAGACAGGTCTGTATGATTGCAACCAACAGACCGATCTGTCTGGTATTGCGAACAGGATGAGCCCATTGCCATGATGCAAGTCTCCAGCTATTTCAAATCCGTCCAAGTCATTGAGCAAAATGGCTATTTGTCGCGAAACGCCGCTTTCTACCTGCTCGCTTCGATCACCGTATCGTTTCTCGCCAGCTCCAGCGCGCTGACGCCGCTCTACGCGTCATATCAGGCGCAATGGGGTTTTTCCCCCATCACGGTGACGGTCATTTTCGGTATCTATGCGATCTCCGTATTGGTTGCGCTGATCTTCGTCGGAAGGTTGTCCGATCACCTTGGCCGCCGCCCCGTGCTGATTGCCGCGCTCGCGGCGCAGACGGCGACCATGGTGATATTCGCTGCGGCGAGCGGGGTCGGAGATCTGGTGCTCGCGCGAATCATCCAGGGGCTGGCTACGGGCGCGGCCGTGGGCGCTGTCGGTGCCGGAATGATCGACCTGAACAAGGCGCGGGGCGCCACCGCCAATGCCGTCGCGCCGGCCTTCGGCACGGCGACGGGCGGCATGCTCTCCGGTTACATGGTGCAGTACCTGCCGGCGCCTACCCACCTGGTCTACGCCCTGCTCGGCGTGATTTTCGTGCTGCAAGGCATCGGCGTCGCCTTGATGGCGGATACCATCGCGCCGGCGCCCGGAGCGCTAGCCTCGCTCAGGCCACAACTGAATCTCCCCGCAGCGGCACGCGCGCCGCTGCTGCTGGCGTTGCCGGTACTGGTGGCGTCGTGGGCGCTGGCGGGCTTTTATGGTGCTCTGGGGCCGATGCTGCTGCGAGGCATGCTCGGCGTGGGGTCGGCGCTTCTCGGTGGCCTAGCTCTATTCGTCCTGGCAGCCAGCGCTGGCCTGGCAGTGCTGGTACTGCACGACCGCGAGCCGCGCGCCATGATGACATTCGGCGCATCCATGCTGGCTGCGGGCGTCGGCGTTGCCGTCTGGTCGCTATCGCATCACGCAATCGCGGTGTTTTTCGCCGGTACTTCCATCGCGGGTATAGGGTTCGGCACCGGCTTCCAAGGCGCCATGCGCAGCGTCGTGCCGTTCAGCGCGCCTCACGAGCGGGCCGGCCTGCTATCCATTGTGTTCATCGTTTCCTATCTATCCATGGGCGTGCCGGCGATCGCCGCCGGGGTGCTGGTTGCTCGGCATGGAAACATCCTCATCATCGGCAAGGATTTCGGGGTTGTAGTCATGACGCTTGCGCTGGCCGCGGTTCTAGCGGCTGGCCTACGTCGGGCGGGCCGCGTCCGGAAGGCAAAGCGATGAACTCTTGCAGCTGCAGATCGCACCGTCCAGTCATACCTAGTAGGAGTCAGTCATGAATAACCAGGTCATTCTTATTACCGGCGCCCTCACCGGCATCGGCCGTGCCGCCGCCCTTGCCTTCGCCAAGACCGGCGCTCGTCTGGTCGTCTCCGGCCGTCGTGAGAGGGAAGGTAAGGCACTCGAAGTCGAATTACAGAAGCTGGGTGCCGAGTCCATTTTCGTGCAGGCCGATGTGCGGCACGACGAAGAGGTGCGGCGTCTGATCGACCAAGCCGTCGCCCGATTTGGCCGCCTCGATGCGGCCGTCAACAACGCCGGCACCGAGGGTCAGCCCGGGCCGATCGTCAATCAAAGCGCTGAGAGCTACGCCGTCACCTTCGACACCAACGTGCTCGGCACCCTGCTCAGCGTCAAGCACGAGCTACGCGTGATGGCCGCTCAGAAGAGCGGCAGCATCATCAATATTTCGTCGACCTATGGCCATAAAGGAGTGGCCTACGCCTCGGTCTACTCGGCCAGCAAGCACGCCGTCGAGGGATTCACCAAGTCAGCGGCGCTGGAAGCGGCCCCGAGCGGCGTGCGCGTCAATGCGGTGGCGCCGGGACCGACCGACACCGGCATGCTCGATCGCTTCACGGGCACTGCCGAGAACAAGGCCGCGCTGGTCTCCGGCGTGCCGCTGGGCCGGGTCGGCAAACCGATGGAAATCGCCCACATGATTGTGTTCCTGGCTTCGGACGCTGCCTCCTTTGTGACCGGGCAGATCTTCTCTGTTGATGGCGGCAAATCCGCCGGCTGATGCCCTCGCTCAATCAGTCAAAATTCAACCAGACACCGGGAATTCATAAGTTCACAGGTTCGGAGAATTCACATGCACGGCAACACCCTCAAACTGTATCAAGCTTCGGGTTCACCCAACTCGCGGCGCGTGCGCGTCTACCGAGGCAGGGTCGGGTTCTGTGGAGTACCATCGAAACCGGGCGTGAAAGTCTAAGGGAGCGCTAACGACGGGAGCATCGCTGTCGTGAGCCTGTCGCAGAACCTTCATCAAAATTGGCGGGCAAAGGCCTCGCGAGATCAATAAGCTCAATTCAACAAACGGCACAATTGACATCGAAAGCATGCCCAGGCGTCGTTGCAGATCAATGTCTCAAATCACGAACATTGTATTCTAGAGCCCCAGTTCCTGTGATCCATTGCCGAGACACTCCTCGCACCCTGGAGTCAAATCCATCATTGGGCCAATTGCAATGGATATCCTTCCTATATGGGTAATACCGACATGACAATGTCATCTCCGTGTGTACGAAATTGCTGCCTAGATGACAATGGTACGTGTCTCGGTTGCTTTCGATCATTGGAGGAAATCAAAGAATGGGGAATTGCCGACAATCCGCGGCGTCTCGTAATTCAAAAAAAGGCAGCACGACGACGCCAGGAGTGCGCGATCCGAAATCAGCCCTGGACCGTCACGAGGATCGCGTAGTCCCCTGCTCTTGACTGGGTTTCTAGAGAATTTCAGCCCTCGTCCCACGAAAACACGCCAACACCGATGGTCTTGCGGTCGTTATCGGAGTCCTTCACCCCCGAGGCGCAAATTCATCTTCGACGGAAAGGCCGAGGCATATTTAAGGCAGAGTTGCACTGGTATGAAGCTACCGGCATCGGTAGGCGCGAATTCAAGATCAAGCGATTTATTGGCATGTGAAGCCATGGCAAGAGCGGTAAAAAAACTGGTGATTTGCATCGCCAACAGCGGATACGAGGTGTCGCTGGAGCGGCGCAAGATCTATGTCGCGATATCGGATTCGCGCGCCGATAAACTGGGAATGTTGCGCGTCATTGACGAATCGGGTTCCGACTATTTAGTGTAAATCTACTTTAGCGCTGTTCGGGAACGGGATGCAAGCGGGCGAAATTGGCGGATGCGGGGAGGAATGGAAAGCGGAGAACTCAGGCTAAGTCGAGCGCAGGGGATGATCGAGGTGCGAGGATTGCGCGAGATTGTCGCT
>JBEKYO010000200.1:0-7900 GCA_049510875.1 Steroidobacteraceae bacterium
ACACAGGCCCCCTACCCTGGCTCCACTCCCTTCACTCGGAACAGTCGTGCCCAGCCCTCCAAATCCTGCAGCATGAGTGTCGCTACCGCTGCTGCCTCTGTGCCGAGATCCTGCGAGACCAGAGGCCGCGTCGTGTCGAGCCTTTCCACCCGCCGATGCGCTCGTTCCAACTCTGCCGCCATATGGTGTGATTGCTCGGCGATGAGCTGCAACTCGGCATAGGCGCGAATGCCGACGAACCCGGCAGAGATTGCGGGCAGCACGGTCGCAAGAAAGCCGAAAACGACCGCCCAGCCCGGCGCATCGAACAGATCCGCCAGCACTAGCTTCACAACCACACAAAGGAACACGGAGCCAAACAGGATTTCACCCCAGAGCGCCAGCGTATGGCCGGCCGCTTCGGCCATCTTCCATCGGTCGGTGTGGTAGCTGCGCTGTTCAGCAATCAGCACGTCCAGCACCGCGCTGCGCGGCGTGCCTTGCGCCGCTTGTGCCAATTCTCCTCGCGGCGGCGGCGCAGCGCGCTGTTCCGCGGCGAACAGCCACGCAACCCAGACAGCGCGGTCCGGCGTGGGTCGGTCCGCGGTCGCCATGCCGCGCACCGCGGTGATGGGCAGCGCCCAACCGAGCGGCGCCAACGCTTGCTGCTTGCGGTATAGCTCCGCTAGCAGCCGGTATTCGATGGAGTGCTCGTGCCAATCCCATCGCATGCCCAAGCACACGAGCGTCAGGATCAGTGACAACGCAGCAAGCTCCGCCACCGCGAAGACGGGGGCCAAGGTATGCAAAGCCTCATGTTGCCAGTCCGCGGTCGAATGCAGCAGGCTGAACAGCAGGGCCAACGCTCCGAAGATTAGCGCCAGGGTGCCCAAGCCGAATACCCAGACATAGGAGGAGCGATAGCGCGCAGCATATTCCGACGCACGGGCATTGGCGGGCTCATACCGGTCGAACCAGTAGCGCGCCACGGTGTTATCTGGCTGGCGCGGCGGGGTCCAGGGCAGGTCGAAGCCGGAGGCCCAGCGCATCAGCTTGGCATATGCACGCCAGGGCCAGCGCCGCCTCTGCTCACGCTCCTCGAAATACTCATCTACGGGAGAGACATGACGCCTCTGTCCCAGCTGTAAGAACCGGCCTGGAATTCCGTGGCGGTGGCTGGGTGCGGGAGGGGGAATAAGGGCCGTCAGATAAGCCCGTAAGGACGTTTCGGCCCGCTCCGCGGCAGCTCTTGGATACCGCAGGTCTTGGATGTCGGCGATCCACAGGGGGGCGCGATCCTCAGTCGCGTGCAGCCACCACACGGGCACACCAGTGAGCGCGGCATAGCGCACGATATCCGCAGCACCACCGCGACCGGCGCCTGGCCCGCCGTCCCAGATAGCGATCACTACGTCGCTATGCCGTACGACATAGCGGCCGACGGCCTCGTAGGAACGGTTCGTCTCTGCTCCACGATCACCGTCCAGCGCGAGCAAATCCTCGCCTGCATGTGCCAGCAGACTGCGGAATTCGGCGAGGTCTTCCGGGGTGTCGAAATCCTTCTCGTATTCGGCCTGCGGGAAGGGCATGGGCACGTGCAGCGTGTAGCCAAGAGCCAACGCTGCCCGTGCCGCCAACCGGTCCGCGCCGCGCGCCAATGGGCTTACCTGGCGCAGGGACGGAACAGGGTTCGCCCCGGCGCTATGGTCATACACGGCGCTCACGCGGCGATCGTGCGCCGCGAGATCCTGCATCGCCTGGCGTACGATGCCCAGCATGTCCTGAAGCTGGTTCGCCAGGCGAGGCAGTTGTGACGCATCCAGGCTGCGTGCCCCGGTGATGCCGATCCGAAAGGCCAGCGCTGGCCGCGTCGGAGAACACGGGGCGGTCATCGACGACCCATTAAACGGAGGGACTGGGCGGCCGCGCGCAGGGGTTGCATACGGACGTTGACAACCAACACGCCGAGCGGCCCGGGCGGAACCCGCCGCGACAGGACTGCCGAGCCACCACGAACTGCGAACTCGCGGGCGCTCGTGGCGGATTGGGATACCAAGGAAGACGCCCGCGTCACAAGGCCTCGCTTCTCGTCGTACTCATCTAATCTGACAGCGATGCCCTTCGCGTTCGCTTTCAACTGGTTGCCGATGCCGAAATAGTCTGCTTCCACTTGGTTTCCGCGCTGGTCGTAACGCCAGATTATGCGCGCGGTACCCGCTGACGAACAGAAACTTGCACAAAATCCGCAGGTTGTGGACAACACACTCTACATTTCTCGGCGCTGCCAACCGGGCACTCATGCCACGGCAATCAAGCCGAGGCCTGCCTCCGGTTACTCTCCGTGCGGACCGCCGCTCCGGGCATCATTCGCCTAACGGCGCAGCTTCGCTCCGAGACTCTCCCACAACGTCGCAGTGCGGGACCTGGGGCTCGCGCGTACCGCCGTATACGCGTCCGCCACCGCGCTCATCATCTCCTCGCGCGCCAGAAGCCGCGCGGTTGTTACGTCTCCGGGAGACGACACAAAAATGCGTAGCCGCTGCACCACTGCTGAAACATCCCTCGTGTGGGTCGAAGCCCTTTGTGGTCATTATTGCATGATCGCCGGCACCGGCCGCGCAGCGAAAAAATGACTTCATGCATTGCGGGCGGCATGAGGCGCGACAGGCTCACTGCCACACCCCACTGTTGATCGGGGTGCTAGAATGAGTTTAGATAATCATCGCATTATAATGATTTGACAGTTTATTTTCAGAACGGTTCAAGGCCAATCGGTCGGCTTGATCTACTTCAAGGACGCCGACGACGCGGCGATCACGCCTCCCGTCCTGATTCATTATCCACGCGGACAACGACGAACGTCTCAAGGGGGTCCGGTCATCGCGCGGTGGAAACTACGATCGAGTTCACGACTCGCGCCACGTCCGGGACTTTACGCGCGATTGACTCCGCAGTATCGATCTCTAAGCCAGAGGTCACCACACCGTCGAGAAATACTACATGATTCAACGTCTGCACTCTGATCGCATATGCCTCCAAAAACCAGCATTGTCTTAACCGTGACCGCACATCCGCAGTGATCTTCGCGTCCCCGGGGCAGCCGCGGAAGCCGCATTTCTCGTAGGTGTCATATACCGCACACCCGGAAACAGCTCCAGTCACGCTAAGGGCGAGAACCCATGCGCAGAGTGCACATCGGGGTCGAAGTCCGCGTCCGCGAGGTAGCGTACCAAATAAGGGAGTGACACGCTTCATGCAGGCACTAATCATGGTGTCCAGCCCCGCGTGGCGCGAATTTGGGGATCTGCGCAAGCCTGCCGCACACTCTTCACCATGTCGGACTGTACCGGGGGGCGATCTGCCATTTATCCCCCACCCGCTCCATACCGGTCAAGCGATTAAACCACGATCAAACTGATCCAGCCGACCAACTGGCGTCCGCTTGGCAATCATTGATTACGGGGCGTGCTGGTACTCAGGCTCATTTTGCGGCCCTGGTCGCTTCGGCGTTTGCCACCGCGGTAGCCTGGCTCCTTTTGCCCAATGCGCCGAGTTACCTCATCCCCGCGTTGAATCATTGCGGCGGACACTACTTCCCGAGTTCTTTGCCGATCGATTCCAATTCTCGTAAGCGTTTGGCAGTCGTTTTAGGATACGCCATCGTAAGGTTGTCCAATGCATCCATCACAATTTGGGAAACGATCAAACGGGCGTTCTCTTTATCGTCCGCAGGGACGGCAAACCAGGGTGAATGGTGTGTACTGGTTGCCGCCAGGCAATCGGCAAAGGCTCTCGTATAGCGCTTCCAACATTTTCTCTCGTGAATGTCCGCGAGACTGAATTTCCAGTTCTTATCTGGCTCATCGATGCGTGCGAGAAATCTCCTTTTCTGCTCCCTTTTCGATAAATGAAGAAATACCTTTATGATCTTAGTACCATTTCGGTGCAGATGCCCCTCCAATTCGACGATCGAACGATATCGATCCCTCCAGAAATGCTTCTCGTCGCGCACGCGTTTTGGAAGGTTTTGAGTGTCCAGGATCTCAGGATGAACACGCGTGATGAGTACTTCTTCATAATACGACCGATTGAAGATACCGATTCGTCCGCGTGCCGGTAGCCGGCACGTGGTGCGCCAGAGAAAGTCGTGTTTGAGCTCATCCGCGCTCGGCTGCTTAAAGCTATAGACCTCGCAACCTTCCGGGTTCACGCCGGACATTACGTGCCGAATAGCGCCGTCCTTGCCCGCGGAATCTATACCCTGAAAGATCAGGAGTACGGCGTACCGGCCGGACGCGTAGAGAAGCTGTTGCAGCGAACTCAGGCGCTCAACATGTGTTGCAAGGAGCGTCTTATACTCCTCCTTGGATTTAAAGAATGGCTCTACTACGGTCGGCCACTGATGGAGCTCGACCTTTTCCCCGGGCGGCACCCGGAAATCCATCGAATTGATCTTCAATTTTACACCTTTGAGAGAGTATTGCTCTGCTCGGCGGCAGATTGCCTCGTCGCAGTTGGTTTGCTCTTTGGGCTACCCGTCGTGAAGATCGCCACGCTTTCAGCTATCCCGAGATGCGCGAAGACTGGGACTTTTATGAGATCGAAAACCAACGCGAAGAGGGCCGCCGCAGCGAGCGTACCTGCGACTAGAAGGGGCGGCACGGGAGCCATCGCGATTCCGGTGATAGCGAGTGTCGAGGCGATTCCAATATCCCCTATGGAGGATGCCGCCAGTAAGAGGCTCGGGCGAGAATTCCACAGATGTCGACGTTCACGAATCGCATAAATAGTCCCTTGGCTCCCAAAGACCAGGAGAAGAAACGCGAGGGTTTGCAATGCGCCGGCGCCGAGATGCAAGCCGAACTGCCCGACGGCCAAAGCTCCCGTACAGAAGCTCAGCAGGCAGATCCCCAACAGGACGCCGGCCACCGTTAGCCTCCCAATGCTCCAAGCGTTCGGCTTCTGCGAGGGCCGCACATTGTCGGTCGTCAACGACATCGAAAGGAAATCCCCAGTGATCATCACAATGACCATCAGCATTGGGGACAAGATCGCATGCCCTGTCATGATGAGACCCGCGACCAGGAATAGCACCGTCACAATTTTTTTGATGATGGCGTTCAGCGTGTAGGTCAGGATGCGCTGAAAGGTGATTCGCCCCTCCTTGACCGCTGCGACAATTCCAACCAGGCCTGCTTCCGTCAGCACTACGCCAGCGGCCGATTTGGCGACATCGGTCGCCGTCGACACCGCGATGCCAATCTGCGCTTGCCGGAGGGCGGGCGCGTCATTGGCGCCGTCACCACACATGCCGACGGTGTGTCCTGCCTTCTGAAACGCCTTGACCAGCTTGTATTTATCCTCCGGCAATACTCCGGCAAAAACCGCAAACTGACTGGGATGAACGCCGTCTGGGATTGGTCCGGGAGGACAGACGTCGCCCTCCATACCTACTTCGCGTGCCACGATGCCGGCGGTCGCGGGCGCGTCGCCCGTGACCATGACGACACCGACCCCCAGCGCACGCAATTCTGAAATGAGCTGCGCCGAGTCTGTACGAGGCGGGTCGCTGAGCGCGATGAGCCCCACCAACTTCAGTGCCGTCGGCGGGCCGGCCGCTACCGCGAGGACGCGAAAGCCTTTTCCCTCGAGAACCTTGGCCGCTCCCGCACCCGCGGGCGAGGGCTGTGTCAGGCCGATGATGTTGGCAAAGGCGCCTTTTATGATTCGTTGCGTGGCCCCGCTCGGATCCGTTGCGCTCGCTTCCGACATCTTTTTCGCCGGATCAAAAGGAGTGTACATGACCAACTTGGGCGCGTCGGGAACTGTCTTTGCCGCCGCCGCGGCTCGTATCGCGCCATCGACCGGATCTTGGCCACCCTCAGAACTCGCAAGTGCAGCAAGCGCGAGAACGTGTGCCTCATCGAACCCCGGCATCGCATCCACGCTCTTGACTGTCAGCACGTTCTGGGTCAGCGTTCCGGTCTTATCCGCGCATAAAACATCCGTCGTTCCGGCTTCGTCCACCGCTGAAAGGCGGCTCGGCAGGACGCCGCACTTCGCCAACGATCGCGCACCAAGCGATGCAGCCAGGGTAAAGGTGGCGGGCAGCGCGACGGGGATAGATGCCAGAATGGCCGTCAACAGCAGCGGAATGATCTCGGCGAACGGCATCTTGAGAAAGTAGGCGTACGACACCAGCAGCAGAATGACGATGCCATTGAATGCAGCGAGATTTCGCACCACGCACAGTACCGCTTTCTGCTGGGAGCTGACGACGTGCGCCGACCGAACGAGTTCCGCAGTGCGGCCGAACTTGGTACGCGGCCCGGTCATCGTCACTTCAGCCGTCGCCTCACCTCGGCGTACCAGCGCGCCAGCAAATGTCGCAATGCCCGTGCCGGCTTCGATCGGGACTGATTCGCCGGTGAGCATGGATTGATCAAGTTGGACCTCTCCACCCGTGATCTTGACATCCGCAGCGACCACGCCACCCAGAGTGAGCTTCACCACATCGCCCGGGACCAGCTCTGCGGCCGGAATCGTCTTCCAACGGCCGTCTCGCTCAACCGATGCATTCAAGGCGAGCCGTGACTTCAGCGCCTTTAAGGTGGCCTGCGCCCGACTCTCCTGAAACAAGCCGAGAGCCGCATTGAAGATCAGTAGCGCGGCGATGATGGCTGCCTCGACATATTTGCCGAGTGTCATTTCAAGAACGATTGCCGCCTCGAGCATCCAGGGCACTGGCGCCCAGAATTTGCTGGTCGCCCGGCGCAAGGGATGCTCGCTCGTATCCGGCATCGTGTTGGGGCCGACTTTCGTAAGCCGCTGACGCGCTTCATCACTCGATAGACCGCTCCGCGACGGGCTCGCGGCGGTCGGCGAGTTGCTGGATGTTGAGTCGGCCGAGGGTGAGGATATCGTTGAAGCCATAATTGTTTACCTCGCTCCGCTCACCGTCATTGAAAGCAGAAGCGTGCTGAGCGGCCTGGGATCGATCGGCACCGTCCATTCAATTTCGAAATGCGCAAAGCCGTCCACTGCAGGTATTTCGGTTCGCATACTTTTGACGTACCGCAGGCGCGACACCGCCACGCTAGATCGAGCGTCGTAAATATGACTCCGATTTCCACGCAGGTCCGTCTGCTAGCGTACACAGAAGGTAAAGGTCATTCTCTTTGGTTCTGGATTCGTATGGGAGAGAGCTGCCGGCTCTCTGTGTAAACCCTTGTTGGGCGGGGCCATTAGTAGGCTTCTTGGGACGTATTTGTGTATTTTGGATGGGGCGCCGCTTGAGTCGCGGACGCCTAGGGAAGATTCACTTAGGGGTAGGTTGAACTTCATTTTGGACGATTTCATTGCCGACCATCGGATAATGCACAGCGACACTTAAGCCGCTGGCAAGGGGTTGCAGGTGCTTACACCCGAACAACGCAGATCGAAAATAAAAGTCGTGATTCGCGTCTCGAGCGGAAATTTCCTTGAAATGTATGACTTTATGATCTTTGGCTACTTTAGCGCCGCCATCGGTCGGGCTTATTTTCCCGCTCAAAGCGAATTCGCATCGTTGATGTTCTCGATGACGACGTTCGCAGTCGGCTTCATGGTTAGGCCGTTGGGCGCGATCTTTCTCGGCGCTTACATCGACCATGTGGGTCGGCGCAAGGGATTGCTGGTGACGCTGGCGCTGATGTCCGTGGGGACGCTGACCATCGCCATGGTACCGGGCTACGAGACGATTGGGTTGTTCGCGCCCATTGTCGTGGTGTTCGGCCGCCTGTGCCAGGGGTTCTCGGCCGGTGTCGAGTTGGGCGGGGTCTCAGTATATCTCTCCGAGATCGCCACGCCAGGGAACAAAGGCTTCTACGTGTCTTGGCAGTCAGGCAGCCAACAGATTGCGGTAGTATTTGCCGGCGTGCTC
>JBEKYO010000201.1:0-7884 GCA_049510875.1 Steroidobacteraceae bacterium
CACCTGGTGCTCTCCACGCTGCACACCAACGATGCGCCGCAGACACTGACGCGCCTCGTGGACATGGGCGTCAAGCCGTATGCCATCGCGACCTCCGTGAGCCTCATCATCGCGCAGCGCTTGGCGCGCAAGTTGTGCGTACACTGCAAGCAGCCGATCGACATTCCCGCCGAGGCGCTGCGCAAGGAGGGCTTCGAGGAGTCGGACATCGAGAGCGGCGTCAAGGTATACAGGGCGGCCGGCTGCGGCCAGTGCACGGACGGCTACAAGGGCCGCATGGGCATCTACCAGGTGATGCCGGTCACGGAGACGATCGGGCGCATCATCATGGAAGGAGGCGGCGCCATGAACATCAGCGATCAAGCGGCCAAGGATGGGGTCTGGAATTTGCGCCGCTCCGGCTTGCAGAAGGTCAAAGATGGCCTGACCAGCCTGGAAGAGATCAACAGCGTCATCATCGATTAAAGCGTTTTCCAAGGATTGATCTATGGCGATATCGGCGACTGCAAAGAAAGAGACCCAATTTCTCTGGGAAGGCAAGGACAAGCGCGGCAACAAGGTGCGCGGCAAGTCTCTCGCCGCCAATGAGGCCACGCTGCGTGCCGACCTGCGGCGCCAAGGCGTCGCCGCCACCCGCGTCAAGACGCAGAGCAACGTGTTCCGATCCGGCGGCAAGGTCAGCAACGAAGATATCGCGGTATTCAGCCGTCAATTGGCGACCATGATGTCTGCCGGCATCCCGATGGTGCAGGCCTTCGAAATCATCGGCAACGGTCACGAAAAGCCGGCCATGCAGAAACTGGTGCTCGACATCAAGGCCAATATCGAGGGCGGCAGCACGCTCCACGAGTCGCTGGCGAAGTTTCCGCTGTATTTCGACAGCCTGTTCGTCAACCTGGTCGAGGCCGGCGAACAGGCCGGCGCGCTCGAATCGTTGCTCGACAAGATCGCGACCTACAAGGAAAAGACCGAAGCCCTGAAGAAGAAGATCAAAAAGGCGCTGTTCTATCCGATCGCGGTGCTGTGCGTGGCGGTCATCGTGTCCGTCATCCTGTTGATTTTCGTGATTCCGCAATTCGAAGAACTGTTCAAGGGCTTCGGTGCCGATTTGCCCGCCTTCACTCAGATGGTGGTCAACTTGTCGAGGTTCGTGCAGCATAATGGCTGGTGGGTCGCGCTGCTGGTCGGCGGCGCGTTTTATACCTTCTTCTACTTCCTCAAGCGCTCGAAGAAGATGCAGCTGGCGGCCGATCGTGTCCTGCTCAAGTTTCCCATCATCGGCCCCATCCTGGTCAAAGCCGCGATCGCGCGCTTTGCGCGCACTCTGTCGACCATGTTCGCCGCGGGCGTGCCGCTCGTCGAAGCCATGCAGTCGGTGGCCGGCGCCACGGGCAATATTGTCTATGAGGAGGCTGTGCTGCGCATGAAGGACGAAGTGGCCACGGGTCAGCGGTTGCAGCGCGCGATGGAGAACACCGGCTTGTTCCCGAATATGGTGGTTCAAATGATCGCCGTGGGCGAAGAATCCGGCTCGCTCGACACGATGTCGGGAAAGGTCGCCGAATTCTACGAACAGGAAGTGGACAATGCCGTCGATAGCATGTCGAGCCTTCTCGAACCGCTGATCATGGCGATCTTGGGCGTCCTGGTGGGCGGCATGGTGATTGCAATGTACCTGCCAATCTTCAAACTCGGCGCAGTCGTCGGCTAGACCCGCGGTCGGCCGGATCGGCTAGCCCATGCTGAACGATTTGGCGGCTTTGTACGGGGGCCATCCCGTGCTATTCGCAGGCTCGGTGTTCGTGCTCGGCCTCGTGATCGGCAGCTTTCTCAACGTGGTCATTTATCGGCTGCCCATCATTCTGGAACGCGAATGGCGCACGCAAGCGGCCGAGTTTTTGCCGCCTGCCGCCGCGCAGACGATGCTCGACTCCAAGGATCTCCCCGCACGCTTTACGTTGAGCGTACCCCGTTCGGCATGCCCCGCGTGCAAAGCCCCGATTACCGCCTGGCAAAACATCCCCGTCGTCAGTTGGCTGGTATTGCGCGGGCGGTGCGCGGCCTGTAAAGCACCGATCTCGGCGCGCTATCCCTTGGTGGAATTGGCCACGGCGGCGCTGTCCGCGGCGGTCGCGTGGCATTTCGGCTTCACCCCCGCAACGGCGTGCGCACTGGTGATGACGTGGGCCTTGGTTGCGCTCACCGGCATCGACGTTGACCATCAGTTACTGCCGGACGACATCACGCTGCCATTGATGTGGGCCGGATTGATCGCGGCCGTTCTCATCGGCGCCTCCGGCGGAGGCACCCTGCCGGTGTCGCCGCGCGATGCCGTGATCGGGGCCGCCTGCGGATATTTGAGCCTCTGGTCGATATTTCATTTGTTTCGCCTGGCCACGGGCAAGGAAGGCATGGGGTACGGCGACTTCAAACTGTTCGCCGCCTTGGGGGCGTGGTTGGGATGGAAGCTATTGCCCGTCGTGATCCTATTGGCCGCCGCGGCCGGCGCGCTGATCGGCATCCTGATGATCCTATGGCGGGGGCGCGATCGGGCCGCCCCCATGCCCTTTGGCCCCTACCTGGCCGCCGCCGGCTGGCTCGCGATGATGTACGGCAATGGCCTGGTCCGCGGTTATCTGCGTTTGTCGGGCCTTTGAGAACTTAAGGCCATGCCACCGCGCCTACGAATCGGACTCACTGGAGGCGTCGCCAGCGGCAAAAGCACGGTGGCCCGGCGATTCGTCGAATTGGGAGTTCCCGTCATTGACGCGGACGAGTCGGCTCGAGCGGTCGTGGTCCCGGGAAGCCCGGGGCTCGCGCAGGTGATCCATGTGTTTGGTGCGCACATGCTGACGACGCAAGGCGATCTGGACCGGCGGGCGCTGCGCGACCTGATTTTCGCCGACGCAGAGCGGCGCCGGGACCTGGAGTCGATCCTGCATCCGCTGATCCAAGCCGACATGGAAAACCGCGCCGCGGCCGCCGTGGGACCCTACGTAGTGCTGGCCATTCCATTATTGGTCGAGGGCGGCCGCCGCGACCGCGTTCACCGGCTGCTGGTCGTCGATGTGGACGAACCTACGCAGGTGCAACGGCTCGTGGCCCGGGACGGGGGAACGCGGCGGCAAGCCGAGGCGATCGTCGCCGCACAGGCCAGCCGCGCCAGCCGCTTGAAAGCCGCGGATGACGTGCTCCTGAACGCGGGCACGATTGCGGAATTGCGGCACGCGGTCGATCAGCTGCACCAGCGCTATCTGTGCTTATCGGAGACGCTGGGGGGCCCGGACGGTCACTTAACCTAAATCCACGGTTTACCCTGGCCCCACGGTTGCCTCAGAATAGGGCCATGAACTCTCATCCCGAAACCGTGGCAGTGGCCGAACCCGATTTGGCGCCCGTGGTCTACGAACAGCCGCTCAACGAGCGTATGCGCACCTTCCTGCGCCTCGAGTTTCTCTATACGCAGGCCACCTATCACAGCGAATTGCCCAACCCCTGGAGCGCCCGCGCCGCGGTCGCCAGCCTGCTCGAAATCCTGGCGATCACGGCGCGCGGCGATTCGCGCAGCGACGTGCTGAAGGAATTGGAGCGCCACGTCAACGTGCTCAAGGAATATCAGAGCAAAACCGGGGTGGATCCCAGCCGATTGCGCTCGCTGATGTCGAACTTGTTGAAATTGCGCGAGGATCTGTCGACGGTGGGCGGCAATTTCATGGGCCCGTTGCGCGATTCGGAGTTTTTGTGCGCCATCAAGCACCGCAGCGCAATACCGGGGGGCACTTGCGATTTCGACCTGCCCGACTATTCCTTCTGGCTCAACCGGCCGGCCGAGGTCAGGGGCGCCGAATTCGCGAGCTGGCTGGCCCTGATCCGGCCCCTGTGCGACAGCATCGCGGAGCTGCTGTGGCTCACTCGCCAGAACGCCAAGCGCAAATCCGAAGAGGCCATCGGCGGAATTTTCCAGCTGCAGTTCGATCGCGAAAACCCCTGCCAATTGGTACGCGTCACGCTGCCGGCCGATACCGATCTGTTCCCCGAGATCAGCGGCAGCCAACACCGCTGCACCATCCGGTTCTTGAACTGGACCGACGCGACCAGCCGGCCCGCGCACGTGGAGAGGGACGTGCCGTTTCTGCTGACGTGCTGCTCTTGATCCGGTAGGTGCGTGCGTGGCAACGATGGTCAAATGTCCCACCTGCCGGCGGCCGGTGGAATGGTCCGATGAGTCCGTCTTCCGGCCATTTTGCAGCGATCGCTGCCGGCTCATCGATCTCGGCGCCTGGGTGAGCGAACAGCACAAGATTCCCGACGACAGCTCCGAGGGCGGGGAACTGCCGCGCGATCCCGAGGACCAGGAGCCCGCCTAAACCGTGCAACCTCAGTTTTGGCATGAGCGCTGGCGCGGCGGCCAGACTGGCTTTCATCAGTCATCGGTCGACACGCAGTTGCGGCGGTTTTGGCACACGCTCGCCCTGCCTCGCTCCAGCCGCGTCCTCGTTCCCCTGTGCGGCAAGAGCCTCGATCTTCTGTGGCTCCGCGATCAGGGATGCAGGGTGACCGGGATTGAGCTGTCGGATATCGCGCTGCAGGCCTTCTGCCTGGAAAACGGAGTGCCGGCGCGGCGCCGCACCTTGCCCGAGTTCGATTTGTACTCGGCGCCCGATCTCGAGCTCTACCGGGGCGATCTGTTCGCCGTGACCCGGGCGCTGCTCGGCACCGTGGCGGCCGTCTATGACCGGGCGGCGCTCATCTCGTGGGCGCCCGCGTTGCGGGTGCCTTATGTCGAGCACCTGGCCATGCTCACTCAGCCGGGAACCGAGACGTTGCTGATTACTCTCGAGTATCCGCAAAAGCAAATGTCGGGACCCCCGTTTTGCGTCGACGGCGAGGATGTCGAGCGTCTGTATTCGTCGCATCATGCCGTGCGCGAGTTGGCCCGGCGAGATGTGTTGGCGGACGAGCCGCGCCTGCGGGCGCGCGGAGTCACACACCTATCCGAGGTGTGCTACCGCATTACGCGCCTGTAAGATGACTTCTCGCGTAAGTGCGCTCAACCAGAGGCGTCCCGTTCATGGTCGATTCACGCAAGACTGGCCGCTACCTCGCGCCCGCCGTGGCCGCTTGCGCGGTCGCTGCCGCGCCACACGCGGCGGAACTGACCATCGATCGGCTGTTCGACGCCCCCGCGCTGGCGGGACCGAGCATCGTCGGGTTGCAGGTATCGCCCGACGGCTCCCGGGTCACCTATCTGCAAGGCAAAACCGACGACAAGGACCGGCTCGATCTGTGGGAATCCAACATCCTCGATGGACAGGCGCGAGTGCTGGTGGATTCGAGCGTGCTCGAGCCCACTCAGGAGAAACTCTCGGATGAGGAATTGAACCGGCGCGAGCGCCAACGCACGGCCGCGCTGTCCGGCATCCTGGAGTATTCCTTCGCCCCATCGGGCCGCGCACTGCTGTTCCCGCTCGCCGGAGAGGTGTACTACTATGATCTCACCAGATCCGGGCACGATGCGCTGTCGATGATTACGCATGGCCGTGGGTTCACCACCGATGCGAGCGTCTCGCCCAAAGGCGGCTATGTCGCCTACATCCGTGATCAGAATCTCTATGCCTACGATCTCGCCAAACGCGAGGAAAGGGCGCTGACGCGCGACGGCAAGGGCCCCATCAAGAACGGCATGGCCGAATTCGCGGCGCAGGAGGAAATGGGCCGCACCACTGGCTATTGGTGGTCTCCGGATGACGCCCACATCGCCTTCGCACGCGTGGACGAAACACCCGTCAAGGTCACGCAACGCTTCGAGATCGCGGCGGACAACGTGGCCACCTTCGCTCAACGTTACCCGGCTGCGGGCGGCGCCAACGTCTTGGTCCGCCTCGGCGTGACGGACGTGCGCAGCGGCTCGACGACGTGGCTCGATCTCGGACCCGAGACCGATATCTATCTGGCTCGCGTCACCTGGCTGCCGGACGGAAAAACCGTTGCCATCCAGCGCGAGAGCCGCGACCAGCGCAGGTTGGATCTGCTCTTCGCCGATGTCAAGACCGGCAAGAGCCGCGTCGTTCTCACCGAGACCGGCGACACCTGGATCGACTTGAACGACGAGCTGACTTTCCTGCAGCACGCGCCCGAGTTCGTCTGGGCTTCGGCGCGCGACGGGTTCAATCACCTGTATCTCTACGGCCTCGATGGCCGACTGCTGCGGCGCCTGACCGCCGGGGAGTGGAGCGTGAATGATTTTCGCGGCCGCGCCATCAAGTCCATCGACGAGACCCGGCGCACGATCTACTTCACCGCCACCGCGGACGGCCCCCTCGAACGGCAGCTCTACAGCACGTCGCTCGACACGGCCGATCCCCGCACCATCCAACGCATCTCGCAGGACGCGGGCCTGCACGACATTGCGATGTCGCCCGACGCCCGCTTCTATGTCGATGCCTTCAACAGCATCGTGCAGCCGCCGCAGGTGAGCCTGCGACGGGCGGACGGTACGCTCATGTCCTATCTGCTCGAGAACCGCCTGGACGACCAGCATCCCGACGCGCCGTACCTGGCCGACAATTCGCTCCCGGAATTCGGCACCCTGACCGCTGCGGACGGACAATTGCTGCATTACCAGTTGTTCAAGCCCCGCCACTTCGATCCTCAGAAGCGCTATCCCGCCATCGTGGAGGTCTACGGCGGACCCGGCGTACAGCGCGTCGCCAATCATTGGAACGGCAGCTCATTCACTCAGATTCTGACGCGCGCCGGTTACGTGGTGTATCAACTCGACAATCGCGGCACCGCCTTCCGAGGCACGGCGTTTCAGGCGCCCATTCACGGCCGCCTCGGCGTGGTCGAAGTCGCCGACCAGGTTCAGGGCGCGCGTTGGCTCGCGTCGCAGCCGTACGTCGATCCGTCGCGCGTGGGCGTATGGGGCTGGAGCTACGGCGGCTACATGACGTTGATGCTCATGTTCAAGGCGCCGGACGTATTCCGCGCCGGCGCAGCCGGCGCGCCGGTGACGGATTGGACGCTCTACGACACGCATTATACGGAACGCTATCTCGACAAGCCCCAGGACAATGCCGCGGGTTATGAGGCCAGTTCGGTGCTGCCCTACGCCAAGGACCTGCGCGGAAAGCTGTTGGTCATGCATGGCATGGCGGACGACAACGTGCTCTTTTTGAACAGCACGAAGCTGTTTCGCCGGCTGCAGGATCTCGGCAAGCCGTTCGACGTCATGGTGTATCCCGGCGCAAAACATGGGCTGACCCGCCAGCACGACGGCCGACACGCCTACGCGACGATACTCCACTTCTTCAAAGAGAATCTAAACCCCTAGCCGGAATCATCATGAACAAAATGCCTGCCCAATTCCGACTTCGAGCACGCGAATACCGATCGTTCTAGCACTGGGACGACGTCATGTTGAGTACGTTCCGGCGCAAACTCGCCAGCCTGACCCCGGCGTGGAGACTCACGCTGGTATTGGCTCTGACGGCGATCGGCGCCACCCATTGCGCGCCCATGACCTGGAACGATGAGAGCCGCATGGCGAGCATCCAATCGCTGGTCGAGACGAAGTCGTTCGTGATCGACCGGACGGATTTCGTATCGACGGGCGACAAGGTATTCATCGGGGGGCATTTCTACAGCGACAAACCCCCCATGCCCGCGCTGTTGGGCGCGCTCGTGTACGGTCCGCTGCACCTCCTCGGCTTGCGTCTACGCGAAGGCACCACCGTTGCGTATTTCCTGGTGACCCTGCTCACGGTGGGCGTGGCGTGGCTGTTCGGAACGCTCGCATTTTTCCATTCCCTCGCGTTCACCGACATGGCGGCCGAGCGCCGCCTGCTGCCGAGCATCGTCCTCGGCCTCGGGACCATCTACCTC
>JBEKYO010000202.1:0-7864 GCA_049510875.1 Steroidobacteraceae bacterium
GGTTGGGCTGCGGCGGATTGGATCCCGGTCTTTGGTACACCGCGGATTGGGACATGTGGCTCAAACTTGCGGCCGCGGGCCCGGTTTACTATCATGACCAAGTCACGGTTGGTTTTCGCATTCATGGCGGCTCCCTCACGATGACGGGCGGCAACAACATCGCGAATTTCACCGATCAAATGCGGACGGTTCTCGAGCGGCATCTGCCGAGCGTTGGGGCGCACGCCAGGCAAGTCGAACTCGCGGCGCGCGCGTCGATCTCGGTCAATGCGGCGCTCGCATCTGCTTCAGCCGGGAATTGCAGCGGCCTCCTACCGGCAGCGTGGGGTATCTGCCGGCTGGGACCCGCGGGAGCGACCCGCTATTGGAGGTATTCTCGAATCGCCGAACGGTTGATGCCGCGATTGCGTGCGATGTTGGCAGGCGGCTTAAAGTGACCTTGGGACCCTTTATCCGCCGTCTATTTGGACCGTACGAACACCAGATCGGCGAGGCGTATCGGTCGATGTATATCGACATCGATTCGTTCGTCGAATTGATGCGCGATTGGTCGCCCGACGCAGCCCGAATTCTGGAGGTTGGCTGTGGCGAGGGCGCCGTGACGGAGCGCCTTGCCGCTGCATATCCGAACGCACGGATCACCGCGATCGATATCACTCCGCGCGTCGGTCGCCTTTATCAGGGTCCGCGTGGGCGCGTCGAATTCACGTGCTGCGATGTGCAAACGGTTGCGTCAGCGGAACCGGCCGCCTACGACCTTGTGGTTTTATCGGACGTCTTGCACCACGTTCCCACCGAGCTCAGGCAGGGGTTGATTGATTCCGTTCGAGCGACCCTCGCTCCGGGCGGCTCTTTTGTATTCAAAGACTGGGAGCGCACGTTCACTCCGATCCATTGGTTATGCTACGCATCCGATCGATGGGTGACGGGCGATCGGATCAGTTTCATGTCGCGCGAGCAGATGCGCATGCGCCTGGCGAGTAGTTTCGGTCATTCTGCCCTGGTGGCCGAGGCGAGGGTGCGGCCATGGCGCAACAACATTGCGACGTTGGTTCGCCCCGAACGCACAACGACGCCGCCGTAATCTGCTAGGCGGACCCCAGGCTCACACATGTGACCCCCGCGGCAATAAGGCCGATTCCAAGCCACTGCATGAAAGTGAGCGATTCGCCAAATAGGAACCACGCGAAAAGCGGCATGAGAATGTAGAAACTGGCCCCCACGCTTGCCGTGGCAACCCCGAGTTTGACACGAGCTATGAGCATCATCCACAGCCCGTAGCCGAATGCCAGTACCGCCAACGACGAATAAATCCACGGAGACTTTACGGCGTTGAAGAAGAACCTCGGCAAGTTCTCCAGCGCGTCGTGTCCTCCCAGCGACACAAGCGCGCGTTTGAGAAGCAATTGCCCGAAAATCGCATTCAGCGCGACCGCAAGTACTAGTAATTTTGTAGGCACAGGTGACTCAGTTGATTATCGGTGGAATCTGGCGGTATGTATCAGCCGGGCAAGCGAAAGACCGTGAACGAGTCCTTATACACACTCACGTTTTGAACGGTGCCCTGGTCCTGCCATTCGCTGAACGAATCGACGATTTCGAAGCCGCGCTTGCGCAGTAGATCGAGCATACTCGTGCGCGTGACGTTGCTTCGCCACCCGCCGGCGGCGCCGCCAACACCGCCGTGGTGCACGACCCCCGTGGCAGCGGGTGCCATCACTCGCTTGAACTCATTCGCATAAGCGTCGACCTCCGTCTCGTTGATGTGCACGAAGACGTCGAAGCTCCACAATGCGTCAATGCTCCTATCGGGTATGTCCCTCAGATCCGAACCGCTACCAACACGAAACGTAGCTTGAGCGTGCCCGGAAAACTTCGTCTTGCACAAATCGATACAGCTTGCCGAGATGTCGACGCCCGTGTACGTGCTGCTGCGCCCTATAAGCTCGGTAGTCCAGCGGCCTGCGCCCGGCCCGATCTCGAGCACACGAACCCTCTCCGGCAAGTACCGCTGGAGCACACATCGAACGACCGACGCCTTCCAAGCGTCGGACGAGGTCCACTCTTCGCCCCCGGCTGTCCAGTCCCAGGATTCCCAGATTGCCTTGTTCAAAGCGAGGCTATTCAAACCGGGAATTCCTTTCCTCCGGCGACGGCGGTCCATGCTCTCATATGCCGCATTCTCTACGGTGCTGGCGATATAATAAATCGCCAACTGACAAAACCAAATGAGCCCGTTCTCCTTCAACGCGATCAGCGCGATTCGCATCTTGGCGCGTAGGCTGATTCGCTTTCGGTTTTCTACAGAGTCCTTCACGATCTTAGTGTCATTCAATCGCCCAATTGCGTCAACGATCCAAAGTGGGATCAATGCGTGTCAGTCGATCCCGAGTTTCTTGATCCGGTAACGCAAGGCGCGAAACGACATTCCCAGTATTCTGGCTGCCTCCGTCTTGTTGTACCGGGTCTGTTCCAGTGCTTTCACGATGGCCTCGCGCTCGATGTCTTCGAGATGATCGCCCAGTGCGGGTCCGTTCGCGGCGGAGTCGCCGGCGCTTGCAGGCGCCTGGGTCGGCGTCGGACGCAATTGAATGTCGCTTGCGCTCACTTCGCCGCTCGTGCTCAAGGTGATGGCCCGCTCCAGGATGTTCTCCAGTTCGCGGACGTTGCCGGGAAATGCATAACTCTCGAGCGCTCTCAACGCATCCTTGCCGAGCATTGGCGGGGAGATTTTCATGCGCCGTCCCAGCCGCCGGAGAATAGCCTCAGCCAGTTCCGGCACGTCTTCGGGGCGTTCACGCAGCGACGGGACTCGAAGTTCGATGACATTCACCCGGTAGAACAGGTCTTCGCGGAACGCCCCTTCGGCGACGAGCTGCGACAGGTTCTTGTGCGTGGCCGACAAGATTCGCACGTCGACCCCGACCTCTAGCTGTTCGCCCACCGGCCGCACCGCCTTTTCCTGGATCACGCGCAGCAGCTTGACCTGCATGTGCAGCGGCAGGTCGGCGATTTCGTCCAAAAACAGCGTGCCGCCTTCCGCCGATTGAATTAGCCCCAGCTTATCGCTGACGGCGCCCGTGAAGCTGCCGCGCTTGTGACCGAAGAGTTCGCTTTCCATGAGTTCGGTGGGTATCGCGCCGCAATTGACGGGTACGAAGGGTGCGTCACCGCGGGGCCCGGAATCATGGATGAGTTTGGCGACCAACTCCTTGCCCGTCCCCGATTCACCCGAAATGTGCACCGGCGCCTGACTCCGCGCCACCCGTCCGATCATCTCGCGCAGATTCGCCATGGATGACGAGGTGCCGAGCAGGCGGGGTCCGAAGACGGAGGTGTCGTTGTCGTGGTCCTCCGACATCTTGATGGCGGCGGCCACCAACTTGCGCAATCCGGCTAAATCCAGCGGCTTTGAAACAAAGTCAAAAGCACCCAACTTGAGCGCCCGAACCGCCGTCTCCATATTGCCGTGAGCCGTGATGACTGCGACCGGGACGCTGGGCGAGTACTGCTGTATCCACTCAACGAGTTCCAACCCGCTGCCGTCCGGCAACTGCATGTCGGTCAAGCACAGATCATAGCGCTCGGTCTTGAGCAGGCGCTGCGCCGCGCTCACGGTACCCGCGGTGTGCGGATCGAGATTCATCCGCTGCAGGGTGATGGACAGCAGCTCACAAAGATCCGGTTCGTCATCGACGACCAAGACGGCTGGTTTCGACATGGCGCTATTGTAGCGTTAGGAAGCGGTGCACTGCGCTATTCCTCCCAACGCTGCGGGTCGCTGAACACGATTCGGAAGATGCTGCCATTGCCACCCCGTGGTTCGTAAAGCAGGAGGGCGCGGTTCAGTTGGCACAGTTCGCGAGCGATGAAGAGTCCCAGCCCTGTGCCCCCTTTACGGCCCGTAAAGAACGGCTCGAAGATGCGGTCCACCGCTTTGGCGTCAATGCCGGGACCGCGATCGGCCACTTCCAGGTAGGGGCGGTTGCTGGGACTCAGGCGGCTCAGCCGAATCTCGAGGCTGATGCCGTCGCGAGCTTCCCCGTATTTGGTGGCGTTGTCGCATAGGTTCCACACCACCTGATGCAGATGTGTGGAATCGATTCGGACTTCCAAGTCGCGGAATTCTTCGTGTACCGCGATCCGCGCCATGGGTACCTGCATGGTCTCGCAAAACTCGTGCAGGAAATCTTCCAGCCAATCCCCCAGCATGAAGCGCGTCGGCTTGGTGGCCTCGCGCCGCGAGAGCTGCAGGACGTTGTTGATGATGGTGCTGACTCTCTCCGAATTGCTGCGAATGATATCTGTCAGGCGCCGTTCGTCGGCCCCCATCACCGGACTCTCCGCCAGCAGCTGCCCGGCATGGCTCATGGCGCCCACGGGATTGCGTATTTCATGCGCGATGCTCGCGGAGAGGCGGCCGAGCGCGGCCAACTTGCCCTGCTGCACGCGCTCGGCCATGAGGCTGGTGTCCTCCAGGAAAATCAGCGTAGGGCCGGGCGCGCTGCCGCCCAGGGGGGCGAAATGGGGCTGGATCAAGCGAGCGCCGTCGGCCGCCACGAAGCTCGAGGGGGCCTCGTCGGCACGCTCGCTGTGCCTCCATGTACTCAACGAGTACAGCAGACGCGGCGAAACCTCGCCCACCAGGGCGCCGGGCACTGCGTGCTCATCCCCTAGAATTTCTGCCGCGGATTCATTGATCAAACGAATCCGGTCGGCGGCATCGACTACCAGGAGGCTCTCACGCAGATGCTGCACGATGTACTGCGACAATTCGGCGAGGTTGGCCAGGTCCAAATCCTTCTGCCGGACCAGAGCCTCGCTTTGTTGCATGCTGGTGGCGACGAAGCTGGCCGCAGCGGCGATGGTGAACAGGACCACTCCCAGCAAGCCCGCCGTGGCAAAGGCATTGATGTCGATATGCCCGGTGAGCTGCTGCCAAATCGTATGCGCCAGCACGGCGATGATGGTCACCGCGGCGAGGAACAAGGCGCTCTGCGGGGGCAGCAGGAATGCGAGACTTCCAACCGGCACCAGGAGCAGCAAGCCGAGACCGCTCGCCACCCCGCCGGATGCATGCAGCAGCAGCATCAGGACAACGATGTCGAGGGTTGCCTGGAGGATGGTCTGCAGGTAGGCGCTGCCGACGCGCCGGCGCACCAGAACAACGCTGAAAAGCCCGAAACATAGGTAGAAAGCCGCGGCTCCGAAGAACAGGCGCGGCGAGTCGACGGCGAGGCCCCGCCCGCCGCCCAAGGAATACAAACTGACCAGCACCAGGGGCACCAGCACGCGGTATAGGTTCAGGATCCCGAGCACGCGCCAATCCAGTGCGAGCTTGGAACCGCTATTGCGGTCGAATTGCCGATTCAAAGGTTTCGTGTCCATGGCGGCTTTGCGCTTACTCCAAGCTTAATTCAGAATAGCGCGCCTCAGCGCGAACGGATCGGCACTCCGGGGTAATTCATGAATCTACAGGGGATTGAATGACTCAGCCACGCCGGTTGCGTTGTGTCATGGCGCAACTGAACCTGGTCGTCGGCGACGTCGACGGAAACACGTCGCGCATCGTGTCGGCGGCCGCTGCGGCTCGCGATCAACATGAGGCGGACGTCGTGCTGATGCCGGAATTGGCGGTTTCGGGGTATCCGCCGGAGGATTTGCTGTTCCACTCCGGGATGCGTGCCCAGGTCTCCCGTTCGATCGAGAGGCTGCGGCGTGAAGTGCGCGGCATTACGTTGGTCGCGGGCTATCCGGAGTATTCGGGAACGCGGATATTCAACGCCGCGATCGTAATCCGGGACGGCGTGGTGCTCGCGAATCATCGCAAAGCCTGTCTGCCCAACTATCGGGTGTTCGACGAGAAGCGATACTTCACGCCCGGCGCCGATCCCACGGTACTCGAGCTGAATGGCATCAGCACGGGCGTGCTGGTCTGTGAAGACATCTGGGATCCGGAGCCCGCCGCGCAGGCGCGCGCGGCCGGAGCCGAGGTGCTCCTCGTCATCAATGCCTCGCCCTACGAGGTGGACAAACAGACCCAGCGTGAACTCAAGGTCGGCCGCCCGCGGGTAGCCGAGACGCGCATTCCGCTGGTGTTCGTCAATCTGGTCGGGGGTCAGGACGAATTGGTGTTCGACGGCAATTCCTTCGTCATGGACTCGAGCGGCGAGGTGTGTTTCCGGGCACCCGCCTTTACCGAGGGCCTGTACGTGGTCGATCTGGCGGTCGATTCAGCCGGCCGGGTCACGCCCATCCCCGGGGAAATCGTTCCTTTGCAGGGCCAGGAGGAAAGCGTCTACGGCGCCCTGGTGCAGGGTACGCGCGACTACGTCGACAAACACCGGTTTCCGGGCGTGGTTCTGGGTCTATCCGGAGGCATCGATTCCGCGCTCACCTTGTGTATCGCGGTCGATGCGCTCGGGGCGGACCGGGTGCATGCGGTGGCCATGCCGTCGCGCTACACCTCGCAGATGAGCAAGGACGATGCCGCCTGGCAGGCGAAGCAGCTGCACGTCAAGCATAGCGAAATCTCAATCGAGGGCATGTTCGAGGCGACCTTGGCGGCGCTGAAGGAGGAGTTCGCGGGCCGTCAGCCGGACACGGCCGAGGAAAATATCCAGTCGCGCTGCCGCGGCGTGCTGCTCATGGGTATTTCGAACAAGACCGGCCGCATGTTGCTCACCACCGGAAACAAGAGCGAAATGGCGGTGGGCTACGCGACTCTCTATGGCGACATGGCGGGCGGCTTCGCGCCCATCAAGGATTGCAGCAAGTTGCTCGTGTACCGCTTGGCCGCTTGGCGCAATGCGCAGTCGCCGGTGATTCCGTCGCGCGTAATCGAGCGGTCGCCGTCGGCGGAGTTGCGTCACGACCAGAAAGACACCGACAGCCTGCCGCCCTACGAAATCTTGGACCCCATTCTGGAAGCCTTCATCGAGGAGGATCTGTCGGTGGACCAGATAGCCGCGCGGGGCTTCGATCGCAAGACGGTCGGACGCATTTTGGATCTTGTGAAGCGCAACGAGTACAAGCGCCGTCAGGCGCCTCCGGGCGTTCGCGTGAGCGGCCGCGCCTTCGGTCGCGACTGGCGCTATCCGATCACCAGCGGTTACAAGGCTCACTGAGCGTGTGCGACGCATGCAACGCTCTGCACGTATCGTCAATCAGCCTTGGCTCGCGCGGCCGTTTGCAGCCGCGCGAGCAACTCAAAGGAGAATGATTTGACGAACGACTCCGGATATCCGTGGGCAGTCATTCCTTCGCGCACCCTTGCTGCCAAACGGGCCTTCTTGTAGATATTGAGACGGGTAGTCCGTGTGAACTCAACGACTCGCCTGGCAATGTTCTCGTCCAATTCCCGCGCCCGAATCGCATGCTTCTTTTTCTTCGGCGGCCCCGACTCCGGAGGCACCGCCCTTTTGAGTTCGGCGACTATCCAGTCAGCGAATTCATTGGTCGACGCTGTGTCGAAGAAGCTTACAATCATATGGATATGGCCTTGAAAGCGGAGCGCGGCAGATTTGCAGGCCTGCCCAATTTTACAAGGTTCTCCTGGGGGAAGCCACGAAGCAGATGGTGGACCGACAGAACAATAGCCCCGGAGCACCGCTAGCATCCCGGATTTGCGTCACAAGCCTGGCGGATGCCGCCGCCGACGGAGGGGGGGCTACAGAATGCGCCGCCACCAGGGCTTCGGTTCGATGCCGCGCGTATCGCCGGGATAGTTGGCGACGTACACACTCTCGGCATTGGAGGCCATATCCATCATGTGGAGCGCCCGGTAGGCATCGACCATCACCTTCATGGAGCCTTGCACTGCCGGCGCGCCATCGTAGTTTTCGACGCAATACTTGGCGCGATT
>JBEKYO010000203.1:0-7755 GCA_049510875.1 Steroidobacteraceae bacterium
ATCGACTTTGTTGGTACCGCCCCGGGTGGCGTTGCCAATGAGCGGCCGCGCCCACACGCCGACGCTCAAGACCACCCCGAAGGTGAGATACAGAAACAGCATTCCAAATCGTAGGCCGAACAGATCCCCGAGCCAGCCAATGACGAACGGCACGAGTGCGCCGCCCATGATCCCCGAGCACAGGATGCCGGCGAAAGGGCCGTGGTGCTGCGGCACCGAATTCAATCCGAGCGACACCAGTGTCGGCCACATGATCGAGGCAAAGAAGCCAATGCAGGGAAAGGCCACGCGCGATACGTCGGCCGGGCCGAACAGGGCCGCCGACAACATGCACAGCGCACCGATCGAAAACCCGATCAATACGCGGCGACTGTCGAAGAGCTTGAGCAACCCCATTCCGAGCAGACACCCGGCGGTCATCAGTCCCCAGTAGTACGCCACCGCGTCCGCACCTCCCGTGTGAGGATCGACATGGTGATAGCGCTCGAGAAACGGCGACATCCAATCGGCCGTGCCCTGCTCGCAGCCGACGTAGGCAATGATCGCGAGAAAATAAAGCCAGACGTATGGATTGCGCAGAAGCTGCCGGTACATGGAAAGCGTGCCCGCCGATTCCTCCGCCGTTCGTTCCACCTCGGGTAAGCGCAGCAAGGTGATTACCACCACGCAAACGCCGGAGACCACGGCAAATATCCAATAAATCGATACCCACGGAAGCGCGGGAGTTGTCATGCTGGCCAGGACTGCGTAGAGGCCCGTAAGATCGCGATGCGCAGGACCCAAGTGCCTCACGAGATCGGAATAGACCAGCGGGCTCACGAAGGAAGCGGCGCCGAAGATGAGCTGCGCAAACGCCGAGTTGAATGCAAAGTGCTCCTCCCCTCCGGCCACACGCAACAGGGGATTGATCGCCACCTGCAGTACAGCCATCCCCGCCCCGATGACAAACAGCGAGGTCACGGCCATCGCATAAGTGGGGAAGGCCGCGAAGCTTGCCGCGCCGAGGGTCGCCGCCACGAAGGAGGCGACCATGGGTTTCTGTTCTCCCCAGCGCTGCACCGCGAAGCCCGCAGGAATCGACATCACGCCGTACGCAATGAAGAACGCGAACGGCAGGATCGCGGCCATGGTGAGCGACACGTGAAAGTCGGTGATGATGTCCGGAATCAATGGCCCCAAGATATTCGTGAGGAAGGAGATCACGAAAAACACCAAAAACACGACCGCGACCAGAAATCGGCTTCTGCCGTGAGTTCCGGCGCGCAGTGTGGATGCCATTGTCATTCGATCGTCCCTCGTTGATGTTCGGCGGGTCGCGACTTACACGACCGGCACTTGACTGATGTTGTTCTTCGGGTCCATCCAGAACGACTCGTTCACGAAGCGGGCGAAGATTTCGCGTGGCAGGATGGCGGTGCGCTCAATCGGCTCCACTTTCGGGCGAACGGTATGCAGGCCGGGCATGCCGACGCGGGCGTCGAACTCGTCCGCGTTGTAGGAAATGTGGTCGAAGTCATGTTCGAACCAGGGCTCGCCGATGAACTGGTAGACCGCGCGCATGGCCGCCGATGGATTGCGCGCCAGGCTTTCGTAGGTCAGCAGCAGCAAATGGCCCGGGGCATATTGGCCATAGAACGCATCCTTGGTGGCCTGGAAGGAGAACCCGACCATGCCGCGCGGATCGGTCAGCGCCTCGACGCGCGAGTACACCGTGGTGTTGGTGTCGAACCGGAACACCTTGCTGACGCCGACCGGTTGCCTGCGCACCAGCCGTTCCATGCTGTCCAACACCCAGGACAGCTGGCGAACGCACGCGATGACCTTCGCCTCGGGAAACAATGTCTCCAGCAAAAGCATCCGGCAGCACCACAGCCGGCTGGTATCGAATATGATGCCGGCGTCCGCTTGTCCCGCGTAGAAGTTCTCGACCAGGCCGCGCAGCATGGCAACGCGTTGCTCGTCGGAGACATCGAAGGAGAAATCGTTCTTGCTGCTCGTCTCCGCCATCACCACCCCCATGATGTCGGCAAGCGGACTGGTCATGCCCGAACGGAATCGAGGGTTCTGGTTGAGGATGGCGGCCAGGAGCGTGCTGCCCGAGCGCGGCATCCCGGAAATGAAGTGGAACTTGCGGGCTGACTTCGCGACATGGGGTACCGCAGGCATGGCGCCCTCTCCTGTGGATCGGTGCTGTGAGTTGTTTAAAACCGCCCCAAACGGGGTATCCGGCCGATGATATCCGGTCCGGGCTCTGGCGTGCGCCCGGTCGGCGTTGATGTCCGGCCGAATTCAAAGGTTCCCCTCCTGCGAAGCGGCTGTCCGGCTCTCGACGGCGACCGGGACACTCAAAGTCGGAACGTTCCATCCGCTCACGTCGACGACCGGCATCGCCGATCCTGGCGTCGCGACACGTGCCGTCAGGGTGAGCGATTCACCGGGCCACAGCGTGACGTCGTTGTCGCTCCACAGGATCGGCAACAGCGGCTCGCCGCCCGCGGATCGCTTGATCGACACGTGCTGGAACAGCGCCAGGGCTCCCGAGGACGGGGGTACCGTCAGGGTAACGGTGACGAGGTCCTCGGCTCCCTCCTGCCGCATCGATGCCCGGACCTTAGCTGTAGCGGTCGGCAAGGACTGCAAAGACGTCAGGTCCGCGTATCGCGTCACGGGCGTCAAGTACCAAGTCGAATGCGCCCAGTCGAGCTCGTCGGTTTGGGTGGAGAGCCAGTAGACGTTGCGGCTGATTGATCTGCCGTCGGCGGAAGCCAGCTCGAGTTCGATGAAGTAAGTACGCGACACGCCATTGAGCGCCGGCAGCAGGGTCAGTTGCCGCGCCCCGTTTCCCGCAAGATCGATGTCCTTGAGGCGCCGCTCGTAGGCCACGCTGCCATCCAAGTTGCGTACGCGGATGACCGCCCGCAATCCATGCTCACGGGTGAGCGTGTGATTGACCAACATGATCGCGCGCGTGTCGTATGAGTACTGAATGTGCACCGGCTCATTGGCCATCTTGGCGCCGAAGTAGGCGCCGGCCGGATTCAGGAAATAGTCGTACAGATGCCAATGCAGCGAAGGCCAGGCGTTGTTGAGCATCCAGTAGATGACGCCGGTCGAGGGCTTGTCGGCATCCATGTGCGCATTGAACGCCTCGAATTGCGCGCGGACGTTGTCGTAGTTGTCGAGCTGCGACTTGGCGACATAGTCCTCGAGGCTCTTGGGTGGGCCGTAGCGCTTGGCGACCGCGATGTCGAAGGGCTCGATCGTCGCGAATATCGACCAGGCGGCCGACGCGTGATACTGGCGCGCCTGGGGGCTTTTCCACAGCGCCTCCTGCTCCTGCGACGAGAGCATGCGGTTGAGGTCATCCAGCAGCGGAATAGAGGCGCCCGCGCTGACTTCGGAGTCGAACCCGAAGGCACCCCCCAACTGGTCCGCATACCAATATGCCGGCGGAATCCACGAGTAAGGTCCGGCCATCTTCATGCCGGACGGTCCGGTCTCGGCAGTGCCCTGGTCCACCGCCGCCGCGATGATGGGCAGCGACCAGTCCTCGGCATGCAGGGTGTCGACATACATCTTGGAGATCGCGGCCGGTGGCGCGTTGTCGCTGCCGATCAGAAATCCGATCACGGACGGATGGTTTCGCAGCAGCCGCGCCTCGCTCGCCATCGAGGCCGCGGCCGCCTTCTCGTCCGACGCGTCCCACGGCTCGCCGCCGGTCTTCGCCCACGATTCCCATTTGTCGCAGCATTCCCAGCCGGCGAGGATCATGATGCCGTCGCGGTCGGCGAGGTCGTAGAAGCGGGCGCCCTCCAGCTTGCCCTCGCTGCGAATGGTGTTGAGCCCGAGGTTTAAGATGTAACTGAACTCGGCCTCCATGCGCTTCGGGTCGTCGCGCAGGAACATGTCCGGCGCCCAGCCCGCGCCGCGAATCAGGAGAGGCTTGCCGTTGATGACGAACTGCTGATAACCCTGTGGGGTGAGGTGGGAGCTGACGCTGCGTATGCCGAACGTCGCGCTGGTCCGGTCGGAGATCGCACCCTCGACGGCAGCCGCCATTTGCAATGTGTGGATCGGATGCGCGCCCATACCGACCGGCCACCAGACCTTGGGATGGTTGAGATTGAGGCCCGGATCGGTCTTCGGGGAAAATGACACGGTCTGCGTCTCACCGGGAGCGAGGTGGATCATTCGCCGCAGGGAAACGCCGGCCACGATGCCCGTGATCGTTGTATCGTGTGCCGACGTATCGAGGTTTCGCGCCTGCACCTTCACGGTCAGCGCGGCGCGCCCGAGATCCGGAAGCGACAGCGTCGATGTCACCTGCGGAAAACGTATCTCGACCGGCCCCGTCTGCACGATGTCCACGCCCCGCCACGGGCCCATGTTGTTGTCCGGTGGCGTCGGGTTCCAGTCGACCCAACCCACGACCAAGCTCGTCCTCGGGTCGCCCGGATGCACACGCAATGCGAGGGCATTGGTGCCCGAGTGAATCCAACGCGTCACATCGAACTCGTGCACGGGATAGGCGCCGGCGACGGTCGCCCGTTCGGCGACCAAGTTCCCATTCAACCAGACATCCGCGCTCGGGATCATGCCGTTGATGCGGAGCAGCGTCCGCATTCCGGGTGCTCCTTCACCCACGGTGAGCTCGGTGCGATACCACCAGGGGATCACGAACATGGTGCCGCTGGCATCGGGCTCCTCCACGGCACGCAGGTTGTCGCCGAAGAACACATGCTCGTACTTGCCGTTTTCCAAGAGCCCGGCCATCACGGTCGCGCGGCCGCTCACCGCGAACCATTCGTCGGTTGCAAAACCGGCGGAGGAGACTTCGGCGCCGCTTTGCTGCGCTTTGGCGCTGGATTGAATCTGCCAATGGTCTACGGCGATGACGGACCCGGCGCCGCCATCCACCCGAGTGGGGGCGAAGATGTTTTCCGCGCCAGCGAGCGGCGTGCCCGCCAGCAACGCGAGCGCAACGATCGCCGGGATCGAGGGCATCCCTAAGATCCGCGGCACGTCAGCCGGTCTCAAGAACGATCACCACTGCCCGCGGACGCCAAGCGTGAACATGCGTTCGGCGAAGTTCGAGTGCCCGAATTGGTCCGGCCATACCAGGTAGTAGCGCTGATACTCGTCGGTGAGGTTCGTGCCGTCCAGGAACACTTCCAGGTACTTGTTGAACTTATACGCGAGCGATGCGTCCACGTACTGCTGGGGCGCCTCGTACTCCTCCAGGCCGGCGATGCCGCCCACGCTATTCTCGAAGGCGCGCTTCGAACGGTAATTGTAGGCGACTCGGGCCTGAAAGTGCTTGTCCTCGTACCACAAAATGAAGTTCCCCGACTCGGTCGAGTTGTCCTGGAACGGGATCTTGTTTCCAGCGAGATCCCGCTGTCCCGTGTCGCTGGGCGCGAACGTGAAGTTGAACTCCATGCCAGTGTAGCGGAGGAATGACGGCAGAAAGGTGAATCCCTGGCGGTAGTCGAATTCGGCACCTTGGATGCTGTTGCCCGAGCCCTGAATCGGCTCGGTGATTGCGATGCAATGGTGGCGTACCACACCGTCCTCGTCCGGCAGATTGCAATTGGTCACGGCGCCATTCTCGATGAAGCTCTCCACGTTGATGCGGAACAATTCGAGGTTAAGCAGGCTCGTGGAGTTGATGTAGTACTCGAACGAAGCACCGAAGTTCGTGGAACGCCACGGGTTGAGGTTCGGATTGCCCGCCGATTGGCCGGTCGCGACCTGGTAGATCGGACCGGTCTTGGTTTCCAACAGCGAATAATTCAGCGCCAAGCCTCCGCCCCACGTGCTCAAGTCGAGGGGCATCATGTTCTTGGAGGCGGAGAGGCGCACGGTGAACTGACTGGTCACATTCAGCGCGAAGTTGGCCGCCGGCAGGACGTCGTTGTAGCTGCGGTCGGTGCCTTGGGTGCCGTTCTCGGCCGGCTCGAGGCCGTATTGTCCCGGCAAGCCGGTCAAATACTGGGTCACATCGAGATTGGTGTGGATGAGTCGCGCACCCACGTTACCGCTGTACCGCATGCCGGCGAGTTCGCCGCTGAAGTCGGCCTGCAAATAGGTCGAAAGTTCCTTCATCCATACGCCCCAACTCTCTCCTGGCGACGGATCTGTCGTGGTATTGGGATAAAGCGACTTCCAGTACGACATGGGGTTAATCAGGGCGTTTGGGTTGACCGCCCAGAAGGTGATCCCCGAGCCCAACAGGTTGGTGTATTCCTGAAAGTTGTTGGCGAGGGGAGCCGGGGTTTTCGACATCGGAACCGACGATATCGCGCCGGCACGGAAGGCCCCGAGTGCGTTGCCCGCGGTACACCACGTGCTGGGTGTCGTGCCGGTCGCATTGCCGCTCAAGATCACGTCGGAACCCGCATATCGCACCAGACAGCCGTTGGGGTCGCTCGCGCCCATGCCGGCGTACACGGGGGTGACCAACGTATAGCCGTCGTTACTGGCGCTGCGTATGCTGTTGCGCACGCCGAAATCGAGGTGGAATGCATCATTGAAGAAGTAGTGTCCATCGAAGCGCAGCGCCGTAAGCGCGGTCTCACGGTTGTAGTCTTCGCCCGATTCCAGCGTTTTCATGGTCCACGCGTTGGGATTTGCGAAGTCGGCGGCAAGCGATGCCGGCATGCTGATGGTCATGTCCCGGCCGGTGAGATTCGCGATGATGGGGACCGTATTCTGGGGAACGCCGTTCGCGTTGAATACACGGGGTCCGCCCAGTTGAGTCGGATAGTTGAAGGTTCCGCAGGGCAATGAGCTGTTGGGGTCGGCCCACAGGCAGCCGTCGGAATCGGAGATATTGATGTCGGTCTCGATGTACTCCTGCGTTGCCGTTTCGCGGATGCCGCGCACACTCGCCTTGAACGGGCCGCCATCGTCGAAATCCAACTGCACGTTGAAGTTCTGCGCTTCGGACTGCCATTGGTTCATTTGCGAGTACGACTCCACATCACCCGGCCATTTTTCATACACCTGCGTGGTATAGATGTTCGAACCGGCCCAATTGGGATCGGGCGGCGGCGTGTTGTACTGACTCAGTGCGGTGCTGCCGGTGTTCCTCGACTGCAGCGGCACGTAGGTCGCGCCCTCCCAGTTGGTGGAGTTGAACTGGATGCCGACGGTGCGTTCCCATTGATCCTGATGGGCGTAGAAGTAATCGCTGGTCAACTTGAGCCCGTGGTCCAGGTCCAGCTGGAACGAGGCGTTGCCGGACTCGCGCTTGCGCTCGATGGAGCTGTCGTAAAGGCCGATGTCCTGGCTCCCCATGAACACGCCGTTGGACTTGCCGTCGCCGTTGACGTCGACACTACCGTTCGGATATTGCGTGATCTTGGAGGGGATCGGCGCCCCGTTCCACGCACCGAGGAACCCGTTGTAGGCGCCGGCGCTTGCCGCGTTTTCGCCATGGAGGATGACTCCATACTGGTCGAGGCTCTCGGTGGCGTTTGCACCCGAACCATATTTGCCCGCCGTGCCGAACCGGGTGGTATCGGAAAAATCACCGTGCACCAGAAAACCCCAGCGACCGTCGTCATTGAATGACACCAGACCGCTGGCCTCCGGTCCCGTTTTGCGCGTGGTACTGCCCTGCTCCCCGTCGGCCGAATAGTTATAGGTGAAGCCGTGCGGCAAATCCCAGGGCCGATAGGTATGAAGATCGAGCGAACCGGAGATGCCGCCCACGGTCTGACTTGCGGTGGGCGACTTGATCACGTCCACCTG
>JBEKYO010000204.1:0-7726 GCA_049510875.1 Steroidobacteraceae bacterium
TGGCTCGAATCATTTTTCTCGACCTCGGTGCCGGGCGAATCCTCTCTGCCAACCCCGACGGCTCGGACCTGAAGACGCTGGTGAGCGAGGGCAGAAAGCTGCCGGACGGGCTGGCGGTCGATGTCGCGGCCGGGCACCTCTACTGGACGAACATGGGCAATCCCAAGATGAACGACGGGTCGATCCTGCGCTCGGATCTCGATGGCCGGAACATGACGACGATCATTGCGCCGGGCGGCACCTTCACGCCGAAGCAGCTGCAGATCGACAAGCTCAACGGCAAGCTCTACTGGTCAGACCGCGAGGGCATGCGCGTCATGCGCGCCAATCTCGACGGCTCGAAGATTGAGACACTCGTCGATACGAGCCAAGGCGACCCTCGTCCAGGTGCGGATCCAAACAAGTGGTGCGTTGGCATAGCGGTCGATGCGGATGCCGGCAAGCTCTACTGGAGCCAGAAAGGCGGTGACAACGCCGGCGAGGGCCGCATCCTGCGAGGAAACCTCCACATACCGAGAGGTCAAACGCCGGCGGACCGCACGGACATCGAACTGCTCTACGACAAGCTGCCCGAGCCGATCGATCTCGACATCGACCCAGGTGCTCGCATGCTTTATTGGACCGACCGCGGTGACCCGCCACGCGGCAACACCGTGAATCGCGCGCCGCTCGACGCGTCGGCAGGTAAGCACGGCGCGCCGGAGATCGTGTTCCACCACCTGATGGAGGGCATAGGCCTGGCGCTCGATCCCAAGGGAGGCCGCTTGTTCGTGACCGATCTCGGCGGCTCGGTCTACAGCGCCAACCTCGACGGCTCAAACCAGAAGACCTTGCTCATTGCCGAGGGCAATCTTAGCGGCATTGCATACGCCGAATTGCCGGCCCAACCCCTAGCCCGTGACAGCGGACCCACCTAGCAGTGAGTTAGCTGAGAGCGTTGCGGCTGCGTCCTCGCGCTCTCTACCAAGCCCGCAACCCCGTAAGCCTGACAGCAATCGACGATAGGAGTATGAAAATGACAACCGCAACGATAGCCGCAAAGCCAGCGAAGCAACCTAATCCGTTGCCCACGCCGAATAGTGATTTCTACGCGGTTTATGAAACCTTGAGCGCCGAGGAACTCGCGACGGTGAAAAAGGTGCGGGCGTTCATGGAGGCCCAAGTCGCGCCCGTCATCACGAAATTCTGGGTTGATGACGCCTTTCCCTTCGAGCTGCTGCCGGGTGTAAGGGAGCTCGGTATTGGCGGCCTTGGCATGAGCGGCTACGGCTGCGCGGGCGGAAGCGTGGCGCTATTGGGCTTTGTGCTCATGGAGATTGCGCGCATTGACCCGTCGTTCGCGACGTTCTTTGGCGTGCACGACGGCCTGGCGATGGGCTCCATCTACATCGATGGATCGGAAGAGCAGAAGCGAAAGTGGTTGCCGCCGATGGCGCGCTTCGAGAAGATCGGCTGCTTCGGCCTCACCGAGCCGCTCGTGGGTTCCGGCGCCTCTGGAGGCCTCACGACGACGGCGAAGCGCGATGGCGACAGCTGGGTCCTCAATGGCGAGAAGCGCTGGATCGGCAATGCGCCCTGGTGCGATGTCTCCGTCATTTGGGCGCGCGATCTCGCCGATAGTCAGGTCAAGGGGTTCATCGTTGAGAACAAGGCGACCCCCGGCTTCAGCGTCGAGAAGATCCAGAACAAGATTGCGCTCAGGGTTGTCCAGAACGGTCACATTACTATGAAAGACGTTCGGGTGCCGGAGGCTAACCGTCTCCAGGGTGGCAACTCGTTCCGCGACACCGCCAAGGTGCTGAAGATGACGCGCTATGCGGTTGCATGGATGGCGACAGGATGCGCGATGGGCGCCTACGAGACCGCGCTCGAGTACGCCCAAGAGCGTCTGCAGTTCGGCAAACCGATCGGATCGTTTCAGCTGGTGCAGGACCTGCTCGCCAAGATGATCGCCAACATCACGGCGTCGCAGTGCCTGATCGTGCGCCAGGCGCAGCTGCACGCCGAAGGCAAGTTAACGGACGCCCATGCCGCGCTCGCCAAAGCATTTGCCACGGCCAAGTGTCGCGAGACCGTTGCGTGGGCCCGCGAGCTGCTGGGCGGCAACGGCATCGTCGCGGACTACAAGGCTGCGCGCTTTTTCGCGGACGCCGAGGCGCTTTACTCCTACGAAGGAACGTATCAGATCCAGAATCTCATCGTCGGCAAAGCCATCACCGGGCTGAGCGCCTTTATCTGAAGGGACTGTTCACCAGCCCGCCCGCCTATACAGGAGAAGACATGATGGATGCAGCAGCAACCGAACCCCCCCCTTCAGCGGCCCTCAAACTCGCCAATGTGCTCTACGAGAAGAAGGACGGCATCGCCTACGTGACCGTCAATCGGCCCAAGGTGCTCAACGCCTTGAACACGCCGACCTGGGCAGACATTCGAACGGCTTTCGAGGACGCGCGAGATGACACGGCAGTAGCCGGCGTCATCCTGACGGGCGCGGGCAACAAAGCATTCATCGCGGGCGCCGACATCAGCGAACTTGCGCATGCCTCTGCGCTCGATGCGGAGCGGGCCAGCCGTTTCGGGCAGGAGGTCCTCGATCTCATCGAGAACCTCGGCAAGCCCGTGATCGCGGCGGTCAATGGCTTTGCGCTCGGCGGCGGCTGCGAGACGGCGATGGCTTGCACGATCCGGATCGCGGTGGATACGGCGAAGTTCGGCCAGCCGGAAGTCACCCTCGGACTCGTCCCGGGCGGCGGCGGCACGCAACGTTTGCCGCGGTTGGTGGGAAAAGGTCGTGCCCTGCAACTCATCCTTTCCGCGGAGATGATAAACGCGCAGGAGGCTTACCGCATCGGACTCGTCAACGAAATCGTGCCGGCAGCGGATCTGCTCGCGTGCGCCCAGGCAATCTTGAGGAAAATCGCGTCGAACGCCCCCATGGCGGTGAAGTTCGCGCTCAACGCTGTGAACAAGGGACTGGAGACGAGCCAGGACAAGGGTTTGCTGCTCGAGGCGTCCTATTTTGGTCTCTGTGCCGGAACCGAAGACAAGAAGGAGGGCACCTCCGCCTTCCTTGAAAAGCGCGCACCCCGGTTCCGCGGCCGTTAAGGAAAATGCATATGACGACTTTGGAGACACCCATGGCATGCGACAATATCTTCTCCGGACTCAAGGTGGTGGACCTGGCGAGTTTCATCGCCGGACCCAGTGCTGCCGTGATCCTGTCGGACTTCGGCGCGGACGTCATCAAAGTGGAGCCGCCCTCCGGAGATACCTGGAGAGTGGGGCATAAAATTCCGCCGCAGCCGCAAGCAAGCGATGCCTATCCGTGGCACTTGGCTAACCGCAACAAGCGGGGAATCACGCTCGATCTGAAGTCCCCGAGTGCTCCGCGGGTTCTCAAGCGGTTGGTCGAGTGGGCGGATGTGTTCATCGTCAATACGCCGCATCCCGCACGCAAGCGACTGAGCCTTGAATATGACGACGTTGTGAAATGGAATCCGCGGCTGATATATGCGGATCTCACCGGCTTTGGTGAACAGGGGCCCGATGCCGATCTTCCGGGATTCGACATCACCGCCTACTGGGCACGCAGCGGTTTGTTGTCCATGACGCGCGATGCCGGGGCACCGCCGACATGGCCGGTCGCCGGCAGCGGTGACAATGCGACCGCCGTCGGGCTGTACTCCGCGATTGTGACGGCGCTCTATCGTCGTGAGCGCACGGGCAAGGGATCCTACGTCACCACGTCACTGCTCGCGCAAGGTGTCTGGTCGGCGAGCGTTTCGATTCAGGCTGCTCTATGTGGCGCCAACTTCTACGGGCTGCACGACCGACTGCATCCCGCCAACGCGGCTCTCAACGTGTATCGCGCTTCGGATGACACCTGGTTTGTGCTCATCGTCACATCTGACAAGCTGGCTGCGGTGGCGAACGCCATCGGCCGGGCGGATCTCCTGACAGATCCTCGATTTGCCGATCCAGTCAAGCTGATGCAAAACATGCCACAGTTGGCAGAAATTCTCGACCAAGTCTTTGCTGCTCAGCCAATGACGCATTGGTACCAGGTTTTCAGTGGTGTTCACGTCACGTTCGGCGCCGTGCGAGGACCACGGGAAGTCATTGAGGATCCGCAGTTGCGGTTGAATGACATTGTCGTTCCGCTCGAGGGCGCAGGCGGCAAGCTGGGCACGACGATCAGCAGTCCCATTCAGGTGCACGGCATCACCAAGGTGCCGGCGCGGCGCGCCCCCGCGCTGGGAGAGCACAACGCGGAGGTCCTCCAGCAACTCGGGTTCAGCGCGAGCGAAATCGACGCATTGCACGCGAGCGGCGCCGTCTCGAAGGCAAAGGAGCCCGCGCGGGCGGCCGTCGGCTAGTTGCACGCCGACTACGACTATAAAGAGAGCGGGCGGACACTCGGGCATTTCCGCAACGGATCACAAGACGATGAGGCGAACATGAAGGCATCTGAGGAAATCGGAACACTTCGTCGGGTTGCGACCGCACGCATGCCCACCAAGTGGGGCATGTTCAACGCCGCCGGCTTCGAGCGGGCCGCGAATGGTACTGCGCGAATCGACACCGCTCTCGCGCTGATCATGGGCGATTTAACAGGGGAAGCCCCGCTGCTGCGCATTCATTCGCAGTGCTTCACCGGCGAAGGGCTGGGCTCTCTGCGGTGTGATTGTAGTGACCAGTTATCCATTGCCATGCGCGCCATCGCCGCAGAAGGCCACGGACTGGTGATCTACGAATACCAGGAGGGGCGCGGGATTGGCTTGATGGCGAAGCTGCAAGCCTATGAACTGCAGGATGGCGGCATCGACACCGCGGAGGCCAATCTTGTCCTGGGGTTCAGAGCGGACTGCAGGGATTACAGCGTGCCGGTTGCGATCCTGCGCGAGCTCAGCATCCACCGCGTTCGCCTTCTGACAAACAATCCCGCCAAAGCGCGCGCCTTGACCGATGCAGGCATCGAAGTCGTCGCCCGAATTCCGTGCGAGGCGAAGGTGAACCCATACTCGCTGCCGTATCTGCGCACGAAGAAGGAAAAAATGCACCACGCGCTGAGCCTCTCATACGGCGACGGCACGGGTCAATCAGAGGACCTGCAGGGCGGAAGCGCATCGAAGCCCCAGCCGCCTCGCGTACGCCGAGACTTGAATCCAATCAAAAGGAGAGCTGACTATGTCAACCACTAAGCCCATTCGTCGCGTCACGATCATCGGCACTGGCGTGATTGGCGCGAGCTGGGCGGCGCTGTATCTCGCCAAAGGCCTGGAGGTCGTGGCGACCGATATTGCGCCGAATGCCGAGGTCGCCCTGAAGCGGTTTGTCGATGCGGCATGGCCCGCCCTGAAGAGGTTGGGCCTTGCACCTGGCGCATCACAATCCAAATTGTCGTTCACGCCCAAGATCGAGGCGGCGGTAGTCGGTGCGGATCTCGTCCAGGAGAATGGTCCGGAGCGCCTCGACTTCAAGCAAAAGCTCTACGGGCAGCTCGATGATCTCCTGCCGGCGGAGGTGATCATCGCGTCAAGCTCATCCGGGCTCACGATGAGCGAAATCCAAACAGGCTGCCGCTCTCATCCCGAGCGTTGCGTCATCGGCCATCCGTTCAATCCTCCACATCTCGTCCCTCTGGTCGAAATCGTGGGTGGCGCCAAGACCTCCGAAGAGACCATTCAGCGCGTCGCGGAATTCTATCAGGCCATTGGAAGGCGGACGGTTCGAGTGCGCAAGGAGATGCCGGGTCATGTCGCCAATCGCCTGCAGGCCGCCCTTAGTCGGGAGGTTTACTATCTTGTTGCCGAAGGCGTCGTCAGCGCCGCCGATGTGGATACCGCATTGTGCTGGGGGCCGGGCTTGCGTTGGGGCCTCATGGGCAACATGCTGCTCAATCACCTGGGCGGCGGTGAAGGCGGCATCGAGCATTTTTTCGAACAATTCACCCGACCCCTCACAGCGTGGTGGAAGACTCTCGGCAACCCGGTGTTGACGCCCGAAGTTCAAAAGAACCTCATCGACAGCGTACATGCCGAAGTCGGCGCACGCTCCATCGACTCGCTTGCGACGGAACGTGACGAAATGTTGCTCGGGCTCCTCGAGCTTCGTACCAGAACGGAGAAAGAGTTTCACATGGACGGAAGGGACGCCAAAGGGGGTTGATTCTTCCGGCACCTCGGGCGGTGACAAATAGCGAGAGATAAAGAATGAGCGAATCATCGGGCATTTCTGAACCGCACAGCAGAAGACCGCATGTCCTGATCATCGGCGGCGGCTTCGCCGGCATTGCGGCCGTCAAAGCATTGCGACATTGCGAAGCTGATGTCACCGTCATCGATCGTCGCAACCATCACATCTTCCAACCACTGCTGTACCAGGTGGCAACGGCGGTGCTGGCACCCGCCGATGTCGCCGCACCGATTCGGCAGCTGTCAGCGCGACAAAAAAACGTGTCCGTGCTGCTGGCGGAGGTCATCGGAGTCGACCTGGCTACCCGATCCGTTGAAGTCAAGTATCCGGGTGCTGGGGGCAAGAAAATAACCTTTGATTATTTGGTGGTCGCCGCGGGGGTGCAATCGAGCTACTTCGGTCATGATGAGTTTGCCAAGTATGCGCCTTGCCTGAAGACCATCACGGACGCGCAAGCAATACGCTCAAAAATCTTGAGCGCGTACGAATTGGCGGAATCCAGTGACGACGACGATGAGCGGCGGCGGCTGATGACATTCGTCCTGGTTGGCGCGGGACCGACCGGGGTGGAATTGGCGGCGTCGATCGCGCAATTGGCCAAAACAACCTTGCGCGCCAACTTTCGGCGGATCGATCCTGCCACGACGTCGATAGTATTGCTGGACGGCGCAAGGCGTATACTCCCGAGCTTCGCGGAATCCTCATCAACAAAGGCGGCTCAACGGCTGGCGAAGCTCGGCGTTAAGGTGATCACCAGCGCTTTGGTCGAACACATCGATGATCAGGGCGTGACCATCGGCGGAAAGAGGATCGATAGCGGTACGGTATTGTGGACGGCGGGCGTCTCGCCGTCGCCGATCGTCAAGATGCTCGGCGTGGCGACCGACCGAGCGGGCCGGGCATGCGTCGGCCCATTTCTGAACGTTGCCGATTCTCGCGGGATATTCGTCGTTGGCGATGCTGCGACCTTGATACAGGACGGTCGATCGTTGCCGGGGGTGGCGCAGGTCGCAATCCAGCAAGGCCGGTACGTCGGAGGGTGGATCGCCAGAGAGATCGGCGGCGGTAAACCGCCTCGTCCCTTCCGATACTTCGACAAGGGCAACATGGCGGTGATCGGCAAGAATTTTGCCATCTTGGAGTCAGGCCGAATCAGGCTCGCAGGAATTATTCCTTGGTTCATCTGGGCGTTTCTTCACGTCATTTTCCTGCCGCAGCTGCAGAATCAGCGCCGCGTGCGTAACCAATGGTTTTGGAGCTATTTCACTGGCCAGCGCAGCTCGCGTTTGGTCGATGAGGCACCGCGGCCGGTCGACCATATGCCGAACGGCTCGAATGCCTTAGACGACTTGCGTTCCACGCTGTAGGCTCAGCATTCATAGAATGCCCTCCAGGAGAGACGCATGCGGATGCTCGTCGTCGGCGCCGGATCAACCGGTGGCTATTTCGGTGGCCGCCTGGCTCAGGCAGGCCGGGATGTCACGTTTCTGGTCCGACCTGCCCGGGCGGCCCAACTGGAAGAACGCGGGCT
>JBEKYO010000205.1:0-7689 GCA_049510875.1 Steroidobacteraceae bacterium
CGGGGTGGCCGGGCGCGCAGCGTTGTTGAACCGGCTCGGCGCCGTCATGCAGTCGCGGCCCGACCTGTTTGCCGCGGCGGATTCGCCGCGGCCCGGCGGCCTGTTCGATGCGTTGCGCGCGCACGCCATCAATCGGCAACTGCCGGCCGCCAAGATTCTCGAAACCTTGCTCGAGGCCTTGGGTCCGGTCTGGGAGGCTCGCCCGAGCTTGGGCGGCGTGCCGCTCGGCGACTGCTGGCCGCATCCCGCCCTCGCCGCGGAGCGGCCCGAGGAGGGCTACGTGCCGCTGCACAAGCTGTCACAATGGCTCGCTTACTCGTTGATCGAGCCCCTCGAGACCGCGGGAATTGCCGTGTCCAACGTGCACGAATTGACCGGATTGGCCGAATATCGCAACGGCGGGCTGCTCGTCGACCTGGGCATTCTCAAACCCCGCGATGATTCTGCCCTGGCACACACATACGCGGTTGCGGACCCCTTCGTCGTCGGGTGGCGCGCCTTGACGGTGGCGCTCCTCGATCGACTCGCCCCGCTGGTGAGCGCCCGGCTCGGCCTCACGCCGGAACTGTTTCCCCTGGCGCGCGTGCTCGAGGGGGGAACCTGGGCGGCGGGCCGTCTCGCGGCGCGCAAGGCGCGCGCCGATGGCGGTCCTCCATTTCATGTGATGAGCGATGGGACGGTGTTCTGATGCACAACGTAACGACGGTGGCTCACCCGCTGGTGCAGCACAAGCTCACGCTGATGCGCGACAAGACCACCTCGACGAAGGGGTTTCGCCAGTTGCTGCGCGAAATCGCGACGCTGCTGTGCTACGAAGTGACTCGCGATCTGTCGCTCGACACCATCCGGATCGAGACTCCGCTGATGCCCATGCAGGCGCAGGTACTCGCGGGCAAGAAGCTCGTGTTCGCGCCGATCCTGCGCGCCGGGATGGGATTGATCGAAGGCATGCTGGATCTGGTGCCGTCCGCGCGCGTTGCGCACATCGGGTTGTATCGCGATCCGGATTCACTGACGGCCGTCGAGTACTACTTCAAGGCACCCTCGGATTTATCCGAGCGGCTGGTGATCGTGGTGGACCCGATGCTGGCGACCGGCAACACCGCCGTGGCGGCGGTCGACCGACTGAAGGAGCATGGCGCGGGTGAGCTGCGGTTCGTGTGCCTGCTGGCGACCCCGGTGGGACTTGCCAATCTGCACAGCCGCCACCCGGAGGTGCGCGTATGGACCGCCGCCATCGACCAGCGGCTGAACGATCACGGTTACATTCTCCCCGGCTTGGGCGACGCCGGCGATCGGCTGTACGGGACTCGGTGAGCGCGTCCGCCAGGGCGCTAGCGCGCGCAGCCGGCGCGCTTGGCGGATGTGCCGCCAAGCGCCGCTCCGGCCCTCGACCGGGCGGTCAAGTTCCCGGTTTCTTCACATAGCTCATACACCAGCCGCCGCCGCTGACGACTTTGCCCGGGAAAATGTTGCAGCCGCCCGTGGCGTCGCCTGACTTGCCGACGAATTGCGTGCATCCGGAGCACATTTGGCCCGGCTTCGCCGACTTGGTCACATACCCCAGCGCCTTGGCGGTCGGGTCAGCGGGGTCCAACGTCGCCGCGGCGGCACGCGCCGACGCAGTGACGAATAGCCCCATGGCCGGCAGCAGCGCGCCGGCGCACAAACCGCCCTTGATGAGCGCTCGTCGTGACAGGGATTTTTGCGTGTTCATGATGGTGCCTCGAACGATTACCGATGCGCAGCGTGCCACAGGGCCGGCCGGATAGCGCTAGGGGAATGTACCTAACCCCTGTGGGACACTTGCCCGCGGTGCGTCTTACAATCGGCATACGTAAATTTCAGTATTCCCTTCGGAATAATATGATTTAACGGTCATGCGTCCGTGGTTCGGGTAACATCGAGGGCGCCAAGACACAGGATCACTGCTCGTGCTGTCGCAAAAAACGCGCTATGCGCTCAAGGCCTTGCTGGAGCTCGCCGCCCTTCCCGCCGGCGCGACCATGTCGTCGGCGACGATCTCCGCACGGCGCGCCATTCCGGTCAAGTTCCTGGAAGCCATCCTGGTCGAGTTGAAACATCATGGCGTGGTGCGCGGGCAGCGTGGGCGCAGCGGCGGATACCAATTGGCGAGAAGCCCCGCGGACATCTCCTTTGGCATCGTGGTGCGGCTGATGGAAGGGCCGCTGGCACTGCTGCCCTGTGTGAGCGTGACCCAATACCGTCAGTGCGTCGACTGCGCCGACGACCAGCCGTGCGAGCTGAAGCGGGTGTTTCGCGAGGTGCGCGACAGTACTGCGGCGATTCTCGATGGGTGGACCATCGCCGATGCGGGCAGCCGGACCGGTGCGGCGGAACCACCCCCCGACCCAGCGCCAGCCAAGAACGTCAGGCGCCGCTCATCGGCCAAGGAACCATCCGCCCCGAAGAGCGCGGGCAAGGATCGGCATTGAGCCGAACGGGCCGGCGCACGCGCCGGCTCATTCTCATCCGTCGTGAACTACCGGCCCATCCGGTAGCTCACATCGATTCCGAACGTGAGCGGCTGCTCCATGGCGGTCCGGTTGAAAGTCGGGACGTTGACGTTGATCGCCGGCGAGTTGGTCAGCAGCGCCACCCGGTTGGTGACATTATTGATGAATAGCACGGCGGTCCAATTGCTGGATTCGACGCCGGCCCGGATATTGGTCAGATCGTAGGCCGGCAGATAATTCGCCTGCGCGGTCGTGTCGATGCGCGAGCCCACATAGTTGTTGTCGACGCGCCCGATGAGGGCGAGCGAGTCGGTGATGCCATGACGGTAGGCTAGCGATCCGGATGCCGTCAGCTGCGGAACGTCCTGCACGCGTTCGTCGATGGTCGTATCCGGCACGGCGTTCGCAATGTATTCGGCGTGCAGCCAGCTGCCGTTCACCGACGCCACCAATCCGGGCACCACGACCGCGTTGACCTCGAGTTCCGCGCCGTAGATGTGCGCATCGCCCGCGTTGCCCGTAAACGGGAAGCCGCACGCCAGCGGAATGTTCTGCTGGATGTGCTGCCAATTCTCGAAGTACCCGGCCGAATTGATCGTCACGCGGCCATCGGCATCTCGAAACTTCTCGCCGACCTCGTAGCTCCACACCTTGTCCGGCTTGAAACCCAGCGGCGCCGAGGTGAGGCCGATGGCCTCGAGATTCGCCAGGCACTGGGTACCCAAGGCCCCAGCGGTCGGAATCGGCTGATTGCCGCCACCCGGCCGGAAACCCTGGGAGACGGTTCCATAGAAGAGCAGATCCTTGTCGAGTTGATAGGACAGATCCACTTTGGGCGTCACGCCCGAATCGCGCTCGCCCGTGGAGTAGTAGTCGTTCGCACCGGTGCCCGAGGAGCTCAGCCATCCCGAAACCGCGGTGTTCACCGACCCCGTGTAATAGTAGCGGCGCAGTCCGGCCGTCGCGGTCAGCTGATCGAGGAACGTATATGAGGCTTCGCCGAAGAAGGAGTTCTGCAGAATCTTCGTCGGCTGCACCTGCGTGAACCCATCCGCCGTTCCGGTCAGCGGCACCGCATCGGGGGTGGGGACGTACAAGTCCCAATCCGATTCGAAGTCCTGATAGAACCAGCCGGCCAGCCACTTGAAAGCGGTGTCGCCCGCGGAAGTCAGGCGAACCTCCTCGCTGGTCTGCTTGGACTTGTCGTCCTCCAGGGAGGTGGGGAAGGTCGGACCGAATCCGCCTTCGGACGGATAGATCGGCACTCCGATCACCGTCGCGATCTCCTCCGTCCCGTCCTGACGCAGATTCTCATCCCGGGTCCAATAGGACGTGGTCGACGTCAGATCGGCGAAGTCGAAGTGGTAGCGAACGTTGAGGCTTCCGATGTCGATCCGGTCCAGGAACGGTTCCGGCGAGTCATAGGGCTGATACTGCGTGTCCGTCCCCGGTTGGCTGTCGATGAGACTGAGCCCGTCCTGGGTGATTTCCTGGTACATGAAGGAGGGCTCGATCGACAAGCGGTCGGTGGCCTTCCACAGCAGCGCGGCCCGCACGGTCCTCAGATTTTCATCGTTCACATCGGGATACTCGGCCGCGACCGGCGCCGCGGCGACATTGCCGCGGGTTGTGCCGTTGACCGGCGCGGGAAAGTCCGGTTGCGCGATCACGATGCGGTCGATCCATCCGCTCAAATGCTCCACGGTGGCAACCATGCGCAGCGCCACCGTGTCGCCGAGCGGGAGGTTGACCATGGCGTTCTCGGTGCGATTGAGACTGTTGCCGCCGTCCGTGCCCCCGAGCACGACCTCGGCGGACGCGTCGAACGCATTCGGATTCGGTGCGTTCGACACCAGCTTGATCGTGCCGCCCATGGACCCGGATCCGTACAGCGTGCCTTGCGGGCCGCGCAACACCTCGATGCGATTGAGGTCATACAGCGCGGGATCGATCACCACCTTGCCATTTTGCGCGGACGCCGGCGCCGTCAGCGGCGTGTCGTCGAGATAGAATCCGACCGTCGACGAATTGCCGCCCGAGGAGGTCATCCCGCGCATCTCGAGTTCGGTCTGCCCGGGACCGCTCGTTCTCATGGACACGCCCGGAACGGATTGCACGACGGAACCGATGTCGGCGATGCCCCGTTCCTCGAGGTCCTGGCCGGTGAGCGCGGTGATGCTGATGGGCGTGGTCTCCACCGTCGACTCGCGCTTCTGGGCGGTCACCACGATTTCCTCGAGCCGATCCGAATTGACCTCTTGTTGCGCGAGCGCATCATGAGCGCCGGCCAGTCCGATTATGGATGCGGCGGCAATTCCCGCTCTTTGAGCGAATTTATTGATGTTCATCATGGAGTCTCCCCTAAAACCTGCGTGCGCTGAACGTCACTCGTTGCACTAATGATACATCAGTCCGGGAGGCAACGTGCAAACCGAGCGCCCGCGCTTGCGGCGCGACTCGAAGCTCCGCTCAGCGGACCCGGCCGGCCGCGCGCCCCATCATCGCGCACAGCCGCGCGGCGGCGAGCAACGCGAGCGTGACGCCGGCCAACACCAGCAATACCGGCGGCGGTGCTTGCAATCCAATCACGTTGAGGATGAGAAGCGCCGCGACGGCCGCGATGCCCACGGCAGCGCCAATGAACACGACCGTCGCCTTGGGATCGCGTGCCGACAACTTGTTGCCGGAATACGAAATTGAAATGAGGTACGGAATACAGGCAATCAGCGTTTGCAGCATGAGCAGCAGCGCGTAGGCCCGGCGCGGCAGATGAAAATGGTCGATGAGCGCGCCGGGCCGCAACCAATACACGACGATGGACGCCACGGCGAGCGCCGCATGTGCGATCAGCAGGCGACGATGATTCGCAAGCATCCGATCGACGGCACGCCGCGGGTGATTGGCGCTGCCGACCATGGCGCCCGGCACTTGGAGGCTAGCGCCAGTGCGGCTCCGCCCAGACCCAGGCGCCGCCCTGCATGACCCAGGCGCCGGGAACCCACTCATGCATTTTCGGGCGGCGCAGAACATACTCGCCCACCACCCAATGGTACTTATATCCGTTCCACTTCCAGTGGCCGGGCCGCCAGATGTAGGCGCCCTGCGGCGGTGGCGGCGGGACCGTCTCGGCGAGCGGCGCCGGGATGGGCTGATACCCGGGCGGTGCGCCGCCATTGGACTGCGCCAGCGCCACGGCGGAGATTCCGGCCAGGGCCAGCGTGACCATTAAACCGAGACTTGGCAGACGCATGCGCGATTCCCTCCAAAGAAAATGAGAGCGCAAGCCTGCACCGCTTCGCGCCGCATGTAAACACCAACGGGCGCGCGCGCTTCAGCGTTCGAAAGCCACGTCGTTCACATACCAGGTCTGGCCGGTCAATCCGGTCTCATCCTGCAGCAGGAGCTTGTACATCGTGGTCAATCCGGAGGCGCCCAGATCGGCGAGCGGCACGGTGTAGGTCACGAACTTTCCTACCACCGCATCGCCGCCGTAGGGCGTCAAGTCGGGAACCGAGCCGACCACCGTGTCAGCCTTCAGCTGTCCATCGACGACGTTGTACTTATAGATGGTCAGACTCCAGGTCTGTTTCGCGATGGTCGCTTTCATCCGCATCGTGATCGAGGTATACGGCGCAAGGTCGCATGAAGGCACCCGGTAGCCGGCAATCGTCGGCCCGACTTGAGGGCAGTACGGCAGCCAGAAACCCCACGGCGCTTCGACCTTGACGGCAATGTCCTCAGTCCCAGGATCCCCCACCGTGTCCTTGTAGTTGATTTGCGCCTCGCTGCCGGACCAATCACCCGGCCTGTTGAATACGCCGTCCTTGTAGATCCACGAGGTGCCCGCGGCGGACGCGGGCAGCGACCACGCGGCCAGCGCCATGCCAAACAGAAACCACCGAGCTGCACGTAATTGCATCATGGATAAGACCTCATCGTTATCGGCCGCGATGGAAGGATCCGCGCTTGTTGAACGGCCGATCAACAACGTGCGGTCACCGGGCGCCAGGCCCGGCAGGCACCGGGCAACGCCCGGAAGGTGCCGGGAGTTCAAGCCCGGCGAGTACCGGGTGCTAAGCCCGGCGGAAACCGGGCGCTTAAGGCCCGGAAGGTGGAGAGCGTTGTATCGACCGGCGCCCTACACTGCAACTGTCTCAAAATCCAGACGCAGTTCTCATTGTTGGCGCGCATCGGTGGTGCGCCAAGACGCCGCGTGGCCGACCCGGCTCGAAGTCGGCACGCGGCATGACATAATGCGGACCACGGGCCGCCCATCGCCGCGGGCGACGCTATAATTTGCCCGGTATGCACGGCATGCATGGTTACCACTGGCTGCATTTTCATCGCCTGCACGCGGGCCGATGGCTGATGATCCTGGTGCTGCTGGCGGCTCTGGCCGCGGCGCTCGTGTGGGCATGGTTCAAATTTCAGAGCTATCGCAAGGCCGAGCGGGCCCGCCGCGCGGATCTCGATTGGCCGATCGCGCCGCCAGTGCGTAAGCGGGATCCGGACGAATAAGCGCCACGGCTGCGCGCCTGGGTTTCATGCGCATGGGCGGGTTTCATGCGCATGGGATTTAGTTGAGAAAGCGGACCGCATCAAGCACCATGAGCGAAGAACAAACACAGGGAGCGTCATCATGAACCCAGCCATTGCCCGACCGATGTCCTCGGTCTTGCGCGTCTCGAGCTCTCTTTTTCTCGCAATCCTCGCCTGCGCGTTCATGCTCACCGAGGCGCGCGCGCAGTCGGTCTCGACGGTGCACATGCGCGCCGTCGTCCGGGACGCCGTGGTCAGGGAGGTCGGACGGTTGCCCGCCACGCAAGTCCTGAGCCTGGATGTCGTGCTCAACGTGCGCGATCGAGCGGCTCTCGACGCCTTCGTTGCCGATGTCGCTGACCCGCTCAGCTTCTACTACCGCCACTACCTGTCGGTGCAGGAGTTCACCGACCGATTCGGTCCCACCGAGTCGGACTATGCCGCGGTGGTCCGTTATGCGACGGACCACGGGCTCACCGTCACCGGCGGAACGCGCGACGGCATGGAGGTTCAGGTGAGAGGTCCGGTGTCCGCCATCGAGTCCGCGTTCCACGTGACCCTGCACCTCTACCCGCACCCCACGGAGAATCGAACCTTCTACGCGCCGGATCAAGAGCCGAGCACGACCCTGGCATTTGCGCTCTGGCACATCTCCGGCCTCGACAATTACTCC
>JBEKYO010000206.1:0-7674 GCA_049510875.1 Steroidobacteraceae bacterium
CCCATGTCACATTGCCTGTGATGGTGAGGTCGGCCGCCGGATCGATGCCGCTGGTGTCGTAGGCGACATAGCCGTTACCGGTCTGGAATTCATACTTGGCGATGGTGTCGGCATCGTAGCGATTGGCGCCGCTCGCCACCGTGCCCTGGGTCAGCGTCAAGGCCTTGCTGACGACCAGCGAGGGGTTGATGTTGGTCGGAGTCAGCATCTTCGCGAACGCCTGGATCTGCCCCAGCATCAGCGCCGCATCGGTGGCGCAGTTGCTCCAGCAATTGTGGTTGTCGATGGCCAGTCGTTGGTAGAAGCGCGAATTGGTGCCGCAGGCCGCCGTCATCGGCGTGCACCCGGTGAAGTCGATCTTCGGTATCGCGGCCTGATAGGCTGCGAGGATCTGGCTGACCGGCGCGGCGAAATAGGGCGATTGCGGCGCCGAGGCATTCGGCGAGTGACACCCGGAGCAATAGACGCTGGTGAGCGTATAGATCGTCTGCTGATAGTCGGTGGGCGCTGCCGGGAAGTTCAAGCTCTGCCCGACGGACTGGATCGGCGGCGCCACGAGCTGCACCTGGGTCGCAGACCCGGCGCCGGTGGCGTTGGCCCAGTTGCTGATCCAGGTGGTCAAAATCTGGCCGCAGGCGCTGTCGTCGGCAAGCCAGCAGTTGTGTCCGCCGCTCACCTTGGTGACCATGAGCGAGGTCGAGGGCTGCGCCAAATTGACCACGGTGTTGGCTTGTGCATAAGCCAGGTTCACGTTGTCGCTGCGCGCGAAGTTCGGCATTTGCGCGGGCGTGGTCGAGTTGTGGCACTGGCCGCAGCGGTTCTGCGTGCGGATGTTGTTCCACAGGTTCACCTCGAAGGCCTGCACATCGGCGGTGGCCGGCGCGGGACCCGTGTAGGCGTCGACCGTGCTGGTGGGCGCCTGTGCCGGAGTTGCCGCCGTGGGGGCGCCGGCGCCGCCGCAAGCGCTCAAGGCGAACGAGGCAGCGAGGGCGAGCAGGCCGGCGATGCGTGTGACGTTCATGCTCAATTCCCCATGCAGTAGGCGGCGCCTTCAGCAAAGACCTGCCGCAATGAATAGTTGCTTGCTTGGAACGCCTGGATCATGGAGGTGACCTGGGCGGCGTCGGCGTTGCTGCTGGGTGCGCGCAGACACACATCTTTGAACACCCGCGTCACCTGGCAGGTGGCGAAGGCTGCGCTGCCGGCAAGCTCCTGTCCCAGCGACTTGGCGCCGCTGCCGCTGCCCGGAAGGGCCGCGCTCCATCCCAATATCTCGTTCGGACCGCTGCGCCAGCGGTTCGTCCAGCCGTCGTTCGGCGTCACGTACCCCTGCGGGAAGTTGGTGTTGTTGATGAAATACTTGGGCTGCACCTGATTGGCGGTGTACACGATCTGTCCGATGGGCCAGGCGGTCGCCCCGATCTCGCTCGCGGGGTAGGAGAAGTTGTAGTAGGCAAAGGCCTGAGCCATCGGGTCCATGCCGCTGTGGCAGCCGATGCAGTTGGTCAAGAACAAGGTGCTGACGCCGCCCGGGCTGCGGGTCACGTCCTGGCGTATGCGATCCGGCGGCCGGGTCGTGTCCATGACGGTGGGCAGATCGTCGCACAGGTGGTTCATCATCGTGAAGCGGAACATCGCGCGGTTGGTGCCGTTGACGAAGAAGGCGCTGGCCGCACCGCGCGTGGTCATCACGCCGGCGGTGGCCGCGGCCGGAATTCCCGTAATGGCGGATTGCGTGCTCGGTACCAGGTTGGCCTTCAAGTCGACGTTGCTGTCGTCCATCGCCTGGTACAAATCGTTGTTCGCCGGCGAGTAGGCGGGCAGCCCGAAGGTCGAAGCCGCGCCCGCGCTGGCGATGTAGACCAGATCGGCGCTGAGCAGGGTGTTGAACGGCACGTTGTCGCGCACCATGCCGACCACCGTGGCGGTGTAATCGTTGAGCGGCACGAACACCGATTGGTCGCGGTTGGTCCAGGGCGCCGCCAGGTTGCGAATCGTGTTGTTGTAGAACGCCGGATCGTTGGTCGCCAGGAGCGCGGCGCTGACCGAATCCGTGTTCATCATCTGCGCGAGCACGGCCGCCGAGGGCGGGATGCCCGCAATCCGGTTGTACATTCGCGTCGCCTGATCGGCGTCGGGATTGACCGCGAATGCGTTCGCGCCGAGCAGCCCCAGGGCCGCGGCGCAAAGGATCGCGCGTACGGCCGCTTTCGTATTCATCCCATGCTTCATATACACATCCACTCGCGTGAGTTGCGTTATCAAACGTGGCGCAAATATACGCAGCGAAGGCCACCACGGTAATGTCTCATCCGAACGACGTCGGCGTTTCGCGACATTACATGCGGGTGGCCGCCCACCCTATCCTGCACCGCGATTGGCGGGTATCCGCGCCCATGCACAGAGAATCGGATGTGGGCAACTTCTTCTGTGAGTGCGTTAACAGAACGCGCACGAGCATGGAACGAAGATGTGGTTATGATACTCATTAAGTTCAATTGGCGGCGCGCGCGCGGCGGCGGCCGGTGAACCTAACATCGAATCTGCAGGTAGCCGAATACAATGAAGCACAACCACCCGTGTGAACCCCGTCACGGTTTTGGGAGACTCGCGGCGATCCTCCTGCCGATACTGCTCGTGGTCGGATGCTCGAGCGCCCAGAGCGGGCACGCACCCGGCGTCGCGGGCGGTGAGACGCTGACCCCCGGCGTGACCAACTACCCCCTCGCCTACGTCAAGCGGCCGGTGCCGACCACGGACATCGACGTGCGCGATCTCATTACCTCCATCACCGGCAGCGACCTGTACGTGCGCGCCCAGGCAAGCGCCGGCGGCGCGGAGACCAACGTCACGCAATCCATCACCAACGGCATGGGGGCGGTGCGCGACCTCGACGTGTCGCCGGACGGCACCAAGGTGGTGTTCTCGTTGCGGCTGCCGCTGAACCCGAATATGGCCAATACCGACCCCAAGCAGCCCAATTGGCACATCTACCAGTACGACGCCACGACCCAAACGGTCACACAACTCACCAACGACGAAATCACCGCCGGCCACGACGTCGGCGCCCATTACTTGCCGGACGGGCGCATCGTGTTTGCATCGTCGCGCCAGCTCGCGACCCAGGCGATCCTGCTCAATGAGGGGCGCCCGCAGTACCAGGCCGTGACCGACGACCGCCAACAGGTGATCTTTCTGCTGCACGTCATGAACGGCGACGGCACCGGCATGCATCAGATCAGTTTCAACACCAACCATGATTTCGCGCCGTCGGTACTGTCGAACGGCCGGATCGTGTTTTCGCGCTGGGAGGTGACCAACGGCACCGATCAGATCAGCCTGTACCAATCCAATCCGGACGGCACGGGATTACAGCTCTATTACGGCGCCAACAGCCACGCCACCGGCGCGAACATCGCTGGAACGAACGACAACGTGATTCAGTTCTTGGGCGCCAGGCAGCGCGCCGACGGCAAGTTGATCGCCATCGACCGGCCCTTCCTCGGGACGCAGCTCGGCGGCGACACGCTGCTCATCGATGCGCAGGATTTCGTCGAAATCGACCAGGCCAGCGCGCCCGGCGCCACCACGACGGGCCCGGGACAGGCGAGCGCCACCACCTTGGGGGTCACCACGGATGCGAACATGCCCTCCTTGGGCGGCCGGTTCGCAGCGGCTTATCCGCTCTACGACGGGACCAACCGGATGCTGGTGAGCTGGGCGCCCTGCCTGATACTCACTGCCGACGGCTCGACGGTGGTGTGCGACGACGCCAACACCACCGGCGCCAACGTGCAGCAGGCGCCGCCCGCGTACACCCTGTGGATCTACGACTTCGACGCGGGCACCTTAAGCCCGATCATCGGCTCGGAAACGGGCGTCGAGATCGTCGATCCGGTCATTTTGCAGGCGCGTACGCCGCCCCCGACGTTCATACCGGATGCGGTTCCCACCACGACCGCGGGGCAGAACTTGGTGAGCAACCAGGTCGGCATCCTGGACATCAGCAGCGTCTACGATTTCGACGGAATCGACACGGCGAATCCCAACATCGCCGGTACGTCGAATCCGAGCGACCCGGCGTTCTATCGGCGGACCGCGCGCTTCATCCGCATCGAGAAAGCCGTCGAGATCCCCAGCCAAACCGTGCGCAAGATCAATGACTCCGCGTTCGGCCCGGCCGGCATGGGCATGCGCGAAATTCTGGGCTATGCCCCCATTCAGCCCGACGGGTCCGTGCAGATCCAAGTGCCCGCCGACGTTCCGTTCACCGTCGATATACTCGATGTGAACGCGCGGCGCATCACCGTCAAGCACACCAGTTGGCTGCAGCTCATCCCCGGCGAAACAAAGTCGTGCAACGGGTGCCACAGCACGGCGAAGAATACCTCGCACGGGCGCTCCGGGTTGACGGTGGCGGTCAATCAAGGCGCGCCGACCACCGGTCAGCCCTTCCCGGGCACCAGTCCGGCGCTGTTCGCGAATGCCGGGGAGACCATGGCGCAAACCCTGGCGCGGATCAGCTGCGAGTCCGGCAGCGCCATCCCATGCTCGCAGATCTTGAGCACCGACGTCGTGTACACCAATGTCTGGACCACCGGCGTCACGCTGCCGGCAGGCGATGTGGACAGCGACGTCTCGTACCTCTACTCCGCGCTGTCGACGCCGGCGCCGGTGACCACCCTGCTCAATCCGAGCTGCTTTCCGTGGACGGCGCAATGCCGCATCACGATACATTACGCGAATGCTCAGCCGACGAGCACGCCCCAGCTCTATATACAGGCTCTGTGGAATTACCCAGGGCGGACCGCCACCATCAAAGGCGTTCCCAATAGTCCGGCCACCTGCGTGACCTGCCACAATACGCTGAGCGCCACGAACGTCATCCAGGTGCCGACGGGTCAGCTCGATCTGACCGGTGGGCCATCGTCCGCCGACATCACCGTGGTCACGTCTTATGAGTCGCTGCTGTTTCCTCGCGACGAACAGGCGCTTAATATGGGGGTGCTGCAGCCCGTGCAGATCGGCGGCGCGGCGGTCACGCTGCCGGCGCCGATGACGGCCGGCAGCGCGAACGGTTCGACGGCTTTCCTGCAAATGTTTGACGGCGGTTATCACGATCCGGTTCTTGATCACACAGGGTTTTTGAGCCCGGCGGAGTTACGATTGATCTCGGAGTGGTTGGACATCGGCGGCCAGTTCTACAACGATCCCTTCGTCGCGCCCGCAGCGAACTAGGAGCCTGTCTGGCTATCTTGCGTGGCCGCGAGCGCGGCAGATTTCCCCTCAATCGAGGCGCAGCCGACGTGGCTGGGTCAGGACCCGATGGGCAGGCGACAACGGCGAGTGAGGGGAAATCCGCCCGCTGCCGAAGGAATGGCAGGGACAGCCAGACAGGCTCCCACGAATGAGGCGTCTGCTCGCTGCCGCGCTGCTGCTGCAGGCGCTATGTGTGAATTATGCGTATGCCGAAGAACGGCTGCTGCAACTGGTGGTCACGCAGCCATTCTTGGAGATGCGCTCGGGCCCGGGACGCGGTTACCCGGTCGTGTACGTGGTGGGGCGCGACGAGATCCTCTCCGTGTTGTACAGCCGGACCGACTGGTACAAGGTACGCGCTCCGGGCGGACAGGAAGGGTGGACCCGGCGCGACGAATTGGCGCTCACCGCGCTGCCCTCGGGTGCGCCGGCGCCCATCCCGCCCTACCCCGACTTCACCTCGCATCGCTGGGAAGTGGGCGGGGGCTACGGGGTCTACAACCGGGAGAATCTGGTCTCCGCGTATACTGATTTCGGACTCACGGACAGCATCGACATCGAAGCGGTGTTGCAGCAGGCCTTCGGCACGATCGACAACAGGGTGGTGGCCTCGATCGGGCTGCGCCACACCTTCATACCCGAATGGAAGTGGTTTTCACCCACCGCCGGCATCGGCACCGCCTTCCAGCACATTGCGGACAAGGTGCCCCCGGCGCCGCTCGAGAGCAACAATCAGATGGCCTATGTGTCGTTGGGCGCCCGCGGCTTCATCACGCGGCGATTCATGTGGCGCGCCGATTGGCGCCACTACGTCGTCTTCAATAATTTGAACGTGTACGAGGACCTCGAAGAATGGAAATTCGGCTTGGCAGTATTCTTCTAGCGGCAGCGTTGCTGTCCGGCTGCGGCTGGTTCCATCGCGGCGAGAAACCACAGAGCCAAGTGGTCGCCGAGGAACCCGAATCCGAGCCGTCGGTGGTCGAGCCGCAGGTCGCGCGCCGCGACGTCGCCACGCCCAAAGTCAAGGCCAAGGACGTCGAGCTCGGCGCTTACTTCGGTGCCCTCAGCATCCAGGACTTCGGCGTCAACCCCGTCTATGGGGCGCGGCTCGCCTATCACGTGTCCGAGGATGTATTTCTGGAAGGCTTCCTGGCGACCTCGAAGGCCGGCACCACCAGCCTCGAGGATGTGTTTCCCGATATCACGGTCGTCAGCAATGCTGGGAGACAATTCACGTATTACGATTTGGACTTGGGCTACAACATACTGCCGGGTGAAATATTCCTGGGCAGGGGACGCGCCTTCAACTCGCAGCTTTACCTGACCGTGGGCATGGGCGATGTGAAATTCGCCGAAAAGGATCAATTTGCCCTCAATTTCGGGGTCGGCGAGCGCTTTTTGATTACGGATTGGCTCGCATTGCACATGGACGTCCGCGACCACGTGTTCGAGACCAGCCTCACGGGTCGCACCAAGAACGTCGATAACATCGAAGCAACCCTGGGCTTGACGACATTTTTCTAGGCTTTACGGCCGATGCAAGAGGAGATATCAATGAAACACTCAACGGCAGGAATCTTCAGAGGTTGCGCTTTGGCGGCGATCGTCATCGCATCCGCGGCATTTGCGGCGGATACCGGCGGCCCGGCGCCCGCATTTACGCTCACCGCGCTCGCCGGCGGGCAGGCGGCTTTGAGCCAGTTCAAGGGCCAGGTCGTCATGGTCAACTTCTGGGCCACCTGGTGCGGGCCCTGCCAGCAGGAAATGCCGCTTCTCGACCAAATGTACAAGAAGTACAAACCCGCGGGTTTCACTTTGATCGGGGTCAATGTCGACAAGGAAGCGCCGGCCGTGAAGGAGCTGCTCGCGCGCAAACCGGTGAGCTTTCCGGTGTTGCTCGACCCGGCCAACCAGGTCAGCAAGGCCTATCACGTCGACGAAATGCCGAGTTCCGTCATCATCGACCGTAAGGGCGAGATCCGCTACATCCACCGCGGCTACAAGCCCGGCGACGAAAACGATTATCAGGACCGCATCCGCCAACTCATCCGGGAGTAGTCATGCGAACGATGCGCCTCGCATTGATCATCGGTGCCTTGCTGTCGTCGAGCGCGTGCGGCATACAGCCATGGGTGAAACCCTATGAACGGGACCGGCTGGCGGACCCCATCATGGCGTGGGACCGCGATGCGATTTCCTCAGCCTATCTGGACCATATTCGCGAGGCTCGGGAAGGCGCGCGCGGCGGCACGGGAAGCGCGGGCGGCGGCTGCGGCTGCAACTGAAGTCCATGTCTCCAGCGTACCGCCACCTGACCCAACTTGCGGCGTTCACGGCGCTCCTGCTGGTGCGCGCGAGCAGCGCGGACGTGCTGCCGGAGGATCGGGCGGACATTTTCTACAGCAAGTACAGTGG
>JBEKYO010000207.1:0-7555 GCA_049510875.1 Steroidobacteraceae bacterium
TGCGCATGCGAGTCGTGGCGGAAGGCGTCGAAACGCTGGAGCAGTACACGTCTCTCAAGAATCACCGATGTCCGGAGGCGCAGGGCTTTTATTTCAGCGAACCGGTGATTCCCGCGGACATCATCGATCTGGCCGCACAGCAGGGGTTGCGCAACGCCCGCGCGATCCAATGAGTGCGCGGGGCCCCGGGAACCGGGTCGCAATCCTGCCGCAGAACCTTGTAGCATGGGCACTGCATGCAGGACTCGACCCCCGAGGCGACACACGCGGCGGCCCCATCCGCCCTTCGGGATCCCGTTTGCGGGATGTCGGTGTCGGCACGGTCCGCGCATGTGCTCGAGCACCTGGGCAAGCCGGTTTATTTCTGTTGTGCGGGCTGCCGGAGGAAGTTCGCGGCCGATCCGCATCGCTACCTACCGGCGTCCGGCGACGCGCGTAGCGCCTCCGCGTCCGCCGACCCGCCCGGCCCCGCCGGCGCGGTCCATACCTGTCCGATGCACCCCGAGGTCCGGCAACTGCACGCCGGGATCTGTCCCAAGTGCGGCATGGCTCTGGAGCCGGAACGGCCGCCGCTCGATGACGGGGAGAATCCGGAGTATTTGAATTTTCGCCGGCGCTTCCTCTGGACGCTGCCGCTCACCATCGCCGTCGGGACGCTCGCGATGGCGGGCGAGCGGATCCGGTGGCCTGCGCCGGCATGGTCCTCCTGGATGGAAATGACGCTCGCGCTGCCGGTGGTGCTGTGGGCGGGCAAGCCGTTTTTCGAGCGCGCCGTGCACTCCATCCGCCACTTCAGTCCCAACATGTGGACCCTCATCGGACTGGGCACGTCGGCGGCCTTCATCTACAGCGTGGCGGCCACGGTGGCGCCCGGCGTATTTCCGTCCTCGTTCGCATCGATGGGCCGGGTGCCGGTGTATTTCGAGGCCGCGGCGACCATCATTTCATTGACCTTGCTCGGCCAGATGCTCGAGCTGCATGCGCGGTCAAAGACCGCCGCCGCCATCAAGTCGCTGCTGCGCCTCGCGCCGAAGACGGCGCGCCGCATCCGCCCCGACGGAGAGGAAGAGGACATCCCGATCAGCGACGTGCAGGTGGGAGACTGCTTGCGCGTGCGCCCGGGGGAAATGGTGCCGGTCGACGGCGTCGTGGCCGAAGGCGGCAGCGCCGTCGATGAATCCATGCTGACCGGCGAGCCGCTGCCCCTCGCCAAGAATCCCGGCGACGCGCTGATCGGGGCCACGCAGAACACCTCGGGCGCGCTCGTGATGCGGGCCGCGAAGGTGGGGTCGCAGACCGTGCTCGCCGGCATCGTCGCCATGGTGGTTCAGGCGCAGAAATCGCGCGCGCCGATGCAGCGCATGGCGGACACGGCGGCGCGGTACTTCGTGCTGGCCGTGGTCGCGGTCTCGGCCCTGACCCTCATCGCCTGGGGGATCCTCGGGCCCGCCCCGAGTTGGGTGAACGGCATGATCAACGCCGTCGCCGTCCTGATCATTGCGTGTCCGTGTGCGTTGGGTCTTGCCACGCCCATGTCGATCATGGTGGCGAGCGGTACGGCGGCCACCCGGGGCGTTCTGTTTCGCGATGCGGCGGCGATCGAGAATCTTCGGCGGGTCGACACGCTCGTGGTGGACAAGACCGGGACCCTCACCGAAGGCAAGCCGGCCTTCGAGCGCGCCGTGGCGCTGCCCGGATTCACGGAGGACCAGGTCCTGCGGTGGGCCGGCAGTGCCGATCAGGGCAGCGAGCACCCGCTGGCTGCGGCGATCGTGCGCGCCGCCCGGGACCGTGGGCTGGCGCTCGACACGCCGACGCGATTCGAGAGCAGCTCAGGTGCCGGCGTACGCGCCACGGTGGACGGCAGCGCCGTGGCGCTCGGCAATTCCGCGCTGATGGCGGAGCTTGCGGTAGCCGTGCACGATCTCAGCGCCCAAGCCTTGGAGCTGCGGGTACGCGGCGCGAGCGTGATGTTCCTGGCGATTGGCGGGAAGCCCGCCGGACTCATCGCGGTTTCCGACCCGATCAGGGCTACGAGCGCCGAAGCGCTGGCGGAGTTGCGGGCCTTGGGCGTGCAGGTGATCATGGCGACCGGGGACGGCCTCGCCACCGCTCAGGCGGTGGCCGCGAGACTGGGCATCCTCGAGGTGCACGGCGAGCTGACGCCGGCCGGCAAGCTTGCCCTGGTGCGCAAGCTCCAGCGGGAGGGCCGGGTCGTGGCGGTCGCGGGCGACGGCATCAACGACGCGCCGGCGCTCGCGCAGGCCGATGTCGGCGTGGCCATGGGCAGCGGAACGGACGTCGCGATGAGCAGCGCCCAAGTGACCCTCGTCAAGGGCGACCTGCGCGGGATCGCCGTGGCCCGGGCCATATCGCAGGAAACGGTCGCCAACATGCGGCAGAATCTCGCCTTTGCGTTTCTCTACAACGCGCTCGGCATTCCGCTCGCGGCCGGCGTGTTGTACCCGTTCACCGGCTGGCTCCTCTCCCCCATGGTCGCCGCGCTCGCGATGAGCGCAAGTTCCGTGTCCGTCGTGTCAAACGCGTTGCGGCTGCGCGGGCGGCCGGATGCCTACTCCGCGGTGAACCTGCGTCCATAATCGCTCAAGAGAATCTGGACTCCGACGTAGCCCACGAAGGCCGGCCTGCCCTCGGAGACACCGTCGATGCTGCGGCCGGCCATGAAAAGCGCGATGATGCCCCGGCCGAGCTTGTAGCGCCCGCCGAGATCCAGGGTGGTTGTATGGGGCGAGGCATCGTATGCGCGGTCATCGTAGAGTTCCGCGTCGAGTTCCAGCCGCTCCGTGACCGACCGGCCGACGACCAGTCCAAGAATCCGCTCCTTGGGCCCGTTGCCGCGAAGGTAGTAGCCGGCCTCGACGTCGAGATCGAGCGGCCCCACGGTCCTCTGCGCCTCGAGCGGGAGAAGGTAGCGGGGTCCGGGCGCAGCGATGGCCCGCTCGCTCGCATTTTGCGAGACGCCCATCTCGATCTGGGGAAATGTCGACAGCCGCCACCCGTTCTCACCCTCATCCAGAAAGCGCCACTTGATGCCGGGATAGCCGTTGCTCCAACCGCTTTGCAGCGGCTGGCCGCTGCCGGTCTCGAGGACGTAGGGAATCTCATAGGTGAGCTGGATGCGATCGCCGAGGCCGAAGTTCAAGTCGATCTGCGGGACCTGGTAGGACGCCATGCCGCGGGCGATGGTTTGCATGGACCCGAGATTGATTTCCCAATTGGCATTCCCCGGAGTGCCCGGGTCGTTGGTCAGGAACGGTGGGCCGGCTTGAGCGCGGGCGAGCAGGGGACAAAGAAGGCAGAGGGTGATCACGCAGGGCGTGGGAGCGATCATCGTGTGCTGCGTCATGTGGGGCGATTCTATCGCCCCCCGGCGTCCGATTGTGACATGATCAAACGCGCCCCCGGCACGACCCGGTGCACCCGATGACGGATTACGAGAGAGAGCCTGTTGAATGAACGTCGTCGCGACGAGCCGCGGTCTGTTTGCCCTTTCATTGATTGCCGTCGTCGTCGGCGTCATTACCGGATTCGGCTCGCTGCTGTTCCGCGGGCTCATCGGCTTCATTCACAATGTGTTCTTCCTGGGCCATTTTTCCGTCCTCTACGACGCAAATGTCTATACGCCGGCAAGTCCGTGGGGAGTTTTCGTCATCCTGGTTCCCGTGATCGGCGGCATGGGCGTGGTATTTCTCGTGGAAACCTTCGCGCCCGAAGCGCGGGGGCACGGCGTGCCCGAGGTGATGGATGCCATCTTCTACAAGGAGGGCCGCATCCGGCCAGTGGTTGCCGCCGTCAAGTCGTTGGCATCGGCGCTGTCGATCGGCAGCGGCGCGGCCGTGGGCCGCGAGGGGCCGATCATCCAGATCGGCGCGTCCCTGGGTTCGACCTTCGGCCAGCTCATCCGGATGGACACCTGGCAACGGATCACACTGGTGGCGGCCGGCGCGGGTGCGGGCATCGCGGCGACCTTCAATACGCCGATCGGCGGAGTGATGTTCGCAATCGAGTTGATGCTGCCGGAAGTCAGCGTGCGCACGTTCCTGCCGGTTGCGCTCGCGACGGGCACGGCGACGTTCATCGCCCGGCTATTCATCGGTCTGCGGCCCGCGTTCGAAATGCCGCCCATGGCGGCGTTGGCGGCCCATCCCGCGCCACTCGCGGCGCTGTTGCTATACGCGGCGCTGGGCGCGGCCGCCGGCCTCGCGGCGACGGGTTTCATTCGCGGCCTGCATGGCATGGAGGCCGCATTTCAACGCATCCGTAACCCCTACTTGCGCCACGCGATCGGCATGCTGCTGGTCGGAACGCTGATGTACACGCTGTTTCGCACCGCCGGCCAGTATTACGTGGACGGGGTCGGCTACGCGACGATCCAGGACGTTCTGCTCGGCGGACTCAGCACGGCGCCGCTGCTCGCGATCCTGTTTTTCTCCAAACTCGGCGCGACCACGCTGAGCTTGGGGTCGGGCTCCTCGGGCGGCATTTTCTCGCCGTCGCTGTTCATGGGCGCGACGCTCGGGGGCGCATGCGGCGCCCTCATTCATACCGTGTATCCATCGCCCGACATCAACGTCGCCGCCTTCGCCATCGTCGGCATGGCTGCCATGGTCGGCGGCGGCACGGGCGCGGCGATGACGGCGGTTACCATGATTTTCGAGATGACCCGCGATTACGACATCGTCATGCCGCTCATCATCGCCGTCGCCGTCAGCATCGGCATACGCCGCCTGCTCTCGCGAGAAGACATTTACACGATCAAACTTGTCGCCCGCGGGCATTTCATCCCCAAGGCTCTGCACGCCAACATGTTTCTGGTGCGCCGCGCCGGCGAGGTGATGGACAAGGACATTCTGGTGCTTCCCGCCGCGATGAACTTCGGCGCGTTTCTGCAACTGCCGGAGCATGCGGGCAGGATGCGCCATGTGGTGATCGCGCAGGGCGACGCGATCGCCGGCGTGCTGCGCGTCAATACCGCCTTGCGCCACGGGCTTGAAGGCGCGTTCACCGGCTTGACCCTGGGGGAGGTGGCGGTGACCCATTTCACCATCGCGCACGAGGAGGACGTCATGTTCAACGTAATCGGAGAGATGTCGCGCATGAACGCCGCCATGGTGGTCGTGTCCCGGGTGGCGGGAATGCCCCGCGCCTCGGAGGTGGCAGGGCTCATCACCAAGGAACACGTCGCGGACTCGGTGGCCGAGAGCTTAGGCCCGTACGCGGCGCACCGGTCGTCGTCCTGACTAGCCGGAACCGAACAACGGAAAAGATTGGACTTCGTGCACGCGACTACCGATCGTTCTTGAAGAGTTCCCGCTAGGAGGACGGCGCCGGTTCCGCGAGCCAGGCTCGCCACAGTGAGACGAGAGCGGCCATCAAGGCGGGCCCGAGGAAGATGCCGACCAAGCCGAAGGATTCGATTCCACCCAGGATTCCCAGCAAGACCCACAGGAACGGCAGCTTTGCGCCTTCACCGATGATCATCGGCCGCACGAAGTGATCGGCGATGAACAGCACGATGCTGCCGGCCACGAACACCCCCACGGCCGCGCCGACCGCGCCCTGGATTCCAAGCGCCAGCGCCACCGCCCCGAAGACGGCCGGTGCCGCGAACGGCACCATCGCGAATATGCCCGTGACGGCTCCGAACAGGATCGGGTGACCCGCGCCCGATACGGCATAAACGCCCGCCATGATCGCGCCTTCGGCGACCGCAACCAGCACGATGCCGTTGACGGTCGCGCGAATCGCTTCGGCGGCCCGTGTGAGCAGTCCCTCCACGGTCGGGCCGAACAGGCGGCGGCCGACCTTCGGCACATCGCTGCGCAACGTGTCCCGGTTCAGATAGACGAAGTACAGGGTCACCAGCGTGAACACCAGGGTGCTCAGCCGTCCGAGCAGCTGCACGCCGACCAGACGGGTCCACTCGTACACCGCCGGCTTGGCCTGGGTCGCCGCGGCTCCCGTGTGGCCCACGTAATCGATCCACACGCTGTGAATCCATTCACCCAGCACCGGCAGCTGCAACAGCCACGGCGGCAGCTCCGGAGCGGCGCCCTTCGAGGATTCCAGGAAGTGGTGCGCCAGGGAAATCGCCTCGCGTACGGCCACGATGCCGCCGTACACCAGCGGCGCAATCAGCACGATGCCGACCACGCCCGTGAACGTCAGCGCCGCCCCGATGTGGCGCCGCTTGCCCCGAAATCTCGCGAGCCAACGGTCGTACAGCGACGAGGTTCCGATGGCGAGCACCACGGCCCAGCACAGCGCGGGCAGAAAACGCTGCAGCATCCACGTGCCCAGCAGGACCAGCAAGCCGATCAGCGCGTAGCGCGCGATCTTCTGGGCAACCGATACCTCGGGCGTGGACACATTGCACCTTTTGAATGGGATACGGCGCAGTATAAGGGTTCGACGGCAAGGTGCACCCTTGTCCGTGCGCGCTCCGCGACCCGGCGGTCAGCGCAACCGCCACCCCTCGATCATCGCCCGGGAGCAATCGGCGGCGGGCATCGGGCGGGCAAAAAGATAGCCCTGCATCTCGTCGCACTTGTGGCTGCGCAAAAAATCCAGCTGCGCCTGGGTTTCGACGCCCTCGGCAACGACCTTGAGATTCAAGCTGTGGGCGAGACTGATGATCGCCGTGGCGATGGTGGCATCGCCCTGGTCGGTGGTGATGTGGCGGATGAAGGTGCGGTCTATTTTCAGGGCGTCGAGGGGAAACCGCCTCAGATAGGCGAGGCTCGAGTAGCCGGTTCCAAAATCGTCGACCGACAAGCGCACCCCGTACCGCTTCATGTTATCCAGCACCTGGACCGCATCCTCGGAGTCGCTCATCAGCACCGATTCGGTCAGTTCGAACTCCAACAGGCGGGGCTCGATTTGCGATGCGTCCAGAATTTTGCCGATCGAGAAGTCGAGGCTGTTCCGATTGAACTGCCGCGCGGACAGATTGACCGCGATCGGGCAGGCGCCCAATCCCTGCTGCGTCCAGAGCCGGATCTGCTCGCAGGCCTGGCGGACCACCCACTCGCCAACCTCGTTGATGAGGCCGGTGTCCTCGAGCACCGGGATGAACTCCCCGGGCAACACGATTCCCCGTTTGGGATGATTCCAGCGCAGCAGAGCCTCGAACCCGCTGATGCGGCCGGTATCGATATCGGCTTTCGGTTGATAGTGCAGCACGAACTCGCGCCGCTCGATCGCACCGCGCAGTTCGGTCTCGGTTTGCAGCCGCTCGGCGGCTCGCGCGTTCATTTCGGGCAAGAAGAACCGATAGGTGTTGCGGCCGGCCTGCTTGGCGCGATACATCGCCATGTCGGCGCCCTTCAGAAGATGGTCGGGCTGCGATCCGCCGGTTGGAGAGATGCTGATGCCCAGGCTCGCCGATACGTAGACCTCTTGACCGTGCACGCGGAACGGCGTCGCCAGGCTCGAGATAACCCGTTCGGCCACGATGCACGCATCCTCGGGCTTCACCAAGCGATCGAGCACGAGAGCGAACTCGTCGCCGCTCAGCCGCGCCACGGTGTCGGCC
>JBEKYO010000208.1:0-7511 GCA_049510875.1 Steroidobacteraceae bacterium
AGCGTTCCTTCGACTCCACCTGCAAGCTCCTGCACCGCTTCACGACGCTGCGCTGAATCCGTCAAGGACCGTCCATCCTGGAAATCTCGTCTTCGTTCGATAAAATGTGTGTAATAGAAAGAGGCGTCATCCACTAACACCTGTCAACAACCCGCGTCGATGCGCGACGCGCGGCGAACAGGTGCCTCTAATGCGTCCGCGATCGTTGCTTCATCGCGGCATTTTCCAAGATCGTCGTGCCGTCTTGCCCGTGGAGAAATTCACCGACAAACGCCCGACCGATATCGTCCTGATCAATCGTCCCAAACGATCCAGGAATGAAACGTCCCAGCAAGGCGAGAAACCCTGGGGTGTGCGCATTACCCGCAATGATGCCGGGACGAAAAATTGCTAAGCGTTTAAATCCGAGGCTCCGCACCGTATCTTCCTTTTCGCCCATGATGCGCGCATAACGAATCCAGCTCTTAGCGCTACTCCCGGCTGCCGAAAGAAGTCCGAATCGCTCGACTCCCGCAGCAAGGCAGCCGCGCGCAAACGCGCCGACCAGGCCAATTTCCAGCTTCTTAATGTCCTCTTCGCTCCATTGCTGACTCCCTTTACCGATGCCAATACATGACGCGGCATATAACGGTTCATTCTGCGCCCAGCAGGTCCTGGCAAGTTCGGCGATTTCACTGGCAAAATTTGCCGCACCGACATCCATGATCACCTGGCGCAGACGCGCATCGGCAGCAAGAGGAATCGTGCGGCGATTGACCATCACTACTCCCGTGCACGAGCTAGCAGCGAGCAGCGCCCGCACCAGTCCCGACCCCACTTGCCCGGTGCCACCGATGACCAAAACGCGGAAACTCATGCTCTGCCCTTCTCGGAGTAATATCGCTAGCAGTATCTCAAGCGCGCCTCTGTTGCCGCGTACGGATGGGGCTCCTTACGGCAAATCGGGGTCTTGTGATTATCCCACTCGCCTGAATGATGAGCCCCCTAAAGGTTCAATGCCCGCCTGTAAGATTTGCGTAAATCCTACCACAACGCTGTTACCCTTCTTCAGAGACCGCTTCGTCGCGTCCCGTAGCCGCCGCAGCCCGCGCCATCCCGCACCTCGTCGCATTAATCTTCTCAGCAAACTGCAGCAGCATCCGCGGCGACTTCCATCCCCCGGCCTGCGTGATCGCGGCCAAGTCGATGTCGAGAACTCCGCGAGATCCTGCGCGGCGCCGACCCGCGTCGAGTGCCCACTCACCTCCGTAACGAACCTCGCCGGCATCCCGATCCACTGTGCCACCCGCTTGAAGATCGGCGCAATGCTGCCGGGATGCAGCGTATCGCCAATTTCACCTCTACCAATTAACCGGCGAAATATCTCCCCCTCACTGATCTTCGCATGCTCGAGCCAGATCTTTAGCCAATTCACCGTTGTCGATGGCCCCCGTGATGGTCATTTTCCTTCGTTTGCCGTTGCATGCCGTCGCGGGCGCAGCATTGTTCGGCACCCTGGCAACTTCGGTCGTTGGTGTGGCGATGTATCAGTACCCGCCCCGCCGGGCATCGAGTCACGACCCGATTGGGCGTTGGGTGTGTCGGATCATGCCGGCCGCCTTTCGCCGTCTCCGAGGAGCCTTACGATCTGCGGACCAATTTGATCCAGAGGCAGAACGATCCGCGCGGCGTCCAACAATACTGCTTCGCGCGGCATACCGTAAATGACCGAGGTGCTTTCATCTTGGGCGACAGTGAAACCGCCGGCCCGCCGGATCGCCAACAGACCCGCGGCACCATCGCGGCCCATACCTGTCAGAAGACAAGCCACGACTTCAGCCCCACGATCCACGGCCAGCGATTCGAACAACACATCGACTGACGGACGGCACGAATGGCGCGGCGGATCGCTACTAAGATGCAGGCGCGCGCCAGCCACACTCAAATGTCGGCCCGGCGGAGCCATGATTACGTGCCCGCGCAGCGAATCTAGGGAATCACGATCGCGGGCGTAGGCCACCCGGTGCGGCGTTTGGTTATCGAGCCACTCCGCAAACGACGTAGCGAATGGTTCGTCGATATGCAGCACGAAGAATACGGGCACGCGCAATCCCGGTGGTAACGCTCGCAAGACTTCGACGATCGCCGCCGGCCCCCCTGTCGACGCGCCAATCGCTACCACCCCGTAGTGCTGAGTCTCGTCTTGAGATGGGCGATTGGAGGTGGGCGACGTCGCACGGCGTCCCGGACCCGCGGCGACAGCTCGCTCCGTGCCGCTCCGTCGCGCGCGCAGATGCGTGATGACTTTGATCGTTGCGATCAGCTTGACGGCGGCCACGAACCGCCGCTCCCAGGTGCCGTCGACATCGTCCACCGCGGGCTTTTCCAGTACGTCAACTGCACCGGCCGCGAGAGCATCGTAGGTCTTGAACAGTTCTCCCCGGTTTGTCGACGCGGACACGATAAGTATCGGCGTCGGCACGTAGGCCATGATGTACTCGGTCGCGGTCAACCCGCTCATCACGGGCAAGACCATATCGAGCGTTATGACATCGGGCCGTAATTGTTCGCACAACTCAATCGCCAGTTTACCATTGTCGGCCTCGCCAATCACTTCCAACTCCGGGTCGGCGGCCAGGATATCGCAAAATCGGCGGCGGATTGTGAGCGAGTCCTCGACCACTAGCACTCGCAGTTTCTTCATTGCGTGCCCACCAGCAAACGAATTTGCGCGAGGAACTCGGTTTGATCGAATTCGCCCTTGATGATATAAGCACGCGCACCGACCTTTAGCCCGCGCTGACGGTCTTCGGGCGACGCACGCGAGGTGACCAAGACGGCTGGAATGTCACGCAAGATGGGATCCGCGCGCGCACGCTCGATGAATGTAAATCCGTCCATTCCGGGCATTTCAACATCCACGAGAAACAGCGAATAGCGCCGGTCACGGACGCGCTCAAGAGCTTCTTCTCCCGAAGTGGCCAGATCCACCTCGTAGCCCGCCGACTCGAGAATGCTTTGCTCGAGCATCCGCGTCGTCAGTGAATCGTCGATGACGAGAATGGGAGCGCGCAGCAACGGCATGACGGCGAAGGCGGATCCGGCGCCGCTAACGTACTCGACGAGCCCGTCGGGGTCGAGAATCAGCTGCGGATGTCCTTCGTTATCGAGCGATGCGCCCGCCACGACCGGATCGCTCGGCGTGCAATCCGGGAGTGGACGCAAGATCACGTTTTGCGTGCCGCACAGACGCTCGACACCCACGGCAGCCCGCGCGCGCGCGCCTTGGATGACGACCGCGGACCAAGATCGCGCAACGTCCCTCGTAGGCGTCTCTCGGCGCAGCGCTCTCTCCAAAGGCGCAAATGGAATAACCCTCCCCTCGCATACGATGGATGCACCCTGCGCCGACTGCGCGAGATCGCCAATTGCCACCCGCAGTGTCCCCTTGACGGCATCCAACGGTATGGCCACGATCCGTCCACCGGCTTCGACAACGAGCGCGTCAATGGCGGCGAGAGAGACCGGCACGACAAATTCCAAAGTCGTGCCCCGTCCTCCTTCCGTTTGAATGCTGACCTCTCCTCGAAGCCGGGCGGCCGCCTCACGCACGACATCAAGACCGATACCGCGGCCGGCAATCTGGGTTAAGGCAGCCGACGTGCTTATGCCGCCACCGAGCAGAAGCCGCAGCAATTCCTCGGTGCCGAGCTTGGCTGCATCGGTAGAAAGCCCACCCTTGCGCTCCACGGTGCGGCGTACGGCCTCAAGATCAACGCCGCGACCGTCGTCGCCGCAGACAAACACCGCTTGGTGGCGGCGGCGGCGCACCTCCACCCACACGCGGCCCTCCTTGGGCTTGCCGCCCGCCTCGCGCTCCGCGGGTGTTTCGATTCCGTGAGCGACGGCGTTGCGCACCGCTTGAACCAATGCGTCCTGCACCACGCCGAAGACTAGTGCGTCAATTCGAACCTCGCCGCCGCTCGTGACGAAGGCGATGCGCTTGCTCAAGGTCTGGGCAGCATCGCGTGCCGCGCGCTCTAGCGAGACGAACATGAGGCGCGCCGGCAGCAGGCGCAAACGCTCGGCCGACTCGCGCGCTTGAACGAGCTCACGGTCCATCTGCTCGATGCCGTCGGCGACGCTGCGGTGCACGCCCTCGATGAGACCCCGCAACTCCGCAATTATCGGGGGCAGCGTATACCGCGACCGGCGGAGCCCGCATCACCATCGGTGGTACCCTCGCTCTCGCGTTGGGTGCCGTCTAACGTTGAGCACATAGTGCGAATCCGCAACTTTACTCACACCATTTAGCTGCGCTTTTGTAGATAATCTCATTGGGCGTGTGCGGGTCATTGGTCAACGCCGCGATGGCGCGCGGACCAGTGATCGCTGAAGAACGCGCGCCGCTCCGGCCTGACCGGCTCCGCACTTCGCCCGTGCGCACCACTCATGCTTGACTGCGAGAAACATGCAAAATCACATCAACATACCGACCACCAAAGACCTGATATTGATCCTCGATCGCGATCCCGAGTCACTCCAGACGTTTCGATTGGTTTCATCGCACCTAGGATGCACTCACGCCGACACTGACTGCCCGCATGCCATCCGAGAGATTCTATCGGGACGACAGCCAACGATCGCGATCGTGGCAGTTGACTGCCTGGAACAGGACGGAGATGCTACAGTTCAAGCGCTGGCCGCCTGCAGGAGTAGCACGCCAGTGGTGCTGGTCAGCGGCGAGGACGGTCGGCTGCTCGAACGTGCCAGAAGCCTCGCCGAATCGTGTGGTTTTCAGGTCGTCCACGTATTGAGCCGTCCGATCGATAAGGCAGCTATCGAGCAGATGCTCGTTCCTTACCTGGCAAGACCACCGCGCGTGCCACTCGCTGAACTCGAGAAGGCGCTTGCGGAACATGAGCTTGTGCTCCTCTATCAGCCGAAGGTGGCGATCAGCCCCGCCGGTCTGCGCATTCAGGGGGTGGAAGCACTGTTGCGGTGGCAACACCCGCATCGCGGTCTGCTGAGGCCTCGGGAGTTCCTCGAGGCAATCACCGAGCACGGCTTGATGTCCAATCTCACGGACTTCGTCATGGCGGAGGCGCTGCGCCAAGCGGGCGTATGGCGGGAACGGGGCTTACGTCTGGAAATGGTCGTGAATCTCAGCGCGCGCCTCGTGCGCGATCGACAGTTTCCCGAGCGGCTGGCCTCACTGTTGCACGAAAACGAGATTCCAGCGGATGGATTGACTTTCGATATTACCGATACATCGAGTATCGACGATCGCGGCCTTGTGCTGGAAGTGTTGAGACGTCTGCGTATACTCGGAGTGGGGTTATCGATCGACAATTTTGGAACAGGAATGGCCTCGCTCGCGGAGATCTACCGAATGCCATTCTCGGAAATCAAGGTTGATCGATCCTTGATTGCCGACCTACCGCAGGAGCACGACGCCACGGTGGTCATGCGCGCGATAGCCGATCTTGCTCACGCCCTGCATCTGAAAGTGTGCGCCGCCGGCGTCGAGACGAGGCAGATGCTCGAGTCGGTTCGAGCCGCGGGCTTCGATTCGGCGCAAGGTCATTTCTTCAGCGACGCTGTTCAAGCGGAAGAGATTGAACGCCTGGTGCCCACGTGGCCATCCTTCGGCCCCGGTGCCACGGGCAGTTGGAGGGTAAAAGCGGCCTGGCGTTGAGCCGCCACTGAGACTTTGAGCGTTTGCCTGATTGCGAGCGGCATCGGGGGCGCTGTACGGTTGAACGGTGCCTCCGGCCCGAGGTCGTGCTTCATTCAGCCGTGCGCTGGCGCAGGAATGCGCGGGAGGCGGACGGTACTATGGAAGGACCTGAGCGATGCGTCACGCGCCGAATCTGCAGCCTGCTGATGTTAGAGGGCTTCACACCGTCCATGCTCTGCCCGTTATGGACCGTAGACACGTGGTGCGGGGATTCGAGGGCTCACAATTCGCCGGGCGGTTTCACGGCGTCACCCATCCTCTTCTCATTTGGGCGCTTGCCACGGTGTTTTTGGCGCTTTGGGTTGTCGTTGGACTCCTGTGCGCTGTCTTGGGCACGCTGGCGCTCATCGGGTTCAAGATTACCCGATGGACACGAGGATCTGCTAAAGACGCGGATCGGCGTGCCAGTACTGCCTAAGTCGTTCCGTATGCGACGCCTGGACGGCGCGTTGCCGCTCGCCTCGGGGAGATTTTTGGCGGGCCCCTCCCGCGTCCTCTGCTTTCGGGTGACCTCAGTCCTTCCTGGCCGGCGGCAACGCGTTACGAAAGGGTCGGGGAACTTTACGAGGTCGCGGGAGCGGTCGCGATGTTGGCGTGCCGCGCGGGCGCCTTCATCAGCGGGTCACAACCTCATAATCGACGGTGGTCGCAGGATAAGCTTGAAGAGTTCATGGGTTACGTGAGCGCTAACTTGACCTCGATCCCGAACTATGCGGACCGCCACCGGCACGGCGAGCCCATCGCGACCGGCTTCGTCGAATCCGCCGTCAACCAAGTTGTCCGCAAGCGGTTTGTGAAGAAACAACAGATGCGTTGGACCCCGTCAGGTGCCCCCCACTTGCTGCAGGTCAGGACCCGCGTGCTCAATAAGCAGCTGCGCGGTGATTTGAGCGCTGGCACCGCCGCCTGCAGTCCGTGTCCGCTCCCGAGCCGATTAGTCTGGCGGCTTAGCACCCGGAATGGACCGCTCTCCAAAAGCGGCCGTTCACCTTTTTCACGCGCCGCTGTGTTGACAGCGCACGGCTAGCGCTGAATCTCAATGAGCAGCACCCAAGCACAGTAGACGCCAGCGACAAGGGACAGCAGAGTCCCTGGAACAATCCAATAGATCCCATTCGCCTGGTGTAGCATCAGCATAACGCCTGCCACAACAAAGGGGAGCGGCGGAAGTTGGTTGAACAGGAATCGTGGAAGGTTTTCGTAGCCTGACTTCCGGGTCAGAATCAGACCAGTCGTCTGAATAGTCCATGCCACGAGTCCAGTTCCTCCAATTTCAAGACCATAGGCAAAAGGTGTCTGCCCCGGCACGAGAGCCCAGCTGCAGATAACAAGCACGCACAGCAGTGTAGTGAGTGCTTCTATCGCGCGGGTCGGCAAGTGTGGATATTTCAGAATCGATGAGAGATTGATCGAGACAGCGACGAACAACAATCCGGCGAGTGCCGCTGAAGCTCCGACCTCGGCAACGAGAAAATCATCCCATCCGTGAAAGACTTCGCTTCCCATTTTCAACCCCAGAGTCCCATCGGAGCGTACCGCAACTCCGCAACCTAGGCTAGCCGACGGAAAAGCGCCGCTCTCAAGTGTGTGCAGGACGGTATGCGTCTGCATTCGTCCTGAATTCTGCGTGGCCATAGCACGCCAATTGCCGGGTCAACTTGCGGACCAAAGACCGGTCCGCGACTCCGCTCACGACGGGCATATGTGCTGCAATCGTATAGACGGTCATCCTCGAGGCGATCAGGATGGCGGCCGCCGCAGCCCCGAGGTAGTCGGCAACACCAAGCCGGAC
>JBEKYO010000209.1:0-7496 GCA_049510875.1 Steroidobacteraceae bacterium
AAAATCGGCGCGTTCGAGGCACCATCCGTAGGAGGCAACAGTATGCAAGCGAATCTCAACGGCCACGCAAAAGGGCCGGTCGGACACGTGATCATTCCGCTGCCCACCGACGAGGAGCTGCCGAACGCCGTCGCGCGGACCCTTGCCCACAACCCGCCCTTGAACGTCGCCAGGATGTTTGCCATTACCGACGACATGTTTCCCGCCGCGATGGGTTTCGTGCGCGCGGTGTTCACCGCCAAGGGCATCGACATCAAGCTGCGCGAGATCATCATATTGCGTTGCGCGCACTTGTTGAATTCTCCCTGCGAGTGGCGAGCGAATACCACCTTGGCGAAAAACGCCGGCGTGACGGCCGCGGAGATCGCGGCCGTTGCCAAGGACGGCCCGGTGCTGGGGCTCGACGAGGCCGCAACGCTGCTGTGTGAGGCGACCGATGAACTCACGCTGCAGGACACGCTCACCGATATCACGCTCAGGAAGCTGGTGGAGCGCTACGATAACGCCATCGCGGCGAAATATGTGCTCATCATTTCCTGGTTCAATTTGCTGAGCCGCTTTTTGAATGGAACGCGGGTTCCTCCCGACCTGGCCGGCAAGCTGAAAGGGCTCACTTCGCCGATTTGATCGCGGCGTTGCGGTGGGCGCGCGGCCCGGAGGCCGGTTCGGTGCGAGTGCCGCGACTAGAAGGGCCAACGGAACCCATGACGTGAGCAGCAAAGCGCAACTTTTCGACCGGTGGATACGCAGCGCGTTCGTCGCCATGAACAGCGAACTGGAGCGGCTGTACTTCACTCAAGCCGACCGGTCGAATGTCGACGGGGTGGGCGATGCGGCCAAGGCGTCGCTGCGCGATGAAGGGCACGCTCACGTGCTCGATCTTTGGCGCGAAGGCAATACAGGGGACGGCTTCGAAATCGCTTTCGGGGTGCTCGGCAACGTCGGTATGTATCTCGCGGCTCTGCGCCGCCACGAGCTGACCAATCCCGAGCGCGAGCAGCGCTCGCCGTTCGTCGAGGCGTCGTCGCTTGCGATGCACGTCGGCGCCTCGATCGGCATGGCGCCGCGGTTCGCCACGGCGCATCTATCGACCCATAATTTCGCGATCGAGGGGGTGCGCAAGAGTTTCACCGACCTCGAAGACGAGTCGCTGTTCATCGACGAAAACACGCGCGGCATCCTGTGTTTTCATCGTGCCGCGGACGCGCTGCGCCGCATCGTGGCGCTGGGCGTGACGAACCCGGTGGCGGACGTTCAGTTCGCCGCGGCCGAGGCCGCCCTGTCGCAGGCAGTCGAGATTAACGAGCGGCTATTCGCCAGGCTGGACGTGAACCGGTTTTTTTATAGCGTGCGGCCCTATTACAAGCCGTATCGGGTTGGACGCCAGGAATATCGCGGCGCGAACGCAGGCGATTTCTCGGGCATCAACGAAATCGATTTGCTGCTGGGTTTGTGCCAGGCGAGCGATCCCTACTACGCGCAGCTCCTCGTCGACAAGATGTCGTTCATGGTGCCGGACGATCAGGAGCGCCTGCGCGAGTGCATGCGACACCGCAGTTTGTTGGACGAGTTGCTGCTGTTGATGGACCGGCACGCGGCGGCCGGATGGTTCCAAACCAACGCGGCGGCGTATCTGCGAGTGTGCGATCTATTCGCCCGCACAGCGCGGCAACACCACGATCAGCTCGTCGCGCGCTTCATCGCGCAGCCGGCGCGCGATCTCGACGCAAAGCACCTGCAATCGGTCACGGCGAGCGGTCCGCCGCTGCCCGTGCTGCTGCGCTCCCTGGAGACCTTGCGCGATTATCGGACGGCAGCCGCGCGCACCGACCTCGCGACACGCTTCGCGGATCTGTCCCGCTTGCGCTCGGCGCTGAGCCGGGCGGCACGGCACGCCTGAGGAGCGTCTCGCGGCAACGATGGCGTTGCGTGCAACCTGTCGCAGCGGCCGGATCGCTCGGAAACGCCAGCGAAGAAAGGCCCTGCGAGCAGGGCCTTTGAGTGCACCTAAATGCTGAACATCAGCCTGCGGTCAAGCGGCCGCGAGCAACTGCCAGTTCCTGGGCATAATGACCGTATCGATGCCATGGATGACGCCATTCGTTGCTGCGATGTCGGTCTGCTTGACGTGCGCTCCATTGACTTGCACTCCCGCCGATGACACCGCCGCGGTCAGAGCGCTGCCCTGAACCGTCATCACGTCGCCTGACTTCACATCCTTCGCTGCGAAACGGCCCGCCACGACGTGATAGGTCAGCACACCTTTGAGCTTAACCGGGTCCTTTAGCAGCGCGTCGAGCGCGCCGTGCGGAAGCTTCTTGAACGCCTCGTCCGTTGGGGCGAACACCGTGAATGGGCCCTTACCGGTCAGGGTTTCTGTAAGCCCCGCGGATCTCAAACCCGCAACGAGGGTGGTGAAGTTTCCGGCGGAGATCGCCGAATCGACAATGTTCTTTGAAGGAGTCGTTTGGCTGCTGCCGCTCTGTTGATTCGCAGACGCATTCTTTGACTGTTCCATAGATTTTGACCTTGACGTATAGCCCGCAAGAATTTGCCGGCCAACCCAGCTCGTACACGGCTGGGGAGGAGGAGTATGGACCGCTCGCGTCGCCCGTGCGGCCCTCGCGAGAAAGAAGTGATAATCCCCGCTGGGCGGTCGGTGGCGCTTGCAATCGACGCGTTGCGCGCGATGAGTCTCCTTGCGGAGCGCCGCTCTGCGGTTGCCAACCGCTGCGTTCAAGAACACCCCAGCGCGGCAATCCACCGCCGCAATCCGCCGGGTCTCAGCCGCCCGCGAGCGCATCGAGCGGCACCCACTGCCGGCCGTCGAAGCGCACGAGGAAGAGCTGTTTGATCGGCTGATAGTCGGTCGGACTGGTTTTGACTCGGATGCCGGGCCGCAGCATCGGCAGCTCCATATCGAGGCTCGCCGCCTGTGCCATGACGTTCGCACGGGTCAGGTTGTCGCCGCATTTCTTGAGCAGTGCCGCGAGGGCTTCCGCCCGCTCGTAGCCGGCGACGTTATTCTGGTCCCTCAGATTTGCCTGCGGATTGTATTTCGCCATCCAATCGAGAAAGTCGCGAACCTCCGGGTCGCGGTCCGCCGTACGTTGCAGCCAGCCCTTCGAGCGAGCGTTGGTAATGATGCCCGCAGCCTTATCCAGCCCCGCGGGTTCGAGAAATGCCGCCACGGACAGAGAGGCATTCGGAATGAATTGCAACGGATGCCAGCCGAGATCGTAGGCCGTCCGTATCGCCACCGCCGCCATCCGGCCCCAGGCGAGATTCATAAAGACGTTGGCGCCAGAATTCTTGAGCGCTGTCAGTTGCGTATCCACGGCGGCATCGCCGGCGCCATACGTGGCCTCCTTGACGATCATCTTCGCCGCCCGGGCGCCGAGCCCGTCGTGGATGCCCTGGTCGTACTCGTTTCCGGCGTCCGAGGTCTCATACAGGACGCCAATTTTTGCGTCGGGTTTGTTTTGCAGCAAGTACTTCGCGTAGGCTCGTCCTTCCGTTTGGTAAGTAGCAAAAAAACCCATCGTCCAGGGGAAATGCGCTGCATCGTCGAATACCGCGGACGACGCCTCAACGAACAACTGCGGGACCTTATGCTCGTTCGCGTAGGCGCGGATTGCGAGATTGCTCTCCGTGCCGAAGGAGCTGAATAACGCGAGTACCTGGTCCTCCTCGACCAGCCGTCGAACCAGATCGAGCGCTCTTGATGGGTCCGAGCCGTCGTCGACGCTGACGAACTTGATCTTGCGCCCGTTGATACCGCCCCGCTCGTTGATCATCTGCAGGTAGGCGGCTTCGGCTCGAGCCACGGCCGCATAATCGCTGGCAATGCCGGTATAGGGGGCGATGTTGCCGATCTTGATTTCCGAGTCGCTGGCGCCCGGATCATAATGATTCGCGGCGGCTGCCAGCCCGGCAACCAGCACGCCCGCTAGCAACAGCGCAACGGAGTTTGGCATGGGACGACCGTTATCATCGGGTGGGTCATTGCAATCGAAGTGTAGAACAACGGGCCAGCGTCGTCCCGACCTGAGGCGGGCCAGCGTCGTCCCGACCTGAGGCGGGCGAGCGTCGTCCCGATCTGCGGCGGGCGAGTATCGTCCCGACCTGCGGCGGGCGAGCGGCGTCCCGACCTGCGGCGGGCGCGTGCTCCTTCTCAGAATCGGCCGGCGTCCACGTCACGGATGAAGCGGATGAGCCCTGCCATGTAGACCTGCTGGTCATCGTAGATCGCGAGATGGCTGCCGTTCGGGCAGTACAAGTAGCGCCCATGCTTGACCCCATCGGCAATTTTCTTCATCTGCGCAGGTTCCATGGTGTCGTAACGCGCCCCGATGGCCAGGGTGGGGGACGGTGATGCGCGCAAGATCGGACGTGCGATCCCAATTCGCCAACTTGCCGCTGGCTCCCATCTCGCTCGGGCCCTGCATCGGGATGTAGATCTTCTTGTTGATTTTACTGAAGCTGCGCAGCACGGGATCGGGCCATTGATCGACCGGCATGCGCAGGATGTGATAGACATAAAAGTGCTGCATCAGCAGGGATTCATACCGGGGATCTTCGTACTTGCCGGCCGCCTCCAGCGCTTTGATTTCCTCCAATACGGTGGGGTCCATCGCGGGCATCAGCACGTCTTTGGCATAGCGGTTGTAGGCCCGGAATGCTCGCGACCATGTTCGAAATGATGAGCCCTTTGAGATTCTGCTGGTATTTGAGCGCGTACTCGAGCGCCAGAATGCCGCCCCAGGACTGGCCGAGCAGATAAAAGTTGCTCCGGTTCAATTTCAGCGCCCGGCGCACCTGCTCGACCTCTTCGACGAAACGCGGCAGATCCCAAAGTTCGGGCACGTCCGGCTGATCGCTGTATGCCGAACCCAACTGATCGTAGTAGTAGTACTCGATGCCGGCGCCCGGAAAATAACTGTCGAGCGCTTCGAAATATTCGTGAGTAGCCGCCGGGCCGCCGTGCAGCAGCAAGACCTTGATTCGCGGGTTGTTGCCGACGCGCTTCGTCCACACGTGAAACGCGCCCGTAGGGGTCTGGATGGGGATCATCCGCACACCGCCGCTCAACACGTCATCGCGTCCGATCTGGTCGAAATATGAGGCTGTCCCTGGCACAGCCTCGGCAGCCGCGAGGTTGCCCGCGGGCGCCGCGAGCAACAGAGCCGCCAAAACAGCGCATGGTCTCATCGTTCACGTCTCCGTTGCGCAGGGGCGCGGCCGATCGACGAACCCCGCGCCTCACCACACGTGGCAGGGCACCTGCTTCACCATGGGAGCGTTCACCGGGCAGGCGAAGGCATGCTGAAACTCGGGTATGTTCACCATCAGTCCGTTGACCCGATAGCGACCCGGCGAGTGGGGGTCGGTCTTCGCTTGCAGCCTAAGGTTCTCCGGGCGTTCGTTCTCGCAGGCCCACTGCGCGTAGCCGACATAGAATCGCTGCTCCGGCGACAGTCCGTCACGGTCTTTGAGCGCCTGGCCGGCGGTCTGCGCCGCCCACGCGACATGCGCCAGGATGAGACCGCCGAGATCCGCGACGTCCTCGCCGAGCGTCAGCCGACTATTGATGTGGATGTCGTCGACGACCACATACTGCGCGTACTGATCCACGATGCACTGAGTCCGGTTGTTGAACTCCTTTGCGTCGGCGGCCGTCCACCAGTCCTTCAGATTCCCGGTGGCATCGAATTGGCGCCCCTCGTCGTCAAACCCGTGAGTCAGCTCATGGCCGATCGTACCGCCGGTGTTGCCATAGTTCGGGGCGTCGTCGATTGCCGGGTCATAAAGGGGCGGCTGCAAGACCCCCGCTGGGAAATTGATGTCGTTCATCTGCGGGTCGAAATAGGCGTTCACCGTCTGCGGCGTCATCGCCCATTCGGATCGATCCAGCGGCTTGCCGATCTTGGCCAGCTCACGCCGCGACTCGAACTCCGTGGCGCGCACGGCGTTTCCGTAGAAGTCGTCGCGGTGCACCGCGATTGGGCCGTAGTCACGCCAGCGGTCAGGGTAGCCAATCTTATTTACGATGGCATCGAGCTTCGCGAGCGCCTGACGTTTGGTCGCGTCGCTCATCCATCCCAGATGCTCGATATCGTCGCGCATGGCCCGTTCGATTTGGCCGGTCATCTTGAGCGTCGCGGCCTTGAGATCCGGTCCGAAGGTGCGCGCCACGAACTCCTGCCCCAGCGCTTCGCCGAGCTGGGCATCGACCAGCCCCACGCAGCGCTTCCATCGGGGCTTCTGTGAGGGCACCCCCCGCAGCGCATGATCGAAGAAAGCGAAGCGCTCGTCCTCAAATGCGCTCGAGAGGTACGGAGCCGCGCTGTGCGCCGCGTGCCATCGGAGGTAGGTCTTGAGGTCGGCCAGGCTGCTTGCGGTCAGCAGCCGGTTGAATGCCGCATAGAACCTCGGTTCCGTCACGTTCAACGTCGCGACGTGATTCAACTTCAGGACTTCGAGATAAGGCGCCCAGTCGAATTGCGGCGTCAGGCGTTGCAGGGCTGGTCTGTCGAGCTTGTGGAATAGATTGTGAGGGTCACGCAGCTCGACGCGGGTGAGCGAGGCCCGCGCCAACTCCGTTTCCAGGCGCAACACGGTGGCGGCGTTGCGCGCCGCCACTGCCGGAGGGTCGCCGAGCAGTGCGAATATTCGCGTCAAGTGCGCACGGTATTGCCCGCGCAGTTGCACGGCGCTGGCGTCCGTGTCGGTGTAGTAGTCGCGATCGGGCATGCCGAGGCCACCGGCCGACGCGAATGCGATCACCTGCTCGGAATCCTCGAAGTCTTGGTTGGAGTCGAATCCGAACAAAAAACCACTGCCGCCGGTTTGCAAATGCAGCGTCGCGAGCAGCGCCGGCAGGTCGCGCTTCGTGCGAAGGCCGTCGATACGCGCGAGCGTCGGCGCCAGGGGCCCGGCACCCAACTGCTCAATGGCGGATGAATCCATGCATGCCGCAAAGTAATCGCCGATTTTCTGTTGGTTCTGCGTACGGCCATCGCTGGTTCGCGCCAGGCTGTTCAGGATGCCCCACAGGAACTGCTGATTGTCCTGGTAGAGCTTTCCGTAAACGCTCCAGCTGGCCTGGTCGGATGGAATCGGGTTTTTTTTCATCCAGCCGCCGCACGAGTACTGGTAGAAATCAACGCACGCATTGGCCGTCCTGTCCATGGAGGCAACGTCCAGACTCGGCGCGTAAGGAAGCTTCGCGAGCGGCTGATCGGTAAGCGCGCCCTCCGGCGGCGCACTCGGCGCCACCACGGGGTCAGCCGACTCAGCGCTCATCGATACGGCGAGAAGCGAGCCGGCCAGCCAGAAGCGGATGGTGGTTAGAGAACCCATCGGACTATTTCCAACCATAGCATGCGCGAGGAATTGTAGAAAAGAGTTTGATTCCCGATCCTTATCGTCGCTTTATCGGAGCGATCGTAGCAACGAGTTCGATTCGTATCGCCCGTACCACCGCTTTATCGGGG
>JBEKYO010000210.1:0-7430 GCA_049510875.1 Steroidobacteraceae bacterium
TATCGCTTCACGGACGGCGAGCTCGCGCAGATGCGCGCCGCGGAAGGATCGGCGGCGATTTCGCTCATCGACCGCTATCACCTCTGCTTCGCGCTCGGCAAGGCTCTCGAGGATCGCGGCGAATATGCCGAGTCGTACGCCTGTTACGAGCGCGGCAACGCCCTCAAGAAGACCGATTGCCGCTATCGCCCGGAGCCCCTCGAACGAAGCGCGCGCCTGCAGGCCGCGCTGTGCACGCGCGAGTTCTTTGCCGACCGGCACGGGTTCGGATCGCCGGATCGCTCGCCCATCTTCGTGGTCGGACTGCCGAGATCGGGCTCCACCCTCATCGAGCAGATCCTCGCGTCCCATTCGCGCGTGGAAGGCACCATGGAACTCGCGGATATCCCACGGCTGGTGCAGGAGCTGCAGGGGCGCGAGGCCGCCGAGACGCCGCAATATCCCGGCATTCTCGCGCGCTTGAGCGCGCTGGACTGCAGCCGTCTTGGGGACAGGTACCTCGCCGAGACGCTCGCGTACCGCACCGGGAGGCCCTTCTTCATCGACAAGATGCCGAACAATTTCCGGCATCTCGGCCTCATCCATTTGATGCTGCCGAACGCCAGGATCATCGATGCGCGCCGGGAACCGATCGCGTGCTGCTTCGGCAACTTCAAGCAGCTGTTCGCCTCCGGACAGCAATTCACGTACAGCATCGAGGACATCGCGCGCTACTACCGAATGTACGTCGAGTTGATGGCGCACTGGGATGCGGCCCTGCCAGGGAAGATCCTGCGCATCGACCATGAAGGCCTCGTCGATGACCTTGAAGGCAACGTGCGGCGGATTCTCGAGTTTTGCGATCTGGACTTCGAGCCGGCATGCCTCGAGTTCCACAGGACCGAGCGGCGCGTGCATACCGCGAGCTCCGAACAGGTGCGCCGGCCGATCAACCGCGAGGGGATCGATCAGTGGCGCCACTTCGACGCGTGGCTTTCGCCCCTGAAGGCCGCCCTTGCGGCCGACTCGCGACCGGTTGGGGGTGCCACGAGCGTGGCGGCGGAGCAACATTGAACGCTCAGATAACGACGCCCGTTGGAATCGCAATCTCGCGCTTGTCGGAGGTTTCTTTAATATCTATATGTAAATTAAGGGGAAATATCACGGATATTCGCCCTTGGGATTAACGAGTCTTTTCGCCACGGGAAGATGCAGTTAGTATCTTGTTTGTATTGATTGCTCGTTCAATCGAGTCGATACTGGGCGCTGTCTTGGACATTCGCAAACAACAGGGACGCAGGTTGGGCATCGCGATCGCCGCGGGCCGGCCGGGCCAGATCAGGGAAGCAACCGATGACGAAGGCACCGGCGTGTGCGCCGCGGGCCTTTACTGGCTGAGTGTTGCCGAATCCGTAGTGTCGATGTTCACAACAAAATGGGGATGAAGCATGAATCCGAATCCACGGTTGACATATGCCATTGCGGCGATTTTGAGCGGTTGCCCGGCCGGCCTCTGCCTGGCGGCGGCGGCTGACACGGATACCACCGACACGATTCAGGAAATCACCGTCACGGCGCAGCGCCGCTCCGAAAGCATGCAAGACGTTCCCATTTCGATGCAGGCCTTCACGTCGCAAGCGCTGCAGCAGCTCAACATCCTGACCTTCGACGACTACATCAAGTATTTGCCCAACGTGACCACGGCCAACAACGGGCCGGGACAGAACGAAGTGTTCATGCGCGGCCTGTCCGCCGGCTCCCAGGCGAGCCAGGGAAGCGCTGCGACCGGTTTATTCCCCAATGTCGCAATTTATCTGGACAACCAATCGGTCCAGATGCCAAACCGCAATCTCGACATTTATGCCGTGGACCTGGATAGAATCGAGGTTCTCGAGGGGCCACAAGGCACGCTGTTCGGCTCCGGCGCCGAATCGGGCGTCATTCGCTATATCACCAACCAACCCAAACTCGATGTAACCGAAGGCAGCGTCAAAGCCGGCTACGGCACGACCGCTCATGGGGACAACAATTCCGACGTCACGGCAATCATCAATTTGCCCTTGATCGAAAATCACATGGCGGTGCGCGCGGTCGTCTACGACGACCAACGCGGCGGCTACATCGACAACGTGCCGGGAACTTTCACGCGGTCGAACAGCGACATCGGCATCCACTATGCCGGCTATCCGGCCGTCAACGGCACCTGCCCGAACGGCCTGCCGCCAGGTAACGGTTATTGTGTGCCGCCGGGCAGTCCGTCGATCAACAACAACAATCTGGTCGGCAACGCCATCAATCCGGTGACCTACCAGGGTCTTCGCGCCGAACTGCTCTATAAGGTCAACGACGATTGGGATGTGCTGTTGACGCAGCTCTACCAGAGCACGGACTCGTCGGGCGTGTTCTATCAACAGCCCAATGCCTCCGACGGCGCCGCGCTGCAGCCGCTCGAGGTCACCATGTTCAACCCCGCCTATGACCGGGACAAGGCCGAGCAAACGTCGCTGACGATCGACGGAAAGCTCGGCTGGCTCAAGGGCGTCTACACGGGAGGCTACTTGGTGCGCACCGTGGAACAAGCGGGCGACTACACCAACTACTCGCGCGGCGTCTACGCGGACTATTACCAGTGCTACGGCGCATATGATCTCAAGCCAACGTGCTTCTCCCCGAGTGCCGCGTGGCATTCGGACGAGCAAAACCGTCACATGCAACACGAGTTTCGACTGAGCACGCCCGATGACTGGCGGGTCCGCGGCATCGTCGGCGCGTTCTACGAGGACAACAAGCTGTACGACCAGACGGCGTGGATGTACAAGAGCGTGCCCGAGTGTACGGCGGAGCTCACCACGGGCTGCTTCGCCAATTTGGGAACGTTCCCCGGGAGCACGGTAGTCAATCCCGGGGTGCAGCCCTATCCTGATTCGTTTTATCAGGACACCCAACGTGAAACGAAACAGACCGCGTTCTTCGCCTCCACCGACATCGATTTGATCCCCAAGACGCTCATCCTCACCCTGGGGACCCGCCATTTCATGTTCGAGAACTCGTACAGGGGAAGCGTCATGTCGAGTTTCGGCTGCTATGAGGCAGGCACCCCGGCCGGCGGGTGTACCTCCGCCGAATCCTACAATCTCAACGCGCAAAACCTCAACGACACCGAAACCGGCTTCAAGAGCCGCGCGAATCTCTCGTGGCACATCATGCCGGATCTCATGCTGTACTACACCTGGTCCCAGGGATTCAGGCCCGGTGGCTTCAATCAAAACGGCGGTACCCCACACATCCCCGGCACCGACGGCAATGATCAATATCTGCTGCCGAAGTCGTACCATTCCGACGACCTCACGAACAACGAGATCGGCTGGAAAACGCAGTTCTTCGACCATCGGATTCAGTGGAATGGCGCCGTTTACCGCGAGAACTGGGACAATGTCCAGATTTCGTTTTTTGATCCCGGCTTGGTCGGCAACTTGTTCTACAACACCAACGGCCAAAATTTTATAGTCAAGGGAATCGAAACCTCGGTGGTCGCCCGGGTGATCGGCGGCCTGACCCTGCAGGGCGCCGGATCCTGGAATCAGAGCCGGCAGACCAATTCGCCGGCGCTCATCGACAACAATCCAGCCAGCGCGAATTATGGACATGCCATCACTGAGATATGCGGCGCAGGCGGCATCGACTGTGCGCCCATCACCAATCCGTTCGGGCCGGTGGGGTCGCCCACCGCGAACTCGCCGCCCCTGCAGTTCAGCCTGCGGGCACGCTACGAGTGGTCCTTCGCCGATTACAACTCCTTCGTTCAGGCCGGCGCCTCGCATACCGCACATTCGTTCACGCAGGCGGGCTCGAACCCGACGTTCGCAGGCGCCGGTACCATCTCGACGTCGCGGCTTCGCTTCGAGGATGCCCCGTACACCACCCTCTCCGCGTCGGCCGGAGTTGCCAAGGATGCCTGGAACGTGATGATTTACGGCGAAAACCTCAGCAACTCGAATGCGGCCACTTTCACCAGCACCGACCAGTTCATCGTGGAACAGACGCCGCTTCGACCGCGCGTACTGGGGGTATCGTTCGGCTACAAATTCTAGGCGACACGTGCAACGAAGCTGATGGCTGGTCGCGAAGCACCGTCGTCGAGGGTGCTTCGGGGCCCCGGCGCATCGGACCATGATCGCGAACGCCCGGATGTATTCGGTGAGCGCGGAGGTCGCCGCCCTGTGGGGCCGGCTGCTGTCCGCGATCATCGACAAGGCCGGTGTGCCGATGAGCGTCATCGAGCACCCCTACCCCAAGCCGATGGAGGCGCTGTGGCGGCGGACCGACCTCGGCGCGGTATTCATGTGCGGGCTGCCGTTTTCACGTGCGACTCCCCAACCCGCCATCGTCGCAGCTCCCGTCCCCTCGCCTCCTGAGTTCGGCGGCGCGGCGCGGTACTGGAGCGAGTTCGTGGTGCGCGCGGACAGCCGCTTCCATACGGTCGAGGACACCTTCGGCACACGAATCGCCTTTAGTGCAGCGGACTCGCAATCGGGTTTTGTCGCGGCTTTGACCTATTTCATGTCAACCGGCGGCATCGCCCCGGCCGCACGTGCCGCCCCTGCCGACACTGCCGCCCCTGCCGACACTGCCGACATTGCCGACGCCGCCGCGGCAACGCATGGCGAACCGCTGTACCGCGAAGTCACCGCCCCGACGATCACACCGTTGGGTGCCGTCACCGCGGTGATCGAAGCAGCCGCCGACGTCGCGCCCATCGATGCGTACGCGCTGCGGCTCATTCAGCGATACCGGCCCGAGTTGACTTCCCAGGTGCGCATCGTGGGGCGCACCTCGCCTACCCCCATCCCCCCCTTGGTGGCTTCCGGCCGCGTCGCGGAGGCGCTGCGGTCAGCGTTTCAGGAGGCGCATCGAGACGTTGCGCTCCGGGGTTTGATGGACCCGCTATTGTTGCAGCGCTTCGTCCTGCCCGAAGCCGCATCGTACGAGGTCTTGCGAGACGGCTTCGAGTCGGCGACGCGCTATTGGAGCCAGCATCGGTTCGCCGACTCGATGCCTGGCGCGTTCGTGACGAATCGCGGCTGACCCATTAAGATCGGGCGCATGGGTCCGCTGCGCAGGAAATTCCGGCAAATCGATGGTCCCACGTGGATCGTGGCGCTGGTCCTCTATGCGCTGTGGTTTTTGCTGGTCTGGTTCAACGCCGTGCTTCCCTGGTGGGTGATCATGCCCGCAGGCGCCTATTTGCTCGCGTGGCATTTCTCGTTGCAGCACGAAGCCATCCACGCATTTCGCGGAGTTCCCGCGTGGCTGCGCTTCGCCGTGGTGTTTCCGCCTTTGGGACTGTGGTTTCCGTACCCCTTGTACCGCAAGAGCCATAGTACGCACCATCGCGACGTCAACCTCACCGTACCCGGCGTGGACACCGAGTCCTACTACGTGCTGCGCGCGGACTGGGATCGCATGGGACCCCTGAAGCGCGGGCTGCTGAATTTCAACCAGACCATGGCGGGGCGGCTGCTCCTCGGTCCGGGGCTGCGCCTGTGGACCTTGGTCATGCGGGAAACGCGCCGCGTGCGTCAGGGAGACTACAGTCATCTGCCGCATTGGGCGGCGCACGCGGCGGCGGTTGCCGCGTTGTTCTGGTTCATATCCGGCGTATGCGGCTTCCCCTGGTGGCAGTACTGTCTGCTGGTGGCCTATCCGGGCTTGAGCCTGGGGCTGCTGCGGGCATTTACCGAGCACCGCGCCGCCGAGAACTCGCAAGAGCGCACCGCGGCGGTCGAGTCGAATGCGGTGTTCGGCCTTCTGTATTTGTACAACAACCTGCACGTCGTTCACCATTTGAAGCCGACCATGGCCTGGTACGACATTCCGGGCTTCTACCGCGCGAACCGCGAGGAGCTGCTGCAGGGCAACGGGCAGTTCGTGTATGCCGGCTATGCGCAGCTGGCGATGCGTTACCTGTTCGTTCCGGTGTTCAGCCCGGTGCACCCGACTCTCTAGCGCTAGAAACCTTAGAGGTCGTCGAGGGTTTCGCGGATCCACGCGGCCAGGTGCTCGGCATAAATCCGCTCGACCAGCAACAGGATCTCTCCGCGCCGGACGCACAGCGAGGTCACGGCGAGTTCCGCCAGCCGGCCGATGCGCGCGTCGCCGGGCGCGGGGATGGCCGTGGTTGCGCCCAGGCGCGCGATCAAGTCCGGCGCACGCGCGCCCGTGACGATGCAGGCCGACATGCCGCCGGTCTGATCCACCATGCAGCCGTCCAATCGGCCCGACGCCTGCCGGTCCAAGCGATCGAAGTCCTCCGCGCCGCTGCACAGCGCGAGCGTCTCGGTCGGATTGCAGCAGGCGAGAATGATCTCGGCTCCCGGCGCACCGCCCGCATAGCGCACGGCGTGCTGCGGCAGCGGCAACGGCCCCCCGGCGACCGCGGCGATGGCCTCGGCGAACGCGCCCGCGGGTTCGAAATAGCGCAGCGATCCGATGCGCGCAAAAACGCGCGCCCGCACCGCCACCTGCGCGCCGGCGCTATCCATGGAGCTTCTCGCCGGCCGGGTCGATAAAGGGCGCCTTGACCACCACCGCGTCGAAGACGGCGCCCAAATGATGCACGCGCAGGCGCTCGCCCAGGCGCTCGGTCCCGCGGCGGAGCATGCCGAGCGCCACGGGCTTGCCAAGCGTCGGACTCATGTAGCTCGACGTGACGTATCCTTCGGATTCCGTGGGCGGCAGCGCGCGCGCTATTTGCGCTCCCACCGGAAGCCGCGTCCGACCGTCCCCCGCCGCCAATGCGACCAACTGCAGCCGGTTGGGGTCGCGCGCCGCCGGTCGCAGCAGCGATCTTCTGCCGACGAAGTTGGCCGCCTTGCGCGGGACCGCGCGCGCAAATCCGACGTCGCCCGGCAGCGTCGTCCCATCGGTGTCGGTGCCGATGTGAAGGAATCCCTTCTCGGTGCGCAAGATCTCCAGCGCTTCGATGCCGTAGAGAACTGCAGCGTATTGCGCGGCGCACGCCCACAGCCGTTCGAACAGCGCCTGCACGTGCTCGCACGGCAGGTTCACTTCATAGCCGAGTTCGCCGCTGAAGCTCGCGCGCAGAACCCGCAGCGGCACACCATCGAGCCGCCCTTCGCGCATGGTCATGTGCGGCATCGATTCGGGCGCGAACTCGGATGCGAAGCCGCATGCGGACAGCAGCCGCCAGGCTTTGGGGCCCGCCACCGTGACGTTGCCCCACCGCGAGGTGACGGGCGTGACGGCCACCTTGAGTGCCGCATATTCGCACTGCAGCCATTCTTCTAACGCCGCCGTCGTGCGCTCGATGCCGGCGCTGGTGGTGTTGACCCAGTAGTGCTGCGGACCCAATGCCGCGACGATGCCGTCGTCCATGACGATGCCGTTCTCGTTGAGGAGCACGCCATACCGGGCCTGGCCCACGCCGAGGG
>JBEKYO010000211.1:0-7370 GCA_049510875.1 Steroidobacteraceae bacterium
CGGGCGCCGACCCGCTCGACGCGCGCGCGCCACGCCGCGAGGAGCGGATCGTCGATGGATACGCCGACGACTTCGAGCACCGCTCCGGTCGCCGCAAAGAACAGATTGCCGCCGGTGAGGCGTCTCGAATCGTCGAACGGCAGCGCGGGCTCGGCGTTCAGTCGTCGCTCTCCGGCGCCATGCGTACACCGCGCTCGTCCCGGATGAGCCCCTCGAGGCCGAAGTCGAGGGCAGCCGCTTGTGCGGATACGGAAGAGCGGTGCTCGAATCCGGCGCCGGCGCCCGAGCCGTTGGTTGCCTCGGTGGCTTTGGTCCGCGGCGGCGCCGCCGAGTGCCGCAGGGATCGCGCCGGTGCAGCGCCGCTCGGCTTGAACTTGGTGATCTGCTTCCAGGAACGGACCAAGGCATCGGCAAAAATCAGCAGCAGATCGCCCGGTTCGCCCATCCGCAATGCCGCTTCGATGGCGTCTTGCTCATCGGGAATGATCGAGATCGCGTTGTCGGGCACTCCGGCGGCGCGCAACGCCTGCGCTTGAATGCGCGGCACCTCGTCGGGTGCGCGGGCGCGCAAATTGTCGTCGCGGCGACAAATGTAGTGGTCAAACCGGCCCGCCACGGCCGTCGCGATCGCCACCAAGTCCTGATCGCGCCGGTCGCCCGGGCCCGCCAGCACGACGATGCGCCGACCGGTCACATCGAGGCGTATCGCGAGATCCGCCAACATCCCGACGGCGTGGGCATTGTGGCCATAGTCGAACAGCACCTTGAACGGATGCTCGCTGAACACGTTCATCCGGCCCGGCGCCTGAAAGAACGTCGAATCGAAGGTGCGCAGCCCCTGGCGAATCGCATCGAGCTTGATACCCAGGGAGAACGCCATTGCCGCGGCAAACATCGCATTCTGCACGTTGTGGATGGCCCGCCCTTCGAGGGTCGCGGGGATCAGGTGCGTCCAGAGAAGCGGGATGTGGCCGCCGCGATCGTACAGCGTCATCATCTGCCCGTTGACACCGGCCTCGAGCGCGCAGGCCCTGCCGCCCGCGCGAATGTGCTCCCGAACCAGCGTATGTTGCGGGTTCATGGTCACGTAGCAGATGTTCTTCGCCTCGCTATGGCCCGCCATCTTCAGCACCAAGGGGTCGTCGGCATTCAGGACGGCGCAGTCGGTCGCGACCTCCACGACGACCCGCTTCAATTCGCCGAGCTGCTCGAGCGTGTCGATGCCCTTGAGACCGAGATGGTCGGCTTGCACATTCAATACGGCCCCGACGTTGACTTCTTTCACGCCCATCCCGGCGCGCAGCAATCCGCCCCGAGCGGTCTCGAGCACGGCGATATCGATCTGCGGATCGGCGAGCACCATGCGCGCCGAGACCGGACCTGTCATGTCGCCCGCAACGGTGCGTTGGCCGTCGATGTACACGCCGTCGGTGGTGGTGAGCCCCGGCGTATAACCGCCCATTTTCGTAACGTGCGCAAGCATGCGCGCCGTCGTGGTCTTGCCGTTGGTGCCGGTGATGGCCGCGATCGGCACGCGCACGCCGGCGCCCGCGGGGAACAGCATGTCGATGACGGGGCCCGCGACATCACGCGCCGTGCCCTCGCTCGGCGCCACGTGCATGCGAAAGCCGGGCGCCGCGTTCACTTCACAGATGCCCCCGCCCACGGTGCGGTAGCTCTCCGTGATGTCCTTGGACAGAAAATCCACACCCCCCACGTCCAGGCCGATCGCCCGCACGGCGCGTTCCGCCATTTCACGGTTATCGGGATGGATGACATCGGTGACGTCGGTGGCCGTGCCGCCCGTGGACAGATTGGCGGTCGAGCGCAGGAACACCACCCGGCCGGGCCCGGGGATCGACTCGGCGCGCAAATTCGCCGCATCGAGCATTTTCTGCGCCTGCACGTCGAGCTCGAGCCGCGTCAGCACCTTTTCGTGCCCCACACCGCGGCGCGGGTCCTGATTCACGATCTCGATCAACTGCGCCACGGTGTGCTCGCCGTCGCCCACCACGTGCCCGGGCGTGCGCCGCGTCGCCGCGACCAGATCGCCGTTCACCACCAACAGCCGATGGTCGTCGCCTTCCAGGAACGTCTCGACGATCACGGAGCGCGAATGCTCGCGCGCCACGGCGAAGCCCTGCATGACTTCGTCACCGGTGGTGAGCCGTATCGAGATGCCGCGGCCGTGATTGCCGTTGTACGGCTTGGTGACCACGGGAAACCCGATGCGCAAGGCGGCCCGGACGGCTTGGCTCGCGCTTTGCACCAGTTCCTGCTTCGGCACCGGCAGCCCGAGAGTGGCCAGGATCTTGTTGGTTTCCTCCTTGTCGCTCGCCAGTTCGACCGCGATATGCGAGGTGCGGCTGGTGACCGTCGCCTGGATGCGTTGCTGGAATTTGCCGTGACCCAATTGCACCAGCGATTGATCGTTGAGACGCAGCCACGGGATGCCGCGCTGCTCGGCGGCACGCACCAAGGCGGCCGTCGAAGGTCCCAGCGCCCGGCGTTGCGCGAAACGAATGAACTCGTCCCGCGCTTCCTGCCAGGTCCAGCCCTCGGGTACCGATTCGGCCGGCCGGATCGCCGCCGGCAGCAGGGAGCAGAGCAGCGTCAATCCGAGATCGCCGGCGGCAATGCCCTCGTCGCGTTGCGAGTATTCGTAAACGACGGTGTAGACCCCGGGACGGCCGGCGCCGCGCGTTTTGCCGAACGTGACCTCCTCCCCAGCCATGTTTTGCAATTCGATGGCCACGTGCTCGAGGACATGCCCGAGCCAGGTACCCTCGTCTTCGCGCATGCGCCGGAAAAACCCCCCCGGCTCCTGGTAGGAGCATCCATGCTCGGCCAGGCCGGGCAGCGCGGCGGCCAGTGCGCCCACGAAATCGCCGCCGAGGCGCCCCGTGGGCCATTCCTCGAGAGCGCCCAGGTCGAGTTCGAGACGGATGACGGGGAAGTGCGCGTAGAGAGAGGGGCCGACGTACACAGAACGGTCGAGGATGCGCATGGGGTACCGATCATTCCTTGGTGTGCAGCAGTCCACCGCCGCTTGCCACGCGCGTATGCAGGTTGAAGGTGGCGCCGGCGACCAGGATGTGCACCCGCAGCCCGAGCATGCACACCGGCTGACCCTCGTTGACTTCCCCGATCGAGGAATAGCTGGTATCGGCGGCATCCACGACAGTCACGCCGCCGCTGCCTTCGACTTCGACGGTCTCGTCCGGCCCGACGAAGGCAGCGGTGTCTTCATCGAGACCAATGCCGATTGCGAAGGGGTTGTATGCCAGCGCCGTGATCAGGCGCCCCAGGCGGTCGCGCTGAGTGAAGTGTTGGTCGATGATGAAGCGATTGGTCAGGCCGAGGCCGGGTGCGAGCCGCACGCTGCCGGATATCACCGACGAGCCCTCGTCGCCGAACGCGATCATGTGCTCGCTCAAGATACTGGCCCCCGCGCTGGTCCCACCGACGGTGACGCCGTGGGCGTTGCGCACGCGAATGAGTTTCGCGACCGGCGTGCCGCCGAGCAACGTCGTGAGCCGCAATTGATTGCCGCCGGTGAAAAACACCCCGCTCGCCTCCTCGAGCCGCGCGAGCCGCCCGGGCTCGCGACAGTCCCGGCGCGTATCGAAATCCATCACCGCCACCTCGGCGGCGCCTAACTCCCGGAAGAGTTTCTCGTAGCGGCGCCCCGTCTCGTGCAGACGGCTTGCGGTGGGGATCACGACGATGTTGGCGTGCGCGCCGCCCGAAACGCGCACGAAGCGTTCGAGGATGTGGCGATCGTTTTCCTTGTTCTCGGCGCCGCCGATGGGCACGATCCAGCCGCGAGTCTCGCCCTGGGGAATTTTGCTTGGCATAGGGCCCATTATGGCATTTTCCGCCCGATATGCCCGCTCGCCGGATTGGGTTACGATGAGCGAATCATGCGCAGGGTCCGGATCCTTCTCTCGCTGCTGGGATGCGCGTTGCTGCTCGGCGAAGCGCCGGCCCAGGACATACGGCTCATCACTGCCGCCGGTCAGAAACAGATGCTCGCCGCGCCGGGCACGGTTCCCGTGGGCGCCCGGGACCCGGACGTGACCATCGTCGAGTACTTCGACTACAACTGCCCTTATTGCAAACAACTGGCGCCCACATTGCAGGCGTTGCTCGCACAGGACCGCCGGGTCGCGGTGCTATACAAGGACTGGCCGATCCTCGGCGCGGTCTCTGAGTATGCGGCGGCGTCCGCGCTGGCGGCCGGATGGCAGGGAAAGTACCTGGCTGCGCACGACGCGCTGATGGGCGCCGCGCGCCTGGCGCGCAACGATCAGGTCGACGCCGCGTTGCAGGGCGCGGGCGTGAATCTCAACCTCCTCAAGGCCGATCGGACCCGCCATGCGCGCGAGATCGCGGCGCTGCTCGCCCGCAACGACGAGGAAGCGCACGCACTCGATCTGGGGGGCACTCCCGGCCTGGTGGTTGGCCGGCAGCGCGTGGCCGGCATCGCCGACGCGAGTCTCTTGCAGCAGCTGGTGGTACGCGCGCGTCACGAGAAATGAGGTTCGAGCGTCTCACGGCACGACGTGCGAGCTGCCCAGATCCTTCCACTCGTAACGCGGCACCTGGATCCACTGACCGCTCTTCAGTTCCGGCACTTTGTGCACTTTCGTCTGATCCACGGTCATCTGGCCGTCCTTGTCGCTCACCCAAAAGTCGATATCGTAGATTTCATCCTTGGTGCCGACGACGCGAAAGTCGGTGCAGGCGAAGTAGTGGCCGTCGTTGTCGAGCTGCCTCACCGGTTGGTGCGTGTCGACGAACTCGAGTTCGAGCTCCTTGCCCGTCTTGTCGTCCTTGAGCTTGAATACGCCGTTGTTCTTCAGGCTTTCCTGCACGGCATTCTGCTCGACCGCCGACATCACTTCCCAGCCCCGTTTGGTCTCGAGGTGGCCCGGGTGCTCGGACGCGGGGATCCACCACCACGGGATGGGCTGGCGCGCCATGGTGGTCCACTTGCCGTCCGCCTGCAGCGGTTCCTTGTAGAGGCGGGTTTCAATCACCTGCAGCTTGCCGCCCTGCGGCACCACCCAGAAATCGAGCAGGAATTTTTTCTGCGGATCGCGCGAGTCGTGAAATTTCACGTCCGGAAAGAAGCCGTAGCCGTCGATCGTCCGGGTGAAGTCGACGTCGTCATAACTCAATTTCAGGTGCTCGCCGCTGCGCGGATCCTCGAACGGGAATACACCGTTGTTCGCCTTGACTTCGCCGCCGATCAATTCCTTGACCACGGCTTCCGCGTCGCTGCCCGTGAAATCCTGCATGGCCTTCTCGGTTGATTCCACGCTGCTCGCGGCCATGAACGTGCGCGCCCGCTGCAGGTTCTCCACCGGGTTTTCCAGGAACGACTTCTTGGCATTGTCGCTGCTGAAGCAATACATCTTGCCGTCCTGGTCGGTCCAGGTCGTCTTGCAATCGGTCATCACATGCCGGCCCTCGGCAAGCGCCGCGGCGCACTGTCCGCCGAACTGCGCCTGCGCTGGCGCCCCCGCGGCCTCCGCCGCATGCGCGCCGGGTCCGCCCAGGAACCAAACCATCGCGGCGCAGAGGATGGCCGGCCACACGCTGCACTGGGTATAGCTCGTCATAAAATGCCCCCCGATTGCCGCCGGAATGGACCTTGAAGTCTGGCACATTACGGGCGCGACTTGCACCGGCTGTCCTGCGGCGATACGATCGCGAGCGCCGGCCGACGGTGGCTGCCCGCGTTGGTCGGGCCGTGGGTGGGCGAGCGCCGATTCTTCACGCGTGCCACTCATGTCCGCTCCTGGTGTTCCTCCGGTCGCTCGAGAAATTCCTGCGCATGATCGGGCAACCGACGCGTTTTGCGCCCAGCTCGAGGCGCGCCTGCGGGCGGGATCGCATTTGATTCTCTACGGCCCGCGCGGTGCGGGGAAGTCCACATTGCTCGGACGAGTTCGCGAGCACTGCCGGGCGATCGATATTCCCTGTGGCCTCGCAGCACACACCAGCGGGTTACCCGACATCGTGGCGGCGCTCACGGAGGCCTATCCGGGCACCGTCCCCCCGGGTCTGGGCAAGCGGGCTGCGCGTGCGCGGCTGCGCCTGGCGGCGGATCAGGTGGCGGGCGTGCTGCTGCTGGATCATGCGACGACGATGACGACGGCGATGCTCGGGTATCTGCGCCGATTGCGGGGCGGCGTCGCGGGCGCGCTGCTGGTCGCCGACGTCGACACGCCGCTCGAACGCGAACGGGTGAGAGCTTGGCACGCCGGTGCGCTCTCGATCCCTATGCCGCGCATGCCGAATCGCCGGTTGCACCGCTTGCTCACGGGCGCGGGGCCCGGCCCGGGACCCGGGATCGAACCGCGGATGGTGCGGCACATCCTGGGCGCCGCGCGCGGGCGGATCGGGTGGCTGCGCGAATGCATGCGCCGACTGGAGATGCCGCAGTATTGGCGCGACGCCCGATTGCACGTGACCGTGCTCTGCACCGACACGGAAATCGCAATCCGCGAAAGCCGGTGCGGGCCGCGCGTCGCGCGCCGCCCGGGCGGCGCGTAAGCGAGGCTCGGGGCCCGGGCATCGGCGGCAAACCGCTCACTCGATGCCGTCGGGAAGCGGCTTGATCTCGCTCGAACCCAGCGCCAGCCGGCCGGCAAGCAACACGGCCTGGGTGCGATTCGCAACCCCCAGTTTGCGCAGGATGACGGTCATGTGCGCCTTGACGGTCGCCTCGGTGATCTTCAGGTCGTCGGCGATCTGTTTGTTGAGCCGCCCCGAGCACAACATGCCGAACACCCGGAACTGCTGCGGGGTGAGTTGCGCCATGCGTTGGGCGACCTCGAGCGCACCCGCGTCGACGCCGGGCTCCTCCTCCGGCCGCAGGCCCGCCGGCGTCACGACGTCGCCGCGCAAGACAGCCTGGACACTGCGGCCGATGGTGACGGCATCGGCGGATTTGGACACGAAACCCTGGGCACCGAAGGTCATCGCCTGACGCATGGTGCGCGGATCATCGGAGGCCGAGACCACGATGACGGGTAATTGGGGATGTGAACCCCGCAGGTGCGCGAGCGCATTGAACCCGTAGGCGTCGGGCAGGTTCAAATCGAGCAGCAGCAGATCCACCCGCGGATGCCGGTCGAGCGCGTCGAACAGGGCGGCAACGCTGTCCGCCTCGAATAACTCACTGTCCGCGCAGGCCGACGCTACCGCGCCTCTGAGCGCCAGACGGTACAAGGGATGGTCATCGACGATGAGCACTTCGTATTTCATAGCCAACCCGCCCGGACGCCGACCTTAGCATCACGGGCAGGATCGGGCCGTACGACCTTGGTCGACATGCACCGCACCGCCTGCAGACCGTT
>JBEKYO010000212.1:0-7363 GCA_049510875.1 Steroidobacteraceae bacterium
ATATTGACGGACTGTATGCAAATGGTGAACAATAGAGCGTGATCGAGCCGAGGATCTTGAGCCGATTGGTCTATTTCGCCGCGGTGGCGGAGACACGGGCTTTTACCCGCGCCGCCAAGCAACTCGGCATCACCAAGGCGGTCGTCAGTCAGCAGGTTGCGCGCCTAGAAGCGGATCTCGGCACCAGTCTCTTTGTGAGGACAACTCGGCGCGTCGAATTGACCGATACCGGTCGCGTGTTATACGAGCGCGCCGTTGGCGTGTTGCACGATGCGCAGGACGCCATCGCAGAGACCGCCCAAGCCACCAGCCGACCTCAGGGGACCCTGCGGATCGCTGCCCCGAATGCGTACGGTACGATCATGATCGTACCCGCTGTCACCAAGTTTTTAAGCGACTATCCGGACTGTCGTGCCGACCTAAGGTTCAACGATCGAATCGTCGACATTCTTGCCGGCGAGATCGATGTCGCGATCCGCGTTGGCTGGCTTATCGATAGCAGCCTTCGCGCTCGCCGGCTAGGGGGTTTTCGGCAGCTGTTAGTGGCGTCGCGACAATTCGCCGGCGCGCTCGAAGGGATGAAGTCCCCTCAAGACTTGGCAATTCTTCCGTTTGTGGGAAATACGGCGTTGCCCGAACACAGAACGTGGTCCTTCACCAATGATGCCGGTTCTCGAATGGCATTCAACGGGACGGCGACGCTCGCCGTCGACAGCACCGGCGCAGTTGTTGCGGCACTTCTGGCAGGTGCTGGATTTGCGATCCTGCCGGACTTCATGGTCAAACAGGATCTCGCGACCGGGCGTCTGATTCATGCACTGCCGCAATGGCTCTTGCCAGACGGCGGCATCCACGCCGTATTCCCCTCCGCACGCTTTCGAGCGCCCAGGGTTGAGGTGTTCATCGAATTGCTCTCATCAATGATCAAAGCGTCGGAACCCACGCGAGTGCGGTCGACAAGGACGCGCGACTGAGCCTACGGTAGTCACCGTTGATTCACGGCTTTCACCAAAAGCCAGCCGTTTCGCTCCACCCACCGGCGCACTACAACCAAAGTTACCCGAAGGAAAGGCGCAATTGAATTGGTTTTTTTAGAACAAAGTGACCGTTTCCGGCAAGATCATTTCTTGTGCGGCCGCTACCCTACGGTGCACTCCAACTTGCGCATCCGAGTCGCGGAAAGTGAAACAGGCACCACAATTGCCCAAGACACCCTTCGGCATCCGGTTGGCTCGCTCTTGCGACGCAAGATTCTCCCTCGCCAGAGGCCTTGGCGCATCTGTGCTCTCACCGTTGCAACTTGACGCTTCTTCGGGCCGATGACGCTCAAAATTGAGCGCCACGTTGAGGGCAAGCGCGTGATTCTTCACCTGGTGGGTAACTTACGCCTCGAGCACCTCGACGAATTGAAGGCACAAATCAGCGCCGCGGGTCGCGCGAGCGCGCTCGATGTTGGTGGTATCTCCCTGATCAGTGTCGAAGGGATCCGATTCCTCAACTCCTGTGCGGCATCCGGCGTTTCCATCGCCAATGCGTCTCCGTACATTTCAAAGTGGATGGCCCTCGAACGCAAGTTCCCGCAATGAGGAAGAGAAACAAATGTCTATGACGAGGAAACCCGATTCGTGATCCTCATTTGCCTTCGCCATTGGCCCGGGGTGATGCCAACCACGGCTTTGAAGGTGCGGCTGAAGGAGGGCTGATCGGAGAATCCCGCCTGTTGAGCGACTTCACAGAGCGCGTGGTTTGTCCCCGAGAGCAGCATCTTCGCGCACTCGACTCGTTGGAGGACCAGGTAATGGTGCGGCGGCGTTCCGAACGACTGCCTGAACGCGCGGGCGAAATGGCTCACCGACAGGCCGCACTGGCGAGCCAGCATAGGCAATCTGATCGAGCCATCCAGATGTTCCCTCAACAAATCGATCACTCGCCTCTTTTGCCAGGGCGCCAAGCCTCCACGCGGACGTGTGACTCCGTCCATCGAGGCCGAGTACTTTTGGGCTACATGGGCGCAGAACAGCAGTCGAAAGTATTCGAGAAACAGGGTCGAGAATGCCTGGGGTCGCGTCAGGGACGGCAGAATCAACTGTGTTAGTTGATGCAGAACGGGATCGACCGTGCCATGTAAGACGTCCAACGATTCGATCCGAGAAACCTCGTTGTCATCGGTGAATGCATCGAATGTATCGCGGGGGATATGGTAGTGCACCCAGTCCACGGGACCCCGATTGCGGACGCGAGGGTTCGCTTCGAGATCGTAAATGCCGACACCACCCGCAGGCCAACTCGTGATGCGGGAGTGATGATCATCGACCCAGATCTCACATCCCTCCGAACTTGCCGGGGTGAGGTGCATTGACACGACGAACGCTCTCTCCACCGGAATGCTCTCCGAGCGCTCCGCCAGACCCGTTTCGGAAACCAGTCGGGTGATCGCGATCGGAGGTTTTGCGACAGGTTGGATGACCAGGCTCGAGGCCTTCGGAAGTCGAAAGTAGGTTGCCATTTGCGCGCCGTAAGCCGGCTCACGGTGAGAGTCTGTCGTCATGACCCCTTCTCCGAATTTACTTGAATCTAGCAAAGCAAGATTTGGGCCAACTGGCAACCCTTTGGATTTATTGACCCAACCTTAGCTGCCGGATGCTGAGGGCATCAGCAACTGCCGAATTTTCGGCATTTGCCGATGCCATGATCATAGGACAGAGCGGCTTCGGCCGCGATCGGGCCTGCCGGGCAGCTGCCTTCTATTATGTAGGGACGCCGTGACCAGTTGACCCGCGGCAGGCACTCCAACCCGGACTGAACTTGTGATCGGCCGGCAGAATCGCAGCAATCATGAAGCTCTCGGTTCCGACGGCAAAAGTCCCGAGTGCTAGGGCGAGAAGGATACCCCATGGCTCACCGATGAACTCGACGTAGAGGGGAGTGTACGAGTCGCAGTCGAACCGTCCGTGTGGCGATCGCACGCGGCATCGGTCACGAGACAATCACCGAACTGGGTCCATGGTTAGTGTTGCAATCGAAGCATCGCCACTTGCTGGGGTGTGGCGCTCGATTCAACCGATCCAAAGCGACCCGTAACGTAGTTCGCGACCGCCGCGATATCGGCATTGGAGTAAATCTCGGCAAACCCTGGCATATACGGGCGGCCCGTTTTGACGCTCTCGGTGCCAGTCAGGATCATTTGAACCACATTGGCCGCAGAAACGTCGTTGATGGCCCGTACGCCGGTGAGCTGTGCTTCCCCGATGATGGCGCCCGCCCCGCTCCAGGCGTGACAGCTCACGCAGTTTCCTTCAAAGATCCGCTTTCCTTCTGCGTTCTGGACGGAAGCAACCTTCGGCGAATCTGCCGCGGCACCGGCAGCCGCTGGCAGGGCGGCGCTACGAATAGGTTTAGTGGACCGCAGATAGGTGGCGATGGCCGAAAGGTCCGATGATGTGAGCTGCGACAGGCTCAAGTCGACCGCCTCCCCCATGGGTCCCGAGGCCGTGCCACGTCCGCGCGCGTGCCCGCGCGAGAGGTACGCAGCGAGTTCCTCCGATGACCAGCCCCCTACACCACTGATGGGATCACTCGTGATGTTGTAGGCGCTCCAACCCTCTGCCGTTCCACCAGCAAATTTCTCTCGTTGATTCATCGCCTGAAGGAGATTGCGCGGCGTATGACATTCGCCGCAGTGGCCCGCAGCCTCCGCCAGATAGGCACCGCGATTCCATTCGGGGCTTTGCTCTGGGATGGGGCGAAAGCGTTCGTCTCGATTGAAAAAGGCGGACCAGAAGCCCATGAGCCAACGTTGATTGAAGGGAAAAATGAAGGTATTTGGCTGGTTGAGCCGTCTTATCGGGGCACGCGAGAACAAGTACGCCTTGATGGCGATGACGTCCGCGTCGGTCAACATCGTGTACGAGGCGAAGGGAAAGGCGGCGTAGAGGCGCTTGCCGTCGGCCGACACGCCTTGATGCACCGCCTTGAGAAACTGCGCATCGGTCCACTTACCAATCCCGGTTTCCGCATCCGGCGTGATGTTCGGGGTATAGATGGTCCCAAAGGGCAATACGAAGGCGCGCCCGCCCGCAAAGGGCTCCCCGCCTTTTTCGGTATGACAAGCCTCACAATCCGCCATGCGCGTGACGTATTCGCCGCGGGTACGTACATCGGCGGCTGCCAATTCGGCAGGAACACCCGTCGGCGACGGTCCCGCATAAGAGGCCAAGCCCACCGGGTAACCGGCGGCAAAGGCATAGGGGCCTGGTTGAAAGACCATCCATGCGAGGAAGCTCACGCCGATGACCGCTACCGCCGCAATCGATAGGAGGATAAAGCGGCGCCGACTCATCACGCTGTCTTCGCGATTAGCTTGCGATCGATTGGCATGCGTGTGATGCGCACACCGGTCGCCGCGAAGACGGCATTGGCAATCGCCGGCTGCACGACGACGGTGCCGGGCTCGCCGATGCCCCCGGGGTCTTGCGTGCTCGAGACAATGTGGGCTTCGATCGAGGGCATTTCGTCGATTCGAAGCATCCGATAATTGTGGAAGTTGCTCTGCTCGACGCGCCCGCCGGAGAAAGTGATCTGGTTGTACAAGATCGCGGTGATGCCAAAGACAACGCCGCCTTGAATCTGAGCGATCAGCGTGTCGGGATTCACGACGCGGCCGCAATCTGCTGCAACGACGACACGGGTTACTCGAACATCTCCCTGATCGCTCACCGCCACATCGGTAACGCAGCCAAGATAGCTTCCAAATGCGCTGATGAGGAGCGCTACCCCGCGGCCCGTGCGGGCTCCAAAGGGGGAGGCAACCGCCGGTGCACCCCACTTGGCCTGTTGCGCGAGCGTATCGAGGACTCCTAACGCCCGCGGGGCACGCGATAGCAACCGCCGACGGAACTCCACCGCGTCCACGCGCGTCTCGTGTGCGATGTGATCGAGAAAGCACTCGGTGGACCCGACACTGCCGTTGGGGCCGACACCACGCCAGAAAGCCACTTCAACCGGCAATTCGTGGCGCACGTATTCCACCAAGACGGCGCCGAGATCGTACGGGGACTTGACCGCCCCATCGACCGCGTCGATATCGATGCCGCCCTTGAAGGCGGGGGGTAGCCAGCGGGCCATAATCGACCCGCCAGTGATCCGGTGATGCCAGGCCACGATCTTGCCCTTCTCAACTCGAGCCTTCAGCCGATCGTGATACAGAGGCCGATAGCGCTGCTGCGAAATATCCTCTTCTCGCGTCCAGACCACCTTGACGGGTCCTTGAACCTGCTGAGCGATGCGCGTGGCTTTGCCAATGCCGTCGGCCTCGAGCCTTCGCCCAAAGCCACCGCCAATATAGTGGTTGTTGACCGTGACTTTGGAAGGTTCGATCCCGAGCACTTGCGCCGCGATGCTTTGCGCAAAACCCGGGACCTGCGTACCCACCCATACCTCGCAAGCGCCAGCGTGCACGTGGACGGTGCAGTTCATCGGCTCCATGGTGGCGTGAGCGAGAAACGGGAACTCGAAGGTCGCTTCAAAGAGCACGCCGGTCTTGAGCGCTTCGAGCGCATCGCCTTCGCGCTGCGCCGCCACCCCTGCTCCTTCCGAAGCGGCCTCCAGCTCCTGCCAAAGCTTTCGCTGATCGAGCCCCGCGTGGGGACTTGGCGACCACTCGATCACCAAGGCGCGCATACCCTGAACGGCCGCCCACATGTGATCGCCCACCACCGCCACAAGATCATCAAGGACCACGACCTGCCGAACGCCAGGCAGCGCAAGTGCGGCCGCCTGGTCGACCTTTGACACTTTACCGCCGAGGACCGGCGAGCCTTTCAGTGTGGCGAACTTCATGGCGGGAAGAACGACATCGATTCCATAAACCGTCTTGCCGATGGTCTTGTCCGCAGTGTCAATGCGTCGCGCCGGCGTGCCTATGAGGCGAAATTGGCTGGGGTCTTTGAGCTGGATCTCGGTGGGTATCTTCAGACGGGCGGCCTTGGATGCCACCTCACCATACCGCAGGCTTCGCCCGGAGGCCTTGTGGGAAATCATGCCGCGATCGGTCGATAGACTGGAAGCCTCCACGCCCCACTCTATGGCGGCGGCCTGAAGCAACATTGCTCGTGCAGTGGCGCCAGCGCGCCTCAGCGGCAGAAACCACGCGCTGGTGGTCGTCGAGCCCCCGGTCGCTTGGACAATGAATACCGGGCTGCCATAGTTGGTTTGGTCCGGCGGGGCATGGACGGCGAGCACTTGGTCGAGTCCAACATCGAGTTCCTCGGCAATACACATCGCCTGCGAGGTGTAAACGCCCTGACCCATCTCCACCGCCGGCATGGTCATCGTGATCTGGCCGTCGGTCGCCACGTGGATGAAGGCATTCATGGACACGTTGCCTGGGCCTGGCGCGCCAGCAAGCGCGCGTCCAAAGTCGATACCCACCAACAGTCCGCCGGCAATGGCCACGCCACTGCGCAACAGCGCGCGACGTGTGACGGTGGGACTTTCCGCTGTCGAGTGGGCCGCTGGCGTCTCCCTACGATCGGGCAGCATGCTTGATCCCCTCTCGGATGCGAACATACGTCCCGCAACGACAGATATTTCCTGCCATTGCGGCATCGATATCGGCATCATCGGGGTTTGGATTGTGAGCGAGCAATGCGGCGGCTGACATGATCTGACCGGACTGACAGTAGCCACACTGAATCACTTCAAGATCGAGCCATGCTTTTTGGATCTTGGCTCCGGCGCTGGTCTGGCCAACGCCCTCAATCGTCGTGACCGCGCGATTGCCGACCAGGCCAATCGGAAGCTGACAGGATCGAACGGCGACACCGTCGAGATGAACGGTGCAGGCGCCGCAGAGGGCGATCCCGCAACCAAACTTGGTCCCCGTCATCTGCAGGACATCCCGCAGAACCCACAATAGGGGCACATCGGCGGGAACATCGATCTGATGGCTGACACCGTTTACTAGCAGTGCGAGCATGCGAGCACTCCCATGAAGCGAACGGCGACGGTCAGTAAAGCCGTGTGTTGCCTAGGCATAAGTCGATTCCACTGCCCCGCGCAGCAGCTGATCGGATCGCCGCGATGGGAAGCATCGCCGGATCACCAATAGTCCACAATTGGCGGCGGTCACATTTGGATCGAAATGCACAAGAGCAAGCGTTTTTGAACAATTGCGCATCCATCGAGTCCCTAGGAGGGAGTGGACATCGTTACAGTCAGGCTTGGCTACCGATCTGTTGTAAGGCTCCCACCCAGTTCTCCACATGGTAGGCGGAGGCTAATTTGCCGTGCTTCACCGTAAAAATATCGATCGCCATGGTGTTGAAGCCCTTTCCCGTCGGCTTTGCCCCCCAAAACTCCCCTC
>JBEKYO010000213.1:0-7356 GCA_049510875.1 Steroidobacteraceae bacterium
TTGAGTTTTCCTTTACCGGATCGTGGAGCGAAACCAACTTGATGACGGCGACGGGGGGGCCGGCTGCGACCCCAGGTTCGCCGATTGCTGCCTATGAAAACACGGTCAATAGCTACCCCGAGATCTTCTATCTGACTCCGGATTCGAGCGGAGGCAATATCGTGGAACAGATGTACTCGACTTTCTGGTTCCTTGGAAACATAACCGCTGCGGCCTCAGCACAGCCGGCCGCCGCGGGTAGCGATCTGGTCGGCTACATGGATACGGTCAATGGCAGCGACAACGTCTTCTATCAGGGGACGGACGGCTACGTGCACCTGATGAGTTGGACTTCCTCGGGAGGCTGGGCCAATGAAACCAGTATCGCAAACACCAGGGCGCCCGCGCTGGGAAGCGCGCTCAGCGGTCATATGACGTCGAATTCCGATGAGCTCTTCTTTATCGGCGCCAACAAGCACGTGTACGAACTGTGGCGCTGGTTGGTGAATTTCGACGGCTGGCACCTGACCGACGTGAGCAAGGCCATCGATGCCACCCCGCACCCCAGGGCCGGCAGTCCGCTCGCCGGTTTTTACGACCCGAGCGCAGGGGTCGATGCGGTCTTCTACGTGGGAATCGACCAGCACCTCTACGAAGCCCTGTTCGTCAACGGCGCATGGGAGGCCATCGACGTCACGGCTCAATCGGGCGCGCCGGATATCGGTCCGAACGGCACGCTGGCGGCGCACCTCAACCCCCGAGCCAATTCGGAGGAGGTGTACTACGAGGAAGACAATCAGACCATCGAACAGGTCTACACGCCCTCGACGTCGACTCCAAGTTGGAGCGGCGTGAACACGTTCACCAATCTTGCGGCGCGTGCCAAGAAGGCGGTTATCGGAAGCGCTCTCGCAACCGATATGGACAGCGTGTTCGGGTCCCCGGTGGTGGATGAGCTGTACTACTTCGCCAAGAATGGCTCCGTGTACGAAGTCGACACCTTGCTCTTTCCCGAAGGATGGATGATCGGAATTCCGTAGCGAGGAGTGATGCCACGTGGGGCACGAGCCGGCTGCTGCGCCGGCGGGGAAGGATGGGAAGCCCCAGCGAGCAAAGGCAGCGTATTCAGTCGCCGCGGTCGTGGAAGTCCTGCACGGGACCAGCGCGGGGGAGGGGTAAGTTCGATCCCTACACGGCCCACCAATTAAGCCAGCATAGTCAAGAACTTGCGCGGAACCTTAGCATCGTGCGAAAACGATGTTGTCCCATTGAGCGCCACGTGTCCCATTGGCGCATTGAAAGCACCATAGCTAACTGCTCACGGCTGACTCGAGTTGCATGTCTGGCGATGTCGTTCATGTCGCTATCATGCGGCAGACGCAGCGGGAATTGGGGGAGGGTATCGCGGTTTATTCAGCGAAACTCAAACAAGCCTCTCGTATCAGCGGCCGATATGGTTAAGGGTTGTCCGACACCTGCCGGTGCGCGCTGAGCTGTCCAAGCCCGGTGAGGCTTGGGGGCAGGTGTTGGACAAGCCTCCAGGGAGGAAACCGCGGGGACGTGCTGATGCCGGTCAGCAGGATCGCGGATCTATGGGGATTTGAAGACCGGCAGAAGCCGGTGAGGCGAAGATAGTCGGAGCTGCGTGAGCGATGTGTGTCGGTGGGGAACGAAGCGCGCAGCGGTACGCGGCATTCAAGAGGCGCATGTGGTGGCAACACGGGAGCGTTTTGCAGAACGAGGCCACGAGCGTTCGCGACGGCATCGTTGAGGAAGATGTCGCCGGAGAGGTCTGGTTGATTGACGCTATATCGATCATGCTGCGGCAGATGAACCCGGCGGGCCACGGATGTACTGAGCCCGGGCGAAGGTCTCGATGACGAGCATCGGCGCACCACAGAGTCGGCACACGAAGGTGGGCCTGGGGCAGCCGTGATCTGCGCTGTCGTCGCCGGGGTCAGCGGGAGGCGTTGGCGGTGGCTGATGCAGAAGATCGCGAGCGGTGGCGATGTCGTGCTTGCGGTTGGCGTTAGCGAGCAAGCCGTAGTGGCGGATGCGATGAAAGCCGGAGGGCAGCACGTGCAGCAGGAAGCGGCGCATGAACTCCTCGGTACTCAGCGTCATCGTTTTGTGGCGAGTGCGCCCGTGTTCGCGGTAGTCCTTCCAGCGGAAGGTGACGCCTCGATCGTCAAGAGCCACGAGGCGTGAGTTGGAGATCGCCACCCGATGGGTATAGCGGGACAGATAAGCGAGGACCTGTTCAGGTCCTGCGAAGGGGCGCTTGGCATAGACGACCCACTCGCATTGGCGCAGCGGCATGAGCCAGTCGGCAAAGGCCTCGGGGTCGAGCAGATCGAGGTGATCGCCGAAGAACTTCAGTTGCCCATCACGATGCAGGTTCTGCAGTTCTTCGAGGAAGCGACGCCGGAAGAACCGAGAGAGCACGCGCACGGGGAGGAAGAACCCCGGCTTGCACGGCACCCATCGATCCGCATCCGGCGCAACGCCGCCGCCGGGTACGATGCCGTGCACATGCGGATGATGGGTCAGGGCCGAGCCCCAAGTGTGCAGCACCAGGGTCGTGCCGATCCGGGCACCCAAGTGCTTTGGATCGGCGGCGATCGTGCGCAGCGTCTCGGCGGCGACGTCGAACAATAAGCCATAGATGATCTCCTTGTTGGTGTAGGCGATGGCGCTGATCGGCGCCGGCAAGGTGAACACCACGTGGTAATACGCCACGGGCAAGAGGTCCGCCTCACGAGCTTCGAGCCAGCGCTGAGCAGCGCTCCCCTGGCACTTCGGGCAGTGCCGGTTGCGGCATGAGTTATAGGCGATCTGGGGTTCCGCGCACGATGAACAGCGCAGCGCATGTCCGCCGAGCGCAAGGCTGCGGCACTGCTCGATGGCCGACATGACCTTCAACTGGCCGAGGCTGAAGTGCCCCCGCCGGTCTTGCCGCAAAGTCGGCCCGTGGGCGCGGAAGATATCCGCGACCTCCAGGGCGTTGCGTGGCATGAGCCGGCGCTACGTGGGTCGGGAACTCTCCAAGGGACTCAAGACTTTGCGCAAAGTCTCAGTGGCGACATGGGTATAGAGCGCCGTGGTCTCCAGTTTTTTATGTCCAAGCAGCACTTGGATGGTGCGGATGTTCTCTCCCTGTTCGAGCAGATGGGTGGCGAACGCGTGACGCAGCGAGTGCATCGAGACGCGCTTGTCGATGCGTGCGGCGACGGCGGCTTCATGCACGGCACGGTTTAGCTGCCGGGTACTCATGGGGTCCAGCGGATCGAGGCCGGGGAATAAATAGCCGCCTGGCAGCACCTTGCCTTGGGCCTGGGCGAAGCGCCACCAGGTGCGCAGCCGCTCGAGCAGGAGCGGCGGGAGCAGCGCAAAGCGATCCTTGGCGCCCTTACCCTGCTCGACGCGCAGGAGCATGCGCTTGCTATCAATATCACCGACCTTCAAGGCCGTGACCTCGCTGACGCGAAGGCCTGCTCCATACGCGACCGACAGCGCGGTCTGGTGCTTGAGGTTCTTCGCCGCATCGAGCAGCCGAGTTACCTCCTCGCGACTTAGAATGATCGGTAACGTGCGCGACATGCGCACGGGGTGCATCTTGGCCATCAACTCTGGCTTCCCCAGGGTTGCCTCGAACAAGAACTTCAGTCCCGTGATCGTGGCGTTCAGGGTGATCGCAGAGATCCCCTGATCAACGCAGTGCAGTTGGTATCGGCGCAGATCTTCGGCCGCGGCCGTATCGGGAGAGCGGCCTAGAAATCGTGTGAAGTGAAGGACGGCGCGAATGTATGCGTCCCGGGTCTTGGGCGCGAGCTGGCGCATACGCATCTCCTCGATCATACGTTGACGCAGCGGTGAAACCTTGCGGGCGGAATCGTTCATGGCTCTGCTCCGGTTGCAAAACGAGGCGAATTGCCTCAACTTGCAACCTACAAAACAGAGCCTCAAACATCAGCATCCATAGACCCCCAAATCGAAGCTACCCCTACCGCGCGAGCGGTTTAGTCCGTGGTCATTACCAAGACTTGCCGCTCACGGAACTGAACTACCTGCCATAGAGCAGCCACTCACGACTTAGGGTAGGCTACCGGTACGATAACGATGAGCCCGTCAAATGGCTGACCGCGCCGAACCACCCTATTTCCGAGACCCCGCGTGACGAAAGTACCGTGACCGGCCCGGGCAGGGCGGTGTTCCTGAGTTATGCGTCCCAGGACGCCGAGTTCGTCCAGCAACTCTGTGAGGCCCTGCGCAAAGCGGGCATCGAGGTGTGGTTCGATCAGAGCGAACTGCGAGGCGGCGATGCTTGGGATGCGTCGATCCGCAAGCAAATCAAGAACTGCGCGCTGTTCATGCCGGTGATCTCGCGCAACACGCACGCCCGCGACGAAGGGTATTTTCGGCTCGAGTGGAAGCTCGCCGTTGACCGCAGCCAACTGATGACGGCAAACCGGCCATTCCTGGTGCCGGTCGTCATCGACGATACCTCCGACAAGGGACGAGCAGGTCCCGGATCGATTTCGCGAGGTGCAGTGGACACGCCTGCCACAGGGCGCGAACTTGGACGCCTTTGTCGAGAATGTGCGCCAGCTTTTGTCGCGGGAGCTGTCACGGGAACCGACTGGAACCGCGTCGGCGGCCACCCGCGTATCCGCTGGGCCGATAACCCCCAAGCCCGTCCCGGCATTCTGGCGCGCGAAGACGGCGCTCCTCGCAACGATTGCCGTGGTTGTCCTCGCACTCGGTTACCTGGTAGCAAATCAATTTTTGCTCTCGAAGCATGACGCGGAGATGGGGGCAGCAAGGAGGTCGGCGACTCAGAGCGCTCCCGACACTGGCTTTAACCCGCCACCGCACTCGATCGCCGTGCTGCCCTTTGCGAACATGAGTGGGGATAAGGAGCAGGAGTACTTTTCCGATGGGCTCACGGAGGAGCTTCTCAACTCGCTGTCCGAAATCAATGAGCTGCAGGTGGCCGCACGCACGTCGGCTTTCTCGTTCAAGGGAATGAACACCGACATCGGCACGATAGCGCGCAAACTGAACGTGGGCGCAGTGCTCGAAGGGAGCGTGCGGCGCTCGGCGCACACGATCCGCGTCACCGCGTAGTTGATCAACGCGGTCACGGGCTTTCACCTGTGGTCGAAGACCTATGACCGGGACTTAGGGGATGTGCTGAGGCTGCAGACCGAGATTGCGACCGCGGTGGCGAGCGCTCTGAAAGTCAAGCTCCTCGGGGATGTCGCGGCCAAAGTCGAGCTCGGCGGAACGGGTAATCCGGCCGCCTTCGATGCGTATCTGCGCGGGGAAGAGGCGGCAAGCGCGATGCGCGACGCCAATGATCTCCCCGCCGCTATTGCCGCGTACACGGAAGCGGTCCGCCTTGATCCACACTATGCGCTCGCGTTCGCCGCCCGATCGATCACCTTTACCAACATCGCCACGCAGGCCGCCGCCGCAGTGGCGATGCGTGAAAGCCAGGACAAGGCGCAGGCGGATGCGCGCGAGGCGCTAAACCAAGCCCCGGATCTCGCCCAGGCCCACCTCGCACTGGCATACCTTTCGGAAAACACCCTCAACTTCACTCAGGCCAACGACGAATACGATCGGGCGCGTGCACTCGCGCCGGGCAATGCAAGAGTCTTGCGATTTAGCGGCGAATTTGCAGCCTCCATGGGGCATTTCGATGCGGGCATTGTCGCCGCCCGCCGCGGCGTCGTGCTCGACCCTCTCGCTCCTCATAGTCATCTTGGGCTCGGCTACGCGCTCTATTCCGCCCGCCGCTATGAAGAGGTGGTGGCGGCGATCGCCGAAGTCATCAGGATTGATCCTGACTACAAGGACAGCTACGTATTGCGCGGGTTCGCCTATTACGAGCTTGGGGATCTTGAGCGCGCGCGTGCCTCATGCGAGACGAAGCGAGATCACTGGTTCAGTCAACAGTGCCTCGCGGTGATCTACGACAAGCTCGGACGCCACGCGGATGCCGAAGCCGAGCTTTCCAAGCACAGGGCCGCACAGGGCGATGCCTCGGCGTACCAGTACGCCACGATCTATGCGCAGTGGGGCGATCGCGCGAAGGCGCTTGAATGGCTCGAGACGGCGAGGCGGCTACGAGACCCGGGCCTGGAGATCCTCAAAACCGATCCACTCCTGGACCCCTTGCGACAGGAGCCACGCTTTCAGGCGATTGAGCGGGAGTTGAGATTTCCGTCTTGAGAGCTTGGTGACGGGGGACCAGATTGGATTCCCGATAGCCGCCGCTCGCGACGGGCCGGTATGGTCAAACCCGGTCGGACGTGGCCAGTCGCCCGCATCTCGGCGGCGAACTGGCGCTATCGGGCAGTTGCGGGAGTTCGTGGACCTGAATTGACCGCCAGTTACCAGACGTTCGTGATTCGATAGGCTAAACTGGCAACCACCAAGCAGACGTTCAGGAGAACTGGCGAAGGTATGAGATGTACACCGAAAAGTTTCCCACTGGATCGAGCGTAATCGTCGCCGAAAGGCGCGCATTGGAACGTTTCCGCGACACGTGGAAGCTACATAATCCGCCACACCCTGAACAGTTAGCTTTTGCTGGAGCACGAGCGACCATTGCAAGCGTCGGGTTCTATCGCGGTGGCGATGTGCTCTATATTCTTGAAGGTGTCCCCGGCGTGTGGCACGGATCATGTTTGACGACGAGCTGACCGGCACTTCAGCGTCCCACTGCACCAGCCCCTCGAAACCGTGAGCTTTGCCCCCATAAAACCAAGGAGGTTGCAATCATATGGAGCCTGAAACGTATCGTGCGGTCCTCAAGCGCGTAGGTTGGGTGTTGATAGTAGTAGGGTTGCTCGACGTCGGGGTGATGGTCTACTGCATCGTCAACCGCCAATCGTATTCTTCGAGTTTCAATCTTTTCGCGATTATCGCCGGTATATTTTTGCTGCGAGGCGGACTACGCACAGCAGCTGTGATTCGTTGGTTCTGCGTGTTCATGCTGGCAGGGTTTCTGGCAATGGCTGTCGTCGCACCTTTTATTCAACCTTGGGATCTTTCGTTAACCGAACTACGCCTGAATCCTGGCTCCATCGCAATCGGTGTGATTTTGTATATTCTCGTGCTTGGCCTGCTATTTTGGGTAGCACGGCAACTTGGTCTTGAGCCAGTTCAGGTTGCTATCGCGAAAGCGGGCGTGAAGCGCTGCGACGTGCGATATGCGTTAGCTGCCGGCGTTGGGCTCGCCGTTTTAGTGGGCATTGCCATACCGCTCTTCAGCAACGGTGAATCGGCAGAACGAGCTAAATCAATTGCGCAACAGGAAGTGGGCCCCGGTTATAAGTTCCATGTGAGCTCAATTCGGGTCTCTACTGT
>JBEKYO010000214.1:0-7774 GCA_049510875.1 Steroidobacteraceae bacterium
CGTCCTTGTAGAGCGGCGCATCGGCGAACGCCGCGGGCATCACCCGGAATCCGCCATATACATTCCCGCCGTAAAGAATGTCGCAATTCGCCGTGTCCTTTATCCAGTCCTTCGCGGCAACGTTGTTGCGGAAGTAGCGGCCCGCGACGTTCACGAACCTGCGGTCGTTGAACTTCGCCAGATCGATGACCAGCTTGTTGAACAGGCTGCTGCCGCACTTGCGGATTCCGAGGACGAAATAAGCCGGGCCGCCGCGGTCCTTGTCGACTTGAAAAGGAATCTGGCGGCCGCTTGCCAGGCTCACTGTTACTTTAGCCACGATCGACCTGCATTCGCATTGGCAATTCCCGGCGGGGACGGTAACGCCCCGCGATTGGCCCGTGATTCACCGACGATCGGCGCGTGTATGCTGCGCCTTCGCGTCGCGCCCGCATCCGTGGGCGCGCCGGAGTGTATACAAGTCGACTCGTGAGCGGTAGTTCGTTCATCGCAAAACTATTCTAGTGTCTCGGAACTTGCGTTGTCCATTTCCTGCGTCGTCTATTTTCACCGAAGCGCAGCGGCGCCAACGCCATGACGGTGCCGGCATCGCCTGCGTCGAGGCGGCGGATTCGCCGCGGGAATTCCCTGGGTTAACCTAATCTGGCCGCACATGTCACGCGGCGCAGCCGCTCGGCGCGCACAACATCCCGCCGCGCCCCGGATCGGCGCGGCGGCGTAAAGCCTATTGGTTGGCGGCGGAAACGATCGTGTTGTAGTTCTTGTGGCTCAGCAGCACCCGCACCAATTCCGCATAGCGAATCCAAATCGCGCGGTACTCGCGCGAATAGCTTATGTCCCATGGTTTGGGCTTGTCGAGAAAATGCAGCAATATGGCTTCCGAGAAGTCGCCATTGTCGGGACGGTGCGGGCGCAAGAAGAAGTTGAAACGTGACTCGAGAAAATTGACTTTGCCGGCGAATGCGAGATTCAGCGCGCATTGGTCGTGGAACACGAGGCGTTCGGGTTCCGTTTCGGAAATACGCAATGCTTCCTCGATATGATCGATGACGTCCGGGGCCAGGAAATTGAACACGAGCACTCCCGAGTTGAAGTAGCTCATGTCGGCCAATCCATGCTTGTCCGTGACGCTTCGCACCTCGGGACTCGGCTCCTCCGGGCGCGCCATCAGCAACGCATCGCCGAACGGCCTGGTGACGAAGGGGGTGATGTCCCTTTGGCAAACGATGTCGCTATCGATGTAGAAGGCACGATCGAAGCGTTCAGTGAGGTAGAGATATTTTGCCGCGTAAATTCGCAGGAACGCCGCCCGCGATAACGTGTTGCCGCCCGTGAAAATCCCGTAATTCTCCGTATATCTCGCGCCGGCGCCGACGAAATCCTTTTCCCTCACGATCTCCAGCGGCAGATTCACCTTCTGCGCGAATTCCTCGAGAATGCCCCCGAACGCCTTCGGGACATCCTTCGCGAGAAACACGAACCAGGTGATGCCCTCATCTCCCAGGCTGTTCGCGACATACGATGACAGGAAGGTGAGCAGCGACATGTAATATGCCTTGTCCGCGCACAGAAAGCCCGCCAGTCGCAGGGAGGATTTCGGGGGCGACGCCTTGAAGAGCACGCGGTTTTCGCGGGACATCACGGCTCCGCCGGCGCCCTTCTTTGCCGACTTGGCGTTGCCGGCGCCCTTGATGGCCAGGTCGTCCAGCAGCAATCGTCGCAGGCGCGGAAACTGCGCTGGAATGTCGCCCGTCACGCTCTCGTCGATAATCGTCAAGACGTCCTGATGGATGCCCGTGCGGCGGCAAATTTTCAACAGGAAATAATCCCCGTCCGGGAAAAAATACCGGCTCGCAATGAATTGCTTGAGCAGCATCCCCGCCCCTTCCCACATTTTCGCTTCCGCCAGGAACCGCAATACGACACACGCCTCCCATTGCCTGAGGACCGTATTGGCATAATGTTCCTCATAGAACGCCCGCGCTTCGTCCATCATTGACCGCGCGCACAGCGTCTCGAACCTGCGCATCACCACTTCGTGATGATTGAACTGCGGATCGTCGGCAATTCTCTCCTCCAGCTCGGTGATCTTGTGCCAGAAGCGGCGGCGGCTGAAGAACTGGTACAAGCTGAGGATGGTGCCCAACGAATACGGAAACTGGCTTTCGAGAAAACCGGCCAGTTCCGTGGCGACGGCAACGTCCAGCTCGTTGATTTGTTCGCCGGGCAGCGCGAAATTGAACAGCGCCTCGACGCTCAGCCAGTTCGGTATTGCATGGAGAAAACCCGGCGTGCGGCACGCTGCAAGAAGCCGCTCATGATCCCTGAGGAGCACATTGATGCGAAAGTCGATTCCCTTGATTTCCTTGTCCAACTCCGCGCTTTGCCCGAGGAGGGGCAGAAGCATGCGGTCGTAGTGGATGCGGGCCTCCGGAAGCGCCTTGAATTCCAAGAGACGATGCACGGCGGTCGTGCGCAGAATGTGATTGTGCGGCTGTTTTTCCGCGGCGTTTACCACGGTTGCAATCGCGGTGTTGATGTGGCCCTGCGCAAACTGGATGCGCGACAGGGCGAACTCGCCCCACGCGTCCAGGGTGTGGTCCGCCATCAGGCTGTTCATTTGTTCGTGGGCCGCCTCGATCTTCAGTTGATCGAGGTCGCTCTCGATGATTCTCAGCGTGCTGAGATAGTCCTTGACGCCGATGGCGTTCAGCGCCCTGTATAGCGGCACCGACATGGCGCGGTCGGTATTGAAGCATTTGTGCGCGATGCGAAGCAGCGACTGCTTATGGTGGTCGTTCAGCTCGAGGGCCGATCCGTCGTTGGCAAGGCTGCGCGCGAACTCCTCGGCGAGTTGCGTCGCTTCGATGACATTGTTTTCCAGCTCGCGCAGCCTTGAGAATTCGTAGTACGTCCAGCGAAACGGGTTCGGCGTGGACAGCGCGCGCTGGAACCAGTCGCTGGCTTTCTCGTAATCGTTCAAGTGCAGGAAATTTCGCCCGATGCAGAACCGCGTAAAAGTTGTGTTGATTCCCCGGCGCAGGAGAGCAAAGAGAATCTCGTTGGATTCTTCGTACCGTTCCTGGATGAAACGGTTCACCGAAATATCAATGGCGTCGCTGTCGGATTGAATAACTTCCATAAACTTATCTCAGAGGTACGTGCACTTCGAATGATCGTGGCGATATGGCAAAGCGTGGTCCGCAATATTACCTTAGTGATAACGGCGCATTTCACACTCCATATTAGCGATCTCGGCGGGCTTCGCGCTAGTATCTTGAGTCATTAATTCGTGTACATTTTTGCACCCTGGGGGTCCAAGGGTAAACTGGAGTTTCGAAGGGGATGGGATGCGACGCGGACCGCGGATAGAGCCGATCATGTTGACGACGGAGCAGCACCGTCGGCTCAATGAGTGGACGCGGCGGCATAAGACCCCGCAGGCGCTCGCCTTGCGCGCTCGGATCGTGCTGGCCTGTCAGCAGGATTGCTCGAATCGGGCAGTGGCGCGGCAATTGCGCGTTTCGCCCCAAACCGTGCGCAAGTGGCGCGGGCGCTTTCGCAGGGCCGGGATCGATGGTCTGCTCGATGAGCCGCGCGCGGGCGCCCCGCGCACCATCAGCGCTGCGGTGGTGGAGCAAGTGGTCGCCAAGACGCTGCACGAGAGGCCGCGGGAGGCCGCGCACTGGAGCAGCCGCGCGATGGCAAAGGCCTGTGGTTTGTCGCAAACCGCGGTGGTGCGCATCTGGCGCGTCTTTGGTCTGCAGCCGCATCGTGCCGAGACTTTCGAGCTCTCCGCCGGTGCGCTGTCCGTCGAGAAGGTGCGCGACATCGTCGGGCTGTATCTGAGTCCGCCCGATCGGGCCTTGGTGCTGTGCGTGGACCGGGCCCAACCGCCGATGATGCCCGGCACGACTGCGCCGCGCGCCCATGAGCGCCACCGGCCGGGAGCCATCGCGCTGTTTGCAGCCCTCGACGGCGCCGCCGGCAAAGCGGCCGGCGAGCCTTGGCGGCGCCACTGGTCCGAGGAATTCCAGCGATTCCTGCGCGCGCTTGAACCGGCGGTACCGAAGAAGCTCGACGTGCATCTCGTGCTGCACAATTACCGTGCCCACACGACTCGCGGCGTCAACCGATGGCTCGCCCGCAATCCTCACTGCCACGTGCATTTCGCGCCGACCTCCGCCGCTTGGCTGAGTCAGGCCGGGCGCTGGTTCGCCGCGCTGACCGACCGTCAGGTCCGACGTACTGCTCACGGCAGCACCGTCGACTTGGAGCGCGCCACCCGGGATTACCTGTCCGTCGGCAACGGCGAGCCGAAACCCTTCGTATGGATTAAAACGCGTGACCAAAGTCCCGAAAGCTTCAAGTAATTCTGCATGCGAACTTCTGACTCGGAGTAGTATGGCGAGGTAATCCATCGGCTTGGAAATCCGGCAGAGTGTAGTGCAGCGGCGGACGCGCCATGTGCATACGCGACTTAATGTCCGAGATTAGACAAGCAGGGAAAAATAAGCTACACAAACTGTTTGGTGGCAGGATCCGTCGCGAAGCCATTCATCCATTCCTCTGTGCGAATCGGCCCCTGTGTGATCGAAGAGGAATTGCGTTTGAAAGGAAGTTATTGATTGTGTTGGCAAAAGAGCTGGCGGTGATGACACACTCGATGGGGCCACGGCTGTTTGCGGATGCACGGATGGCAGGGCTGCGATCCACGGTGGATTCATTGCGCGGGGCGGGGGACATTATGTCTTGTTTGGTAGAATGAAAAACGCGTGCCGCATGTCAAGTGCCGGCTGCGAAAGCCGCCGCGGAATGCGCGGCCGCGATTCGTACTAGCGGGTCCGTGGACCTCCTGATTTTTGAACCGGGGACAGATCCATGGTACGGCGGCCGAGACTAACCGCATCGCGCGGCTCAAAAAAACGCTCTGCGGCCGAGTCTTACGACGATGTGAATGAGGCGGCTGCAGAGCTGGCCGCGGCGGACGTCGTCGGGGCGGTCGCGCAGGATGGCTCGATACCGGTGAGCGAATCCGATCCGCAGGCCGAGCAGGGCGATATATTCCACCCGATTGATGCGGGCCACCGCGAAGCCATCTTCGCCGCCGAACGGTTGGTCGAAGCCCACTATGCGATGCCCCACTCCGAGGTCAAGCGTGCCATCGAGCCGGGCCGCAGCGAACCGGGCCCGCCCGGTAATCCTCACGAGGACCGGAATGTGATGCGGGTGTTCCGCCCTGGCGCCGGGTCGGACGCTTCGGTGCGAGTTGCTCGAGGTTCGGTTGAGGCATTGATCATCGCGCCGGCGGCGGGGCTGATCGTTGCCGGCTGGATCGACGATATATCCAACCCCCTCAGTTGCATTTCCATGACGGGTCCGGACTGGCGCGTGGTAATCGACTCAACTCGCTTTGTGCGGGTCCGGCGTCCCGATGTGGAACAAAAGATCGGCATTGCTCGACCACATCTTTTTGGATTCATCGGCTTTCTCCATTTTGATCGGGGCGGCCGCGGATCGGGCCAGATACGGCTGGAAATGTGGCAGGAGAGTGGACACACGACCGCATTGGAGTGCACACCCGAGCTCGTAAGCGACGCCGAGTTGCGCGACAGGGTGATGGCGTATGTCGGCGGCGCGTCGTTTCTCGGCAACGCGAGCATCGAGGCCATGAGCTATCTCGCGCGAGGCATCGGCGATGAGCTGGTGCGGTTCAATAGGTCGGTCACCCGCCGGATCGTGGCTGCGCCCTATGTCGAGCGCTTCGGCCCGCAAAACCGGGCGCCGCGCGGCTCCATCGTGGTCTGCCTCTACGGCAAACCAGAATTCCTATTTCTCCAGAGCTGTCTTTACTCCGGTCTGCCGGGCATTCATGACTACGAATTCATCTACATCTCGAATAGCCCCGACATGGCCGAGACGCTGCTGCGCGAAGCGCGCAACGCCGACCTACTGTATGGCTTGACCACCAGCGTCGTGATACTGCCCGGCAACGCCGGCTTCGGTGCCGCGAACAACGTCGCCGTTGGTCTTGCCCGCAGCGATCGGGTGCTGGTGGTGAATCCGGACGTGTTCCCTCGCGACCACGATTGGGCCCAAAAGCACACCGAGCTGCTCGCCGCGGCTCCGGCGGACCAAACACGCCTTTTTGGCGTGCCTCTTTATTATGACGACGGTTCGCTGATGCATGGAGGAATGTATTTCGAGGTCGACGTCGGGCTGTCTCTGTCGGGAGAAAAGCCCTGCGCCACGCGGATATGCCGAACGCAGCATTACGGCAAGGGCTTGCCATCCGACGGCGCGCAATTCACGCGGCCGCGCCCGGTTCCCGCGGTTACCGGGGCATTCATCTCCATCGAGCGATCATGGTACGAGCAGCTCGGCGGCTTCACCGAGGATTTCATCTATGGCCACTACGAGGATGCTGATCTGTGCCTGAGGAGCATTGCCCGAGGTACGGCGCCGTGGCTGCAGGACATCCGCATGTGGCATTTGGAAGGCAAAGGGTCGACCTGGCAGCCTCAGCACTTCGGAGGTTCCATCGTCAACCGGTGGTTGTTCTCGAACGCGTGGCTGCCCATGATCGATGATGGCCTGACGGGGCCGGAGCCGACGCACGAGCTGCTGCGGCCCGCGGGCCCGGCGGCGCGCTCGGCCGCGGATGGCGACAAGCCGAAACTCGGGGCCGGGCGGCGCGGAGGGATTGGCTGATGAAAGTTCTGCTGGTTAGCTTGTATCACCCCGAACTCGTTCGGGGCGGTGCGCAGCAGATCTGTTATGAGCTGTTTAACGGACTGAAATCGCGCGATGGAATCGAGCCCACGTTGCTGGCTGCGGTCGATCCTTCACTCACCGCGCTGTATAAGACCGGCGCTCAAATAACCGGATTCGATGGCCGCAAGGGCGAGTTTCTCTATCTCAGCCGCGACTACGACTATCTATGGCACAAGGTGTCGAGCTTCGAGTTGGCCCGCTCTTATGCGGAGTTTCTCGGACTCGTCCGGCCGGACGTGATCCACTTCCACCACTTCCTCCTGTTCGGCATCGATCTGCTGACGCTCACGCGCCGTGTGCTGCCCAAGGTCCGGATCGTTCTGACGTTCCACGAGTTCATCGCGATATGCGATGCCGATGGACACATGCTGCGCAACGTCGACAAATCGCTTTGCACCCGCGCGTCGCCAGTCCGCTGCCACCAGTGCATCACTCACGTTACCAACGGTCAGCCGGATTACAGCCATGGCCGCATCCCGTCCGACACGCGCGAAAGGCGCAATCGCTTCGGATTCTTCGGGCAACTGGTGGACAACAAAGGCGTATGGGTGCTTCTGCGGGCGGTGCAACTGTTGCGCGCCGAAGGGTTCAAGGACTTCGTGGTGGAGATCAACGGCGATAATCTTCGATTCGCCTCCGAGGAACGCCGCGCTGAAATCGAAGCGTTTCTCAGCAAAGAGAATGAATTGCCGGTCGCGGACCGAATCGTCTTCTTCAACGGATCGTATTCGGTCGATCAGCTGCCTCAGCGCATGGGGAGGGTGGATTGGTGCATTGTTCCCTCGGTATGGTGGGAGATTTTTGCGCTCGTGATTTCCGAGTCATGGATGTTCAGACGCCCGGTCATCGCCTCGAATGTCGGCGGACCGCAAGAGCGGATCACGCACGACAAGGACGGACTGCTGTTCGACGTGGCGGACGCCGCCTCGCTTGCGCAAACAATTCGCCGTGCCTGCTCCGAGGAAGGTTTGTGGCAGCGCTTGGTGAACGGCATCACCCC
>JBEKYO010000215.1:0-11121 GCA_049510875.1 Steroidobacteraceae bacterium
CTGCATTGGCTGCAATTTCTCAAGGAGAATCCGGACATCGAAGAAATCGACGTCCCACCTCGTCCTTTGACTGGGCGCTAGGCTCTGGGTGTGCCGCCGTCGGCGAGAGCCATCGAGCATTCAGCCTCACAGTTCGCAAATCGCCGTAAACTGACCAGATGGGCGCCCAAAAGGCGATTATAAGAAAGTCGCAGCTTATGCGTCTTTTCGTTGTGGAAGTCGCAGCTTTTGGGGTACTTTGGTCGCAGCTTATGGTGTTCGGGACGCGTGCAAGTTATTGTTTTCGGAAATTTCGTGGTTGCAGCTTATGCGCGTCCCCACAGTAGCGCGGCGAGCGAACCTTGGTCGAGGGCGGTTGATGCCCGCCGGTGACCGGCCAGCGGTTTGCCGGCGCAAGGGAATCTCCGTGCGTCGGAATGGTGTCTCACTTTTTAAGTAAAATCGGGCGCGCATCCGTTCGATGCTTATAATGACGGCCATCGCATCCCAAGTCATTGATTTTGATCTTCACTAAGTCGCAGCGTGCCCGCACGCTCACAATTGCGGCGCTTATGGCATGGCTCGCGCCGTTCGCAGGCGCCTACGGCGCGCCCGGCGACGCCGGCGATCCGTTCGCGCACCCGCCTGCGCTCGAGCAGGACATTCGATTTTGGATCCGCGTGTACACCGAGGTCACCACCGACGGGGGCCTGCTGCACGATGATTGGAATCTCGGTTTGGTGTACGAGGTATTGCGCTTCGAGCCGGATTCGTCCCCGGCGCAGCGCGAGCGGCGCGTGCTCGAAGCGAAAGCGCGCTACGCCGCGCTGCTGCGGCGGTTCGCGGAGGGCTCCACGGATGATCTGACGCCCCACGAGCGGCGAATACTGCATGCGTTCGGGGACAAGCCGGCTGCAAGCGATTTTCGTGAGGCGGTGGACCGCATCCGCTTCCAACTCGGGCAGGCTGATCGATTTCGCGAAGGCTTGATCCGGGCCGCCGTGTGGGAGAAGCACATCGCGCACACCCTGTCGCAACACGGCGTGCCCGCGGAGATCGCCGCGTTGCCGCACGTGGAGTCGTCCTTCAATCTCGCGGCGTACTCCAAAGTCGGCGCGGCCGGCCTGTGGCAATTCATGCCATCGACCGCCAAGCGCTACATGCGGGTCGACAGCGTGGTGGACGAGCGTCTCGATCCGTATACCGCGACCGAGGCTGCGGCGAATCTGATGCTGTACAACTACCGTCTGGTCGGCACCTGGCCGCTCGCGGTCACGGCGTACAATCACGGCCCCGGCGGATTGCGCCGTGCGCAAGACGAACTCGGTACCGACGACATCGCCGTGATCGTCAAACGCTACCAGGGCGCCACGTTCGGCTTTGCCTCGCGCAACTTTTATGTGGCGTTCCTGGCCGCGCTGGAAGTGGACCGCAATGCCGAAAGGTATTTCGGTCCGATCACGCGCCTGCCGGATACGGACAGCACACCGGCGGAGCTGCCTGACTACATTGCGGTGAGCGTGCTGGCGAAAGCATTCAAAGTCGACATGGGCGCGTTGCGCGTACTGAATCCGGCGCTGCGGCCGCCCATTTGGAACGGTAGCCGCCTGGTTCCGCGCGGCTACCTGTTGCGCCTGCCCGGAACAGAGTCGCAGGCCGAGATCGCCGACGCCTGGGCCCGGGTGCCCCCATCGCAGCGCTACTTTGCACAGCGCAACGACGGCAGCCGCCGGCTGCGCCGGAGTGAAAGCCTGGCGAGCGTGGCCGCGGCCAGCGGCGTGAGCGTGGCGAGACTGCTGGCCGCCAACGGCTGGACCGCCGCGCACAGCCCTGTGCGCGGCGAACTGGTCAAAATTCCGATGCCGGCCTCGCGCGCGGAGGCCGGGGGCGCGCTCCCTGCCGCTGCCCCCGGGGAGCCGGAGAGCGCGTCGGCTCCGCTCGCCGGCCCCGCCGCGCCTCTGGCTGCCGTGCTCCCGGCGCCGGTCGCGGACGCAGTGCCCGCACCGGCGGCGACGCCGGCTTCGCCGGCCGCGCAGCGGGCCGCGCGACTCCCGAGCGAACCCGTTTCCGAGCGCCAGACCGCGAACAGCGATGCGCTGTTGCCCGTCGCAAGCCCGACGGGTAATGCCGACACCACCAATTACGAGGTCGGCGCCGACGACACCGTGATCGTTCAGGCGGCCGAAACACTGGGCCACTTTGCCGATTGGACGCAGGTCGACTCGCAGACGTTGCGCGCCCTGAACAGGCTGCATCAGAACGCCATGGTGACGCAGGGCCGCAAGCTCAAGCTGGATTTATCGCGCGTGTCGGCGGCTCAGTTCGTCGAGGCGCGCCGCGAGTATCACCGCCATCTGCAAGAGAGCTTCTTCGCGGTTCACCGCATCGCCGGCACGCTCAACTACGCGGTCAAGCGCGGCGACTCGCTGTGGACGATCGTCCAGCAGCACGACGACCTGCCGGTGTGGCTGATGGCCGAATACAATCCCGACGTCAATTTCCGCGACATGCGGCCAGGGACCACGCTCACGCTGCCGCAAGTCGTCGGCATCAATCGTCAGTGATGCCGCGCGCTTGGGTGAATTTCTGCAAAGTCGCGCGAGTTTCATGCATTGGCGCGAAATCGACGTTCGATTGATCGACGCCGCGGAAGCTGAGCGAGAGTTTTTCGCTGCCGGCCAGCCGTTTCAGCATGGCGACATCGAGGCCGAAGTACTGCGTTTGACCCCAGGAGGCGATGGGCTTATACGGCCCACTGCCGACGTTCGGCGCCTCCATCGGCGACAGCACCACGGGACCATCGTCCAGGATCAGCGTCACGGCGCCCTGCGAGCGGATGTCGCCGACCTGCCGGTCGCTGCCGGGCGCAACGTGCACCCAGAGCCCGTAGGTAATGTCGCCGCTCCGGTCCCACTCCACGGGACCCAGATACGCAAAGCTCGTGCGTTTGCCGTTGCCCGCCACCGGCGTCTGGAACGTCTCCACGAATTCGATGGGCTCTTGCAGGGCGCCCACGGTCACGCCGGTCCGTTCGTCGAGACTTTCGGACGGTTTGATGGAGGATTGGGTGGCGCAGCCGGCCAGGAGCCCGGCGATCAGGAATGGAACCAGGGACAGGCGCATGGCTCTCATTATACAAGGTTCGTGAGGTACGGCCGCTTATGTCGTGCCGGGTACCGGTTATAATTTTTACCATGGACAAGCGTATTTGCCGGCGAAACATCCACCGTCTGTGCGTGCTGCTCGCGTTGGCCGCCGGCCTGGGCGGAGCATTCCCCGGTTCGGCGACTGAAATCACCGCCGCCGACCACGTGGTAGTACACAAGGCCGAGCACAAGCTCTACTTGTACAATGGCAGCCGCCTGCTCGGCGAGTACAAGGTCGCCTTGGGGCTAAGTCCCGTCGGAACCAAGCAACGGGAACACGACTTCCGCACGCCGGAGGGGAGATATTTTCTGGCCCGCCGCAATACGCACAGCGACTATTTCCTGTCGATCCAGGTCTCGTACCCGAACAAGAACGACGAATTGCGGGCGCGCAAGAACCGTTGGGCGCCGGGCGGGTCGATCATGATCCACGGATCGCCGAATACGCCGAAGCATCCGGCCGCCTATTATTCATCGAACGATTGGACCGACGGCTGCATCGCCCTGTCCAATTCCGACATGGTCGAAGTGTGGCTGCGCACTCAAGACAACATCCCGATCGATATCTACCCGTAACCGGTGCCATGTGGAAACCTCGATTGTATCGTCCGAGCTGGTGGACGCTCGCGTAGCCCCGAAAGGCAGCCTCGAGCACCTGTCACAGCAGGAAATAGCCAAGCTGCTCGATTCCGGCCAGGGCGGCCTGTACCCCCTGTTCCGCAAATGCGCGCTCGCCGTCCTCAATTCAGGCAGCAAGATCGACGATTCGCGCCGCATATTCGAGAAGTACCGGGATTTCGATCTGCGCATCGTCAGGCAGGCTTGGGGGATCAAACTGGAGATCAAGAACGCGCCCGCGGCCGCGTTCGTCGACGGCGAGATGATCCGCGGATTGAAGGAGCATTTGTTCGCGGTGCTTCGAGACGTGGTGTTCATCTCCAACGAAATCATGGAAAGCGGACGCTTCGATCTCGGGTCATCGCCCAGCATCACCAACGCCGTATTCCACATTCTGCGCAACGCCCGTGTTCTGGAGCTGCCGGCGCCGCCGAATCTGGTGGTTTGCTGGGGCGGCCACTCGATTCGGCGCGTGGAGTACGACTACACCAAGAAAATCGGCTACGAACTCGGCCTGCGGGGCCTCGATGTGTGCACGGGATGCGGTCCCGGCGCGATGAAGGGTCCGATGAAGGGCGCCACCATCGGACACTCCAAGCAGCGCATCATCAACGGCCGTTATCTGGGCATCACCGAACCCGGCATCATCGCCGCGGAGCCGCCCAATCCCATCGTGAGCCAGCTGGTGATCATGCCGGACATCGAAAAGCGCTTGGAGGCGTTCGTGCGTCTGGGTCATGGCGTCGTGGTCTTCCCGGGCGGCGCGGGCACGGCGGAAGAGATCCTCTATCTGCTCGGGATATTGCTCGACCCGGCGAACCGGGAGTTGCCGTTCCCGCTGATTTTCACCGGCCCGGCGGATACGGCCGAGTATTTCGGGCAAATCAACGAGTTCGTGGGCGCGACGCTCGGACCCGTTGCGCAATCAAAGTATCAAATCATCATCGATGACCCCGCGGGCGTGGCCCGCGCAATGGTGCAGGGCCTGGCCAGGGTGCGCGACTATCGGCGCAAGGAGAGCGACTCGTACGGCTTCAATTGGCTGATGAAGATTCCGCTCGAATTTCAACTGCCCTTCGAGGTCACCCACGCGGCGATGCGCGGGCTGCGGCTGTCGCACGATCAGCCGGTGCATGAGCGCGCCGCCAACCTGCGGCGGGCGTTCTCCGGAATCGTGGCCGGCAACATCAAGGAATACGGCATCAACTCGATCGAGAAGCACGGGCCGTTCGAACTCGTGGGCGAAAACTCGATCATGGCTCCGCTCGACCGGCTGTTGCGGGGGTTCGTCGCGCAACGCCGCATGAAACTCGCCGGCTCCGAATACACGCCCTGTTATAGATTGGTCGCATGAGCGAAGCGCCGCGCATTCGCTATCGTTTCGATCTGCCGGACGGTTCCGTCAAAACGTTGGAATTCCAATTCGATGCCGCCGATTTCAGGCTGGTCCAGGCGACTCCCGCCGAACCGCCGTTCTGGACGGAGCTCGGGTTCAGCCGTTGCGCCAATTGTCCCCTCGATGAGCGCGTGCACACGCATTGCCCGGCCGCGCTGCACATGGCGCCGGCCGTCGAGCCGCTGAAGGCGCTGGCCTCGTTCGATGCCGTCGAGGTGACGGTGATGGAGGCGGAGCGGACGGTGTCCGTGCGAACCACGGCGCAACATGCAATGAGCTCCGTGCTCGGATTGATCATGGCGACCTCCGGCTGTCCATGGACGGACCATTTGCGGCCGATGGCGCGCTTCCATCTGCCGTTCGCCAACGAAATGGAAACCGTGTACCGCAGCATCTGCATGTTTTTGCTGGCCCGCGAATTGACCGATGCGCACATGCCGCCGGGCTTCGCGGCGCTGGAAGATCTGTACAGGAACCTGCACGTGGTAAATCGCGATATGTCACGTCGCCTGGGCGCAGCCACGCGCACCGACCCCGCGCGCAATGCGATCGCATTGCTCGATTCGTACACCACCTTGTTGCCCGCCGCGCTCGAGTCCTCGCTCAATGAGCTCAAGCCGCTGTTCGACGCGTGGCAAACCAAGAGAATTTCAGCGATTTAACTTACCGCGACACTCTCTGAGATGCGCATCGCAATGCTCAACTGTGCATAGCGACGACGCCAAGATGGCTGTGACACAGTTCCTGCCTATGAGAGCGCGCGACACATACTGTCGTGCACATCGTAGGAGAACGTTGATGGGCGACAGCAAGAACCATACTCGATACACCGGAATAGATCGGCGCGCGCCGCGCGCGGATGCCGGAGCAGCAAAGCCGGGCGCTGCGGCATCGCGAGAAGCGTTCAAAACGGGCGGCCGCCACGCGGCAATCACGACAAATCTTTACAATTGGCACAGTTACAAGAACTGGGCCGACAAAGTTCGCGGCAGCTGGGAAGACAAGAAGTAAGCGCGCGCAGCGGCCACGCGGGCCGCACAGGGCGCAGGTGCGGCGAATCCCTGGCTACGCCGTCTCCTGCAGGGGGTTGATGCTGCGCGGCGGGTCCGACGCCTCCTTGGCCTGCAGCCACGCGAGCAAGGGCTCCCAATCCAACAAGTCTTGCTCGACCAGGTGCCGCTTCATTTCGTGCAGCCCCACCCCTTGTTCCGCGGCGCGCACGTAATTTTGCGAATCGCGCAGCGTTGCGATCACCGGAATCCTCAGAGTGTTCAAAAAGCGCATGAGCGATTGATAAATGATCGTGTTGCGCCTGACGCGGTTGGCCACGACGCCGATCCGATTCTCATCGCGCCGCACCTTCGCGATCAGCAGCAAGTCGGCAATGCATTTCGAAAACGCATGAATGTCGATGTCCGAGGGAAGCACCGGAATGATGATGGCGTCCGCGCTGCGGGTTATTTCCGGCATTTCCTGGCCCAAGATCGCCGCCGGGGTATCCACCACCACGTGCACGGCGTCAGGCGGTATGCGCATTTGCCACGCGCGCGTCATGCGGCTGTTGCGCTCGAAGGTCGCAATGCCGTGGATGAAAGCTTGTTCGGGCTTGCGCTTCTTCAGCCAGCGGCTGCTGGAGCCCTGGGGGTCGTTGTCCGACAGCAACGGACGGTCCCCTAGACTCGCGTAGTAACTGGCGAGATTGGTGGCTATCGTCGTTTTTCCCGAACCGCCCTTCGGGTTCAGGACGAGAATTCGCTGCATGCGAGGCAAGCCTACGCAGCCCTCGGCGCCGTGGCAAGTGTGTGACTCCGTTCACCGCGCATGCGGCGCCGCGTGCATAGACTCCCTGCTCATGGAATGGGTGCTACAAGTGGTCGACGAGATCGACGATGCCATCGGCGTTGTGAGGCACGGTTGGCTCGGCATCCACGCCCATCTCGCGGTGCTCGTCGCAGCCGTGCTGACGGCCGCCGCAAGCAGCGGGACGGCCGGCACCATGCTCCGGGCGCGCGGATCGAAACCGCGGGCGCGCAGCTAAACCACGCGGTCCGAACGGCGCCGCGATACGCGCCGGCCAAAAGGCCGTGGTGCAATATACGGGTTGGCTGTACGAGTCATCGGCTCCCGAGAAAAAAGGCAAGCAATTCGACAGCACGCGAGACAGCGGACATGCATTCAGTTTCGTGGTCGGAGCGGGCGAAGTCATCAAGGGATGGGATCAGGGCGTGCTCGGCATGAAGGTGGGAGGGCGGCGACGCCTGACCATTCCCGCGGATCTCGGCTATGGCGACGTGGGCGCCGGCGGCGTCATTCCCCCCGGGGCGACCCTGATCTTCGATGTCGATCTCGTCGGCATAGAGTGACGGCCCGGATGGCGCAGGGGCGCACCACCATCAGCGGGCCGGCGGGTTCGCTCGAGGCCATCATCGAGGACCCGGGCGGCGCGGCCGCGCAATTCGGGCTCGTGTGTCATCCGCACCCCCTGTATGGGGGAACCATGGAGAACAAAGTGGTCACGACCGTCGCCCGCGCGCTGCGCGACGCAGGGATGCCGACCCTGCGTTTCAATTTCAGGGGGGTAGGCAACAGTGAGGGCGCGTTCGACGGCGGCATCGGCGAAACGGCGGACGCCGCCGCGGCCGCCGCCTGGGGCGCTGCGCGCTGGCCCGAGCGCCGGCCGGTGCTCGCCGGATTCTCATTTGGCGCCTACGTCGCCCTGCGCCTGGCGCAGCGGCTACCGGCGGCTCATCTCATCACGGTCGCGCCGCCGGTGACCGGTTTCGATTTTTCGGGCATGACCGCGCCGCCGTGTCCGTGGCTGGTCGTGCAGGGCGACGCCGACGAGGTCGTCGACCCGCAAAGCGTGATCGCCTGGGCGAACCGGCTCGAACCTCGGCCTCGACTCGTGGTGTTGCCCCAAGTCGGGCACTTCTTTCACGGCCGCCTGCAGGAACTGCGCGAGACCGTCATCGACGCGATCCGGAGCGACTGAACCGTTCACTTCGACCCGAACGGCGCCGCGCCCCACCGACGCGGTCTCTGAGGCTCGGGCCCCCGGGATGGGCGCCCCGGCTGGGCGCCCCCGCCAATCGCTCCGGATGCCAAGGCCCCGTTAGTTGACGAATTCCTTGAGAGTCTTCAAGGCGGCAATACGTACCTTCTTGCTGGCCGGCTTGGCCTTGAACATCATCTTCTCGCCGTTAAAGGGATTGACGCCTTCACGTGCTTTCGTCGCCGGCTTCTTCACGACCTTCATCTTCAGAAGCCCAGGCATCGTAAACACCCCGTGACTGCGCAGACTTTTTTTGATCGCGGCCGAAAGCGAGTCAAACACGGCTCCGACCTGCTTCTTAGAGAGCTCTGTTTCCTTCGAAATCGTAGCGAGAATCTCAGACTTGGTCGGTGCTGCATTCTTTTTCGCCATATAAATCTCCTGATTGTGTTTGCGAACGCGGGCAATAAACACCCTCATACTCAACTCGGCGCCGAAAATAACATAGAAAAAAGCCGATGTTTAGCGCATTTGCGAAAAAAGTTTGGTTCTCCGCCGCGCGCGCGAGCCTGGTTTTTCAGGCCTCCGCGTGGTGTTTTCGCAAATCGCGCGCCGCTTGACTGCGCCGTTCGCAGGGATTTCAAGCACGTAGGACGTCATATTCAGCGCAGAAGTATCAACAATGCCCCGATTCCGATCGATACCCATAGAACCGAAAAATCTATCTGACCGATGGGCGGGATGATTCGCCGCACTCGCTTCAGTATCGGCCCGCAGAGCTGGCCGAGCAAACGCACGCCGGGTGCGTAGCCGCCCGGAGTGATAAAGCTGGTCAACCAAAACAACAGCAGGGCGAAGAGGTAAACGCGCAACGTCAGATCGACCAGGCCGACGACGGTAACGCGCAAGAACGCGAGCAAATCGCCGAAGCCTTGTCCGTTGAGCCCAAACAGGGCCGCCGTGTGCACCGAGGCCACCGCAACCACCGCCACGACGGTCGCCGTGTCCACCTTGCCCATGGGCGGCAGCACCCGGCGCAACGGCAGCACCAACCAATTGGTCACGCGCACGATGGCATCCGCCATCGGATCCCGAAAGTCCGCCCGCACCAGCTGGAACAACAGACGCAGCAGGAACGCCAGCGTCAGCAGCCACATCAATGTATCGACGATGTATCTGATCGCTTCCATTTCACTTCACTATCATCGAGCCATTGGCAGCCGGCCCCCAACGGGCGCTGCGGGGGGCCCACGCCCGTCCTTCAGGATATGCGCCGAACCGCCCCTTAAACCTGCCGCCGCCCCGGGGCGCGGCCTACGGCGCTCCAAACTCGGCGGCGAGTTCGGCGGAGCGCCGATCGGCTGCCGCGACGGCGTGTGCGACGATAGCACGAAGGCCCGCCGCGTCGAGCACATCGAGCGCCGCCGCCGTGGTACCGCCCTTGGAGGTGACCTGATCGCGCAGGACCGCCAGCGAGTCGCCCGAGAGGCGGGCCATTTGCGAGGCGCCGAACGCGGTTTCCAGGGTGAGCTTGTGGGCGATGTCGTTCGGCAACCCGCGGGCGTGAGCTGCAGCCTCGAGCGCCTCCATGAACAAAAAGAAGTAGGCCGGACCGCTGCCGGAGAGCGCCGTGACGGTGTCCATTTGCGATTCATGCTCGACCCACACGGTGGCGCTGACCGCCGCCATGATGTCCTCCGCCAGCGCGCGGTTCGCCGCACCGACGCTTGCCGGCGCATACAGGCCGGTGGCGCCGAAGCCGTTGAGAGCGGGTCGATTGGGCATCGTGCGGACCACGGCGACGCGCGCACCGAACCAACGGGCGAGCGCCGCGTGGGGTATCCCCGCGGCGACCGATATGACCAGCGGACTCGAGGCCGCAATCTGCGGCGCGAGTGCGAGAGCAACCGCCCGCATCTGTTGAGGTTTGACCGCGAGAACGACCACCTCGGCGCCCGCCACGGCACTCCCGTTGTCCGCGGCCGCGGTGACGCCGAAGTCGCGCGACAGGCGCGTCAGTTGATCGCGGCTGGGATCGGCGACGACGATGCGCTCCCGGGGCAGGCCGCGCTTGGTCAGCCCGCCAATGAGGGCCGCCGCCATGTTGCCGCCGCCGATGAATGCCAGTCTACGGATGTTGTTCATGCGAACCTCGTGTGTTTGTGGTACCGGTCCGGCTGCCGAAAAGCGCGGTCCCGATCCGCACGTGGGTCGCGCCTTCGGCGATCGCCGACTCAAAATCGCCGCTCATCCCCATCGACAGCGTGTCGAGCCCGTAGCCGTCCGCGTTGAGCCCCTCGAGCAGCGTGCGCAGGCGCGAAAACACCGCGCGCTCGGCCGCGGCGTCCGGCTGCGGCGGAGGCACGCACATCAAACCGCGCAATTTCACGCGCGGCAGGCCGGCCGTGGCGGCGGCAAGCTCCGGCAGGAATTCGGGCGAGACGCCGCCCTTGCCCGGCTCGGGCGCGAGTTTTACCTGAATGCACAGGTTGAGGGGCGGCGCGTGGAACGGCCGCTGCTCCGACAGGCGCCGAGCGATGCCGATGCGGTCGATGCTGTGCACCCAGTCGAAGCGCTCGGCAACCGCGCGCGTCTTGTTCGATTGCAGGCCGCCGATGAAGTGCCAGCGCAGGGGCAGGTCCTTGAGCACTTCGAGCTTGCCGAGGGCCTCCTGGAGATAGTTTTCGCCGAAATCCGTGACGCCCGCCGTGGCGGCCGCCCGCACGGATTCGGCAGGCTTGGCCTTGCTGACGGCGACCAGGGTGACGGAGGCGGGATCCCGCCCCGCGGCTTCGGCCGCCTGACGTATCCGAGATCGGACGTGGTTCACATGAACCGCCAAATTATGCGGACCAATTAACATATTGGGTGGCGACACCCTCTTATATACTGCTGGTGGCTAACCAGCGCCCTAACTAGGAGCCGTAAATGGCGGTTGATATCGCGCAGCTTCTCGCCTTTGCGGTGAAGAACAATGCGTCGGACCTGCA
>JBEKYO010000216.1:0-12474 GCA_049510875.1 Steroidobacteraceae bacterium
TGCACGCCGCTCACCGGTTCAGGATCCCCGCGAGTGCCGCCCGAACCGTCTTGCGGCGCACGGCGTCCCGATCGCCGCGGAAGTGTTTGAGTTCGACGCTCACATGGCTCTTGCGCCCGCGCTTGACGGCCCACGCCATCCAGACGGTTCCCACGGGCTTGCCCGGCGCCGCCCCGCCCGGCCCCGCAATTCCGGTCACCGCCACGGCCACCTGCGCGCCCGAACGGGCCAGCGCGCCTCGCGCCATCGCACCTGCGACGGCTGCGCTCACCGCGCCTCCGGCCTCGATCACTGTCCCGGACACGCCCAGGCGGCGGGATTTTGCCGCATTGCTGTAGGTGACGAAGCCCTCCTCGAACCAATCCGAACTGCCGGCAATGTCGGTCAATGCCTTCGCGATCCAGCCGCCGGTGCACGACTCCGCCGTCGCCGCCATGCGCCCGGTGTGCAGCAGGTGCCGCCCCACGCGCGCCGCGAGGCGTGCAAGTGCCGGATCACTGAATTTCGAATGCACCGGAATGCTCCCCCTCGGTTTTTGCACATGAGCGCGTGCATGCGGACATGGCTACTGCGCCGTCTTGCCGCTCCAACCCGGCAAGTAGCGGGCCGCGGTCGAACGCGCCAGGCGCAGGCCATCGCGGACCGCGCGCCGCGGATCCTGCTTGATCAGGCGCACGGCGACCAGTGGACGGAAGAAGTCCGCCCAGAGGAACTCGACGAACGGCGCCTGGTCTTTGGCAAACCCGCCGGCATTGCGCACCAGGCCCGCCAGACTCCGATACGGATCGTCCTGGAGTTCCGTCAGGCGCCGCGGCATGTCCCGATAATCCCGGCGAGTGCCGCGATTGTCGTAAGGATGGCTCCATGCCCGAAATTCCATGGTGCGCCAGAAGACCGACGGCGCCAGCCACGACATATTGTCCAACGTGGCGATGCAGACCTCCTCGATGCCCTCCTCGAGCAAGGCGATCCCCAGGTGGTGGTGATCGACGATGTAAAAGGCCTTCCCGGGGCCGAGCACGGCGGGAAAGACGTGGCCTTCGATCTGGAGCTTGCGCTCTTTCTTTCCGAGATTTGCCCATTGGCGAGCTTTCACCTCGACTTCAGCGTAGCCCACGGAGAACTGCGTGGGCCGCAGCCGCTTGAGCTGCGCGCGGGCGAGTGCAGGATTGCGTGTCAAGTGATACACGGTTCGAACTCCATTTTCCTGGTCGGAGGCCCTCAGGGCTGCGATTATTCTTTGCGTTGCCGCACCCCATACGATATTAGCATCGTCGGACTTGCGTAAGCTCTAGGACGCCGTTGAACGAGTACACCCCATTCGCGACCAAACTGTGAATATTCCCGCCGACCACACCCCCATGATGCAGCAGTACCTGCGCATCAAGGCTCAGCATCCCGACGTCTTGCTGTTCTACCGCATGGGCGATTTCTATGAAATGTTCTACGACGATGCGCGCCGCGCCGCGCAGTTGCTGGACATCGCGCTCACCCAGCGCGGCGCCTCCGCCGGCGCTCCCATCCCCATGGCGGGCGTGCCCGCGGTCACGCTCGACTCCTACCTGGCGAAACTGGTCCGCAAAGGGCAGTCCGTCGCCATCTGCGAGCAGCGCGGCGAGCCCGGCAAGGTCAAAGGCCCGATGGAGCGCGAGGTGGTGCGCGTCGTCACGCCCGGCACCGTCACGGATGAAGCACTGCTGGATGAGCGCCGCGACACGCTGCTCGCGAGCGTGTGCGGCGCCGGCGGCCGTTTCGGACTCGCCTGGCTCGACCTGTCGGGCGGCCGGTTCAGCGTGATGGAAGTCGGCGGATCGGCCGCGCTCGAGGCGGAAATCGAACGCCTGCGTCCTGCGGAGATATTGATCCCCGACGGCGGACCATCCGCCCTTGGCAGCGCAGCCGCGAATCAGGAGCGCCCGTGGCGGCTGCGCGCGCCCTGGCATTTCGATGCCGAGTCGGCGACCCGCGCGCTCACCGAACAATTTCGCACTCGAGACCTCGCGGGATTCGGCTGCGCCGACAAGCCCTTGGCCATTGCCGCCGCCGGCTCTCTGCTCGCGTATGTGCGCGAGACGCAGAGGGCGGCGCTGCCGCATATGCTCTCGATCACCACCGAGGAGCGCGCTGCGGCGCTTATCATGGACCCGGCCACGCGCCGTAATCTGGAACTCGATGAGAGCCTCTCCGGCCGCCCCGAACTTACCCTCGCGGGAGTGTTCGATCGCACGGCCACCGCCATGGGCGGCCGCTTGCTGCGCCGCTGGCTGCACCGGCCGCTGCGCGACCATGATGCGTTGCGCGTTCGCTATCACGCGGTCGCGACGCTCATTGAGGACACCCGCCACGCAGCCCTGGCGGAGCTGCTGAGGTGCATCGGCGACCTGGAGCGCATCCTGGCGCGCGTGGCGCTGCGCTCCGCGCGTCCGCGGGATCTGACGCAATTGCGCACGGCGCTCGGCGCGCTCCCGGGCCTGCGGCAGTCGTTGCGCGCGGCGCTCGATCGCTCCCCATCGCCGCTGCTGCAACAGCTCGCCTCCGATTTGAGCGATCACGCCGAGGAACATGCCGTATTGACGCGCGCCGTCGTCGAATCGCCGCCGCATTTCTTGCGCGACGGCGGCGTGATCGCGCCGGGATACGATGCGGAGCTCGACGAGCTGCGCTTGCTGGGCAGTAACACCGAACAGTTCCTCCTGGATCTAGAACGCCGGGAGCGCGAGCGCACCGGCCTTAGCAGCCTGAAGCTCGGGTTCAATCGCGTGCAGGGGTTCTTCATCGAGGTGAACCGCAGCCAGGCGGAGCGCGTTCCGGCGGACTATCTGCGGCGACAAACCGTCAAATCCTCCGAGCGGTTCATCACACCCGAGCTGAAGTCGTTCGAGGACAAGGTGTTGGGCGCCCGCGACCGCGCCCTGGCGCGCGAGAAGGAGCTGTACGACACGCTGCTCGAACTGCTGACCGCACGCCTGCCGGCCTTCCAGCGCAGTACCGCGGCGATCGCACAGCTCGACGTACTCGCCTGCTTTGCCGAACGAGCCACGGCGCTCGACTGCACTCAGCCGGAGCTGGTGAATCATCCCATGCTGCTCATCCACCAGGGACGGCATCCGGTCGTGGAAGGCTCGACTCACGAGCCGTTCATCCCCAATGATCTGTGCTTCGACGACGCGCGCCGCATGCTCATCATCACCGGCCCCAATATGGGCGGAAAAAGCACCTACATGCGCCAGACCGCGCTCATCGCCATTCTCGCCCACATCGGCTGCTTCGTGCCCGCCAAGCGCGCGGTTCTTGGGCCGCTCGATCGTATTTTCACGCGCATCGGCGCCTCGGACGACTTGGCCGGCGGCCGCTCGACCTTCATGCTGGAGATGACGGAGACGGCAAATATTCTGAATAACGCCACCGACAAGAGCCTGGTGCTGATGGACGAAGTCGGCCGCGGCACCAGCACCTTCGATGGGCTGTCGCTCGCCTGGGCCTGCGCCGCGTTCATCGCCGCCAAGATCCGCGCCTTTACGCTGTTCGCCACGCACTACTTCGAGCTCACCAGCCTCGCCGCCGAGGCGCCCGGCGTGGTCAACGTGCATGTCGAGGCCGTCGAGCACGGCGACCAGCTCGTGTTCCTGCACAGCGTGAAGGAGGGTCCCGCCAACCAAAGCTATGGTTTGCAGGTGGCTGCGCTCGCAGGCATTCCCAAATCCGTCACCGCCCAGGCGCGGCGGTATTTGACGGAACTGGAGCGCGAGCGCGACGCCCTGAGAAGCGGCGCCTCGCCGCAGACCGAGCTGCCCTTGTTCGTCGCGCCGCAGGCGCAGGCTCGACCGCCGCACTCCGCAGCCTTGGAGGCCCTGCGCAGAATCGATCCGAATTCCGTCAGCCCGCGCGAGGCATTGGAGCTGCTGTTTCGCCTGCAGCAGCTCGATGCCGGCGATTAGCTACTCTTGCGCGGGCGAGCAGCTAGGAGCGCTCGAACCGGCCATCGCGCAGGAACGCCGCCGCCTGCCGCGCGACCTTCGGTGAAAACATCAAGCCCGTATGGCTCACCGGCAGGACCAGGTGCTCGGTGGCGCCCGGCAGATCCGTCTCCTCCACCAGCACCGTGCCATCGCTTGGAGCGCTCACGCGGCCGAGCAGCCGGCCCAGGCCGAGCGCGAGCTCGCCCGCAATGACGCCGAGCTCGCGCTCGCCCGACCAACGGCGCTCCCGAGGCGCGAGCAGCGCGTCGCGCGCCGTGCGGCCCAACAGCGCGCGCCCGAGCGGCAGGCGCGCCAGCCGCGCCGCCGACACGCTGCCCCGCACCGGCGATCCCGTCAGCACGATCCGGCCCGGCGGCAAAGCCGTCGAACCCGCGGCCATGCCCCGAGCCGCGGACCCCGGCTCGAACAGCTCCAACACGACCAAGCCGCCCATGCTGTGCGCAATCAGATGCACACGGTCGGCCGGAATCGTCCGCAGGTACAGTCCCAGCGCCGCGGCGTTCTCGGTGAGGCCGGCGCCGACCGACGAGTACGCAAAAATGCGGGTGTCGGCCTCGAGCGCCCGGGACAGTCTGCGACGAAGCAGAATCGACTCGCGGCCGCCCATCCAGAGACCGTGGACGTATACGACGACGCTTCGCATCCGCCTGGCTCCTAGCGGCGCAATTGCTGGATGACGGCGAGATTCGTGTGCGACGTCACCATGTCGACGGCCTCGCTCGCCGAGGCCCATCGGTATTGCACGTGCTCCGTCTTACTCAACGTGACCGGTACCCGGCGCAGCAGCTTGAGCGCGAAGGCGTGTTCCAGATTGCGCGTGATGCCGGGCGCATAGGTCTTACCGAACGCCGGCAGGATGTCGTAGACCTGGGTCCACTGCAGATTGCGCAGCAGCCCCTGCGTGATCCCGGTTTCTTCGAGGACTTCGCGGCGCGCCGCGTCGTCCGCCGGTTCGCCCCACTCGAGGCTGCCCGTGACCGATTGCCAAAAACCGGGCGGCCGGCGCCGTTCGAGCAATAGAAACTCGGCATCCGCGGTGTAGATCACGATGAGCACGGATTCCGGACGACGAAATTGCTCCAATGGCTGCTCGACCGTGACCTACTCGACCTTGATCGGAGCGCGAATGCGAATGTGCAGCTCCCGAAGCTGCGCCTCGCTCACTTCCGTGGGCGCATCCATCAGCGGATCCGCCGCCGTCTGGGTCTTGGGGAAGGCAATCACGTCGCGAATGCTCTCAGCTCCCGCCATCAACATCGCCAGCCGGTCCAGGCCGAACGCGATGCCACCATGCGGCGGGGCGCCGTATTTGAGCGCGTCCAGCAGGAATCCGAACTTCGCGCGCGCCTCCTCCGGCGAGATGCCCAGCAAATCGAACACCACCGACTGCAATTCCTGCGTATGAATACGCACCGATCCGCCGCCGATCTCTGAGCCGTTGAGGACGAGGTCGTAAGCCTTCGCCAGCGCTTCTCCCGGACTCGCCGCCAAGGCCGCATAGTCCAAGTTCACCGGACTGGTGAACGGATGATGCATGGCCGACGTGCGCGCGAGGATTCCCGCGATCGCCGCGTCGCTCAAGAATTTCAAGATCGGCGACTGCAAGCCCTCGCGCCCCTTGGCGGCCTCGTTGACCTTGACGTAGGCCAATCCCTTGGCGCCGTAGCGCGCCACGTACGCCGTGTAGTCGTCGATTTCCTTGCGCGACAGCTTGCCGCCCAGCGGCACGCGCAATGCCGCCACGCGGCCGCGTGGATCGGCGGCAGGACCCGCGAACACCTTGAAATCGCAATCCTTGACGAGATCCGCCACGTCATTAAGTTCGAGCGGCACGCGCAGATCCGGCTTGTCCGAGCCATAGCGCCGCATCGCCTCGGCATAGGTCATCCGCGGCAGTGGCTTCGGCAGATCCACATTCAGCACCTGCTTGAACAAATGGCGCACCAAGCCCTCCATCAGGTCCTGAATGGCCGCCTGGTCGAGGAACGAGGTCTCGATGTCGAGCTGCGTGAATTCCGGCTGCCGGTCGGCGCGCAGATCCTCGTCGCGGAAACAGCGCACGATTTGGTAGTAGCGGTCGAATCCCGCGATCATCAGCAGCTGCTTGTAGATCTGCGGCGACTGCGGCAACGCAAAGAACTTGCCCGCGTGCGTGCGGCTCGGCACGAGGTAATCGCGCGCCCCCTCCGGCGTCGCCTTCGAGAGCATGGGCGTTTCGATGTCCACGAAGCCCGCATCGTCCAGGTAGTGGCGCATCGCGCGCGTGATCCGGTGACGCAGCAGGAGACGCTCGCGCATCTCCTCGCGGCGCAGGTCGATGTATCGAAAACGCAGGCGCACCTCTTCGCTGACGTGCTCATCCAGCTGGAACGGCAGCGGCTCGGAGCGGTTCAATATCTCGAGGTCTTGACACAGCAATTCGACTTGACCGGATTTCAGGTTGGCGTTGGCCGTTCCGGCCGGCCGCGCGCGCACCAGTCCCGAGACTCTCAGCACGTACTCGTTGCGCACACGCTCGGCGGTGGCGAACACCCCCGCCCGATCCGGATCGAACACCACCTGCAGAAGACCCTCGCGATCGCGCAGATCGACGAAGATGACGCCGCCATGGTCGCGCCGGCGGTGCGCCCAACCGGCCACCGTCACCACCTGGCCGACCAGGGACTCGCCGACGTGACCGCAGTAGTGAGTGCGCATCAGGCCCGCCGCCTGGATTTTGCCGTGGATTTCTTCAGCGCCTTCTTCGGACCCGGCTTCAGCGTCGCGCCCCGCTTTGACATGCCGGCGCCGGCCGGCTTCTTCGGCGGTTCCGCCGGCGCGGGCTTTGCCGCGGGCTTATCCTTGTCGGCGGCCTTCTCGGCAGGCTTCGCGGCCTCCTTCGCGCCGGCGTCCGGGTTCTTGGCCTCCGCCGCCGCCGGCTTGTCGTCCTTCGCGGCCTCCGCTTCCGGCCGATCCGCCAGGTTCTTCTTGTTGTCCTTGTCGCCTTTGAAATCGGTCTCGTACCAGCCCCCGCCCTTCAGGCGAAACACCGGTGCCGACATCAGCCGCGTCAGCTGCGACTTGCCGCAATCCGGGCATTTCTTCAGGGGCGCATCGTTGACCTTCTGCATGGCCTCCAAAGTATGGCCGCAGCTCTTGCACTGATACTCGTAAAAAGGCATGAAATTCCTCGTAATCCCTGGCGAAGCAAGTATATCGAAGCCGCGGGCCAGGCGCCCCCTTGCCGGGAGCCCGTCTGAACATTCTGCGAGGCCGAGGCTCCTAGTGCAGTCGCTCTTTTTCGAACACCAGCGCATCGCGCTTCAGCCGCGCCACCACCCGATCGCCGGCGATGAAGTCGCCGCGCAGAATCTGCTGCGCCAGCGGATTTTCGATCTGCGACTGAATGGCGCGCTTCAAGGGACGTGCGCCATACACCGTGTCGAATCCCGCCTCGCCGATCTTGTCGCGCGCAGCGTCGTCGAGGGACAGCTGGATGTCCCGCTCCGCCAGCCGCTGCCGCAGACGTCCCAGTTGGATGTCCACGATGGAACGAATCTGCTCGCGGCCGAGCGAATGGAACACGACGATGTCATCCACCCGGTTGATGAACTCCGGACGGAAGTGCTGCGTCACCACCTGCATGACGGCGGCTTTCATCTTCGCATAGTTCGCGGCGCCCCCCATTTCCTGGATGACCTGGCTGCCCAGATTCGAGGTCATGATGACCACCGAATTGCGAAAATCGACCGTGCGGCCCTGCCCGTCGGTGAGGCGCCCGTCGTCCAGCACCTGGAGCAGGACGTTGAACACATCCGGATGCGCCTTTTCGATTTCGTCGAGCAGGATGACGCAGTACGGCCGGCGGCGCACCGCCTCGGTCAGATAGCCGCCCTCTTCGTAGCCTACGTACCCCGGCGGCGCACCGATCAAGCGCGCGACCGAATGCTTCTCCATGAATTCCGACATGTCGATGCGCACCAAGGCCTCCTCGGTGTCGAACATGAACTCGGCCAGCGCTTTGCACAGCTCGGTCTTGCCGACGCCGGTGGGCCCCAGGAACATGAATGAACCGCTCGGCCGGTGCGGGTCCGCCAATCCCGCTCGGGAACGGCGGATGGCATCGGCCACCGCCTTGACGGCCTCGTTCTGGCCCACCACGCGCTTGTCGAGCACTTCCTCCATCCGCAGCAGCTTGTCGCGCTCGCCTTCGAGCATGCGCGACACCGGAATGCCGGTCCACTTCGACACGACCTCCGCGATCTCGACATCGGTCACGGAGTTGCGCAGCAGCTGATTCGGCTTTTGCTCGACTTCGAGCGCCTTGGCGAGCCGCTGTTCGAGCGCCGGGATGCGGCCGTACTGCAATTCGGACATGCGCGCGAGGTCCTGCGCGCGCCGCGCCGTGTCCAAATCCTGACGGGCGCGCTCGAGTTCCTCCTTGATGTGCGCCGTACCCTGCACGGAGGCCTTCTCGGCCTTCCACACCTCCTCCAGATCCGAGTATTCCTTCTCCAAAGCCTTGAGCGCATCCTCCAACGTGCTCAAGCGCTTGCGCGACGCCTCGTCGGCCTCTTTTTTCAGCGCTTCGCGCTCGATCTTCAGCTGAATGATGCGCCGGCCGAGCTTGTCCAGGGCTTCGGGCTTGGAATCGATCTCCATGCGGATCAGCGAGCCGGCCTCGTCGATCAGGTCGATGGCCTTGTCGGGCAACTGACGATCCGCGATGTAGCGGTGCGACAGGGTGGCTGCGGCGACGATCGCCGGATCGGTGATCTCCACCCCGTGATGCACTTCGTAGCGTTCCTTGAGCCCGCGCAGGATCGCGATGGTGTCCTCGACCGACGGCTCGTCGACCAGGACCTTTTGGAAGCGCCGCTCGAGAGCCGCGTCCTTCTCGATGTACTTGCGGTATTCGTCGAGCGTGGTCGCGCCCACGCAGTGCAATTCGCCGCGCGCCAACGCCGGCTTCAACATGTTCCCCGCGTCCATGGCGCCCTCGGCCTTGCCGGCGCCCACCATGGTGTGCAATTCGTCGATGAAGAGGATGATCTGGCCCTCTTGCTTCGACAGGTCCGTGAGCACGGCTTTGAGGCGCTCCTCGAACTCGCCGCGAAATTTCGCGCCGGCGATGAGCGCTCCCATGTCGAGCGCGAGAATGCGCTTGTTGCGCAAGCCCTCCGGCACTTCTCCGTTGACGATCCGCTGGGCGAGACCCTCGACGATGGCCGTCTTGCCGACGCCGGGTTCGCCGATGAGCACCGGATTGTTCTTGGTGCGCCGCTGCAACACTTGGATGGTGCGGCGAATCTCATCGTCGCGCCCGATGACCGGGTCGAGCTTGCCCTGGGATGCCCGTTCGGTAAGGTCGATGCTGTATTTCTCCAGCGCCTGTCGATTCTCCTCGGCTCCCGCATCCTCCACCTTGGAGCCGCCGCGCACCTCCTCGATGGCCCGCTCCAGGCCCGCGCGCTCCGCGCCGCAGGATTTCAGGATGCGGCCCAGCTCGCCGCGATCCTCGCAGGCCGCCAGCACGAACAACTCGCTCGAGATGAATTGGTCGCCGCGCTTTTGCGCCAGTTTGTCGGTGACGTTGAGCAGCTTGTTGAGATCGTTGCCGAGCAGCACCTCGCCCGCCGATCCCTCGACCTGCGGCTGGCGCTCCAGGGCGCCGGCGAGTTCGGAGCGCAGCTTGGCGACGTTGGCGCCCGCTTTCTCCAGCAGCGGACGCGCGGTGCCGCCCTGTTGATCGAGCAATGCGGCCATCAAATGCACCGGCTCGATGTATTGATTGTCCCGACCCACCGCCAGCGACTGGGCATCCGAGAGCGCCGCCTGGAATTTGGTCGTCAGCTTGTCCATTCGCATAGCTTTACCCTTGAGAAACGCCTCCGGATGGGCACAAGGTGGGGACGCTTACCAGGCAATTCAACCGCGCGGCGGCGCCTCCAACCAGATGAGCGTGGCCTGGCGCCCCGTTCGGCCGTCGCGCCGGTGCGAGAAGTACTTATCGCCATCGGTGTAAGTACACTCGCCGCCGCCGTAGATCCTCTCGACGCCGAGCCGCCGCAGGCGCCCGCGCACCAGCGCGGGCAGGTCCGCCAGGAATCGCCCCCGGGCGTTGGGCACGAAGGCCGAGTCCGCATCCGGGTCGCCCTTCAGCAGCAAAGCGCGCACCTCGGCGCCGATCTCGAAGTGCCGCGGACCGATGGCCGGCCCCAGCCACGCCAGCAGCGCCTGCGGGGGCGTCTTCAGCGCCCCGACCGCCGCCTCGATCACGCCTCCCGCCAGTCCGCGCCAGCCCGCATGGGCCGCACCCACCCGCCCGCCCGAGACCGCCGCCAACAGGACCGGCAAGCAGTCGGCCGTGAGAATGGCGCAGATGCGGCCGGGGCGCCCCGCGACCGCTGCATCCGCCGGGCCGTCGGTTCCCGGGGAGTCCAGATCACTGACGCAAATTCCGTGAATCTGTCGCAGCCACGCGGGTTCTTCCGGCAACCCCGCCGCCGCCCGCAGCAAGCGGCGATTCTCGGCGACCGCCGCAGCGTCATCCTCGACGTGGTCGCCAAGATTCAGGGACGCGAAGGGAGGCCCGCTCACCCCGCCGCCGCGCAGCGTCGACAGCGCGCGCACGCAGTCAGGCGCCGGCCAGTCCGGCGTCAGCCACCGGGGTCCCGGCCGCTCCGGGTCGAGGGCTCTCATCGGCCACCCGCCGCCACCCGCTCGGCCGCGCGCGCATCCTCGCGCAGCGCGGCGAGCAAGTCGGCGTAGTCCCGTGGGAGCGGGCTCTGCACGCGCAGGCGCTTGCCGGTGCGCGGATGATCGAATGCCAGGCTCGCGGCGTGCAGCGCTTGGCGCTTGAAGCCGCGCAGCGTGTCGCGCAATTTCAGGGTGGCGCCTTTCGGCAGTGCCAGCCGGCCGCCGTAGACCGGGTCGCCGGCGATGGGATAGTGCAGGTGCGACAGGTGCAGGCGAATTTGATGGGTGCGGCCGGTCTCGAGCTTCACGCTCAAGTAGGTGTGCGCTCGAAACCGCTCGAGGACGCGGTAATGGGTGACCGCGGGCCGACCATCCTGCCGCACCGTCATGCGCAGCCGGTCGCTGCGATGACGGCCGATGGGCTCATCCACGGTGCCGCCGCTGGTCATGACGCCGACGCATACTGCCCGGTATTCGCGCTCGACGCTGCGCGCCATGAGCTGCCGGGTGAGCGAGGTGTGCGCCGCGGGCGTTCGCGCCACCACCAGCAGGCCGCTGGTATCCTTGTCGAGCCGGTGGATGATCCCCGCGCGCGGCAGGCTCGCCAACGCCGGGTCCATCCCCAGCAGCGCGTTTTGCAGGGTATGGTCGGGGTTTCCCGCTCCCGGATGCACCACCAAACCCGCCGGTTTGTCGACCACCCACACGTCGCCATCCTCGTGCAGGAGGGTGAGCGGAATGTCTTCGGGCAGCACGCCCGGCTGCGGCGCGGCCACGCTCATGCGCACGTTGACCCGCGCCCCCCCTGCCACAACGTCGCGCGGCTTGCAAGGCAGCCGGCCCACGAGCACCTGGCCCGCCTCGATCCACGTCTTGATGCGGGTGCGCGAGTGCTCCGGCATGAGCCGCGCCAAGGCGCTGTCGAGGCGCTGGCCCGCCAATTCCTCGGGAATTTGTAAGTCGATGCTGTGGAACTCTGCGTTCATCGGGGTACTCGAAGCTGGGGTCGCGGCCACGCAGAATGCGAAGATAGGCTCCCCGCGGGTATACTCGCCGCCACGAAAACGACCTCCCATTGTAAGGATTAGCCATTGAGACTGCGCGATCTTAAGTTCGGAAGCCGCATGCTGCTGCTGACCGTCGGAATAGCCCTATTGGCGGCCGGGTGCCGCAGCCATCGAGGCGACGACGCCAAGTCCGGTCCCGAAGTGATCTACGCGCGGGCTCAAAAGGCGATGAAGAACTCGAGCTATGGGGAAGCCATCAAGCAGCTGGAAACCCTCCAGTCGCGCTTTCCGTTCAGCGAACCGGCGCGCCAGGCGCAGCTCGACCTGATCTACGCCTATTACAAGAGCCGTCAGACCGATCCTGCGATCGATGCGGCCGATACCTTCATCCGTGAGAATCCGACCAACTCCCGCGTCGACTACGGCTACTACATGAAGGGGTTGGTGTATTTCGAGCGCCAGGCCAACGCACTCGAGCGCTTTTTCAACGTCGATCTCTCGCGCCGCCCGCCCATCAACGCGCGCAAGTCGTTCGAGGCCTTCGACGAGCTCATCAAGAAATATCCCCACAGCCCCTATATCGGCGATGCCCGTCAGCGCATGATTTTCCTGCGTAATCGCCTGGCCGACTTCGAGTTGCACGTGGCGCAATACTACATGCGCCGCGGCGCCTACGTGGGCGCCCTGAATCGCGCCAAGTATTGCGTCGAAAACTACGATGGCGCGCCGGCAGTGCAAGGCTCCATGAAGGTGATGGTCGATGCCTACCGGGCGCTCCACATGATGGATATGGCCTCCAATGCCGAGAG
>JBEKYO010000217.1:0-7099 GCA_049510875.1 Steroidobacteraceae bacterium
TGCGCTACGACGAGCTTGCTCCGATTCTGCTGAATGAGATCCAGAAGCAGCAAAAAACGCTGGTGGCGCAGGCTGAAAAAATCGATGCGCAGGATGCGAAAGTTCGCAGCCTGGAGCAACAGGTCGCGAAAGTGAACGAGCTGGAGCACGAACTGGCTGAGATGCACGCCGCTCTCACGACGTTGCAGTCCAAGGATCAACTCCTTGCACAGCGTTAATTCTGGTCGGCGCAAGACTGCCCGGCTTCGCGCCGGGGGTTGTCACAGCATTACGTGACATCTAAGGAACCGATACGCATTGATTCAGAGGATAAGGATATGCTCGGCGACAAAGCCGTTTCGAACGGTAGAAAGTGTCTCCTCGGTATTTTCTTGGCGAGTTTCCTCGCGGCCGCTGGGACCGCGGCAGACTCTCCTGCCGTAAACCCTCAGCAGGCACAGAATGACGCATTTCTGGCGGCCCAGGTAGCACAAGAGACGGCCGAACTCGGCGTTAAACCGCACACGGTCGTCTTGGTCACCGACAAGGCGCTGTCGGCAACCGAGGCGCTGCGGCGTGGAGACTATCAATCGGCCTCGAGTCTTGCGCAGGAGATATTAGCAAAAAGCAAATTGCAGGCCTTCTCCTTTGGACCGTTCGATCGTTTTGTCAATCATCTGTCGCCGGGCAACGATTCGAAGTTCCTCGATGGCTTGAACGCGTGGATTTCACACAGCCCCAAATCAGGGGTGGCTTACTTGCTGCGCGCGAGTTATTACAAGAATACTGCGTGGTTGGTGCGCGGTTCGGAATTCGACCATGCGGTCCCCGAAGAGCACATGCGGGCTTTCAAGGAGCTGCTCGGCCGGGCGGGGGATGACGTCCGACAATCGATCGCACTCGATCCAAAAATTCCCTGGAGCTATCTACTGCAGATCCAGCTCACGGGCGGCAGCGAGAACCAGCATGAGCTGGACCGGGTCTTTAGCGTTGGCACTGCGCGTTATCCGGCTTACTACGACCTCTATCTCACAAGACTCAAATTCCTTCAGCCCAAATGGAGCGGTTCCCTCGGTGGAATGTACAAGTTCGTAGCCGACAATGCCGGCAAAGCGCCCCCATCTTCACCGCTCAAGATGCTTTACTTGCAGCTGAGTGCGAATCTGCTGAACGCAGCCTGGGTGAGTTGCGAATCTCTCCAACACGAGCGCCTCACCGAGTGTATGGATTTCAATATGAATCGCAATGTCACGGGAGTCCTGACCGACGGCATTACCGAAGCACTGAACATGTATAAACACGCCGATCCAGTGCAGTTCAGCAATGCGTTGTGGCCGATTCTCAGCGACATGATCAACACGCCGGGCAACTCAACGTCGACCAATACGCTGCTGCAACTGGCCGCAGATGCCACGGGCAGCGACAATCAGTTGATTCACGAGCCCGGCCACAATAACTATGTGCTCGACGACATTACCGCCCGGGTATGGTCGCAGTTAGGAAACGCCGACAACGTTCAGCAGAAATTCATGGAAGCGCTGGGCGATATAGAACGCATGCCTTTTCCAGACGAGGATGAAAAGGACGCTGCGCTGGCCACCATCTATGACAACATGGCATGGGTCGCATCGAGCAGAGCACAGCAAGTCAAGGTGATTGCCTATCACGACGCCGCGAATGCGGTTGCTGGAGTGAATCATGGCGGACCTCAATACGATAAATGTGGCGCTTATTTCCAGCTGCATCACTTTCAGGCGGCGGTGGACGAGTGCACGCAGCTCATAGATGCCTATCGCGGCGGGGTAAGAGCACGCCTTTTCCGCGCGTGGGCCTACGAGTCCCTTAAGAATTATGATGCCGCGATAGCGGACTACGAGCCCATCGCCGACGATGCTTCCGAGAGCGCGATTCGGGCCGGCGCTGTGATCGACATGGAGCACATCGCCGCACTGCGTGGTCAGTACGCCACCGAGCTGGCTATTTTCCAAAAATACCCCTTCGTCTTTGACATCAACGTGCAGTCGAAGGAACATTTGGCGATCGTCTACAACAATCGCTGCTTCGCCTACATGAAAACGGGCGAGCTCAAGAAAGCGCTCGATGATTGCACGACATCGCTCAAGTACGGGCGCCTTCCGGACGCGCTCCAGAAGCAGCAGCAATTGCAAAAGTTATTGAGCACGGACGCGACTTGAAGCAGCGAGCGGGTGCCATGAATACGAGCGCCGGCTTCTTCAGTGATCCAGCGACGTGCCACGCCGGCTCCGCGCATCCTGCTTGGCAGCAGCGAGGGATATCGCTATGGGCGAAACACCCGCTCTAGCGCCCTCACCTCTTCCGCCGCCTCCGCAATAATTTTCTGGCATTCCTCAAGGGATAGATTCAGGCGCACCAGCGCGCCGCCGGACGCGAGATTGCGACTATCGTGACTATCTCTCATGCGATGGGCGAGGCGAATGCCGGCAATCAGGACATCCGTCAAATTCGGAGGGCCGGTCCGCGCAATGAGATCGCTTTGCGCGCGTACCGCATCACAGACCGTCTCGCTAATCTCCCAATTCTTCAATACGGCTTTGGCGATCACCGGATGCCATTCACTGACAAGAGCGCTATCCAACACTCGCGCGCGAGACCAGGCTTGCTTCGTTGACTGCACCAAAATGTACATATGCCCCACACGGTGCAGGAGCCCCGCCGCAAATGCCTCGGGTGAGGAAAGGGATGAGCGCTTGCCCACCACGTTGCAGAAGTGCGCAACCGCGATGCTGTCCGACCACATTTCCTCCAGCGGCCTGGCGATCGACTGCAATGATTCTGCCTTGCGAAGTTCTTGAATCCCATGGGCGAGGACGACGCTGTACACCTTCTGGGCGCCGAGCCGGGCGACAGCCACACCCACGTCGATAATTACCCTGCCGGTGGCGTTGAATGCCGTTGAGTTCGCCATGTTGAGGAATCGCGCGGCGAGCGTCGGTTCGGCCAAAATCGGCTTAGCGAGCAACTGGGCTGTAAAATTCGGATTCTTGAGTACCTCCTGGACCTGTATGGCGACCTTCGGAAAGGCAGGTAAGTCGACTCTGCCCTCCTCGAGTGCAGCTAGCACCCGGGTGAGGAAATCCAGCGTCGCGCGACTTTCTACTCCGGCGTTCATAGAGTGGAAGTCTAACTCACTGGAGCCACATTGGTCCCGGGGTCACCCCCTTTAGGGGACGGCCTTTAGGGGACGGCCTTGATGGTCTGCCTCGAGAAGCGATTCGGGCTCTTGCTGAGAAGCCGCGAGATCTAATCGACTAGACTTCAGGCTAACTCTCAAGGGTCTTCTGACACCGAGCAGCCTGTTGTCTCGACGGCGCCTCGTCGGTGGGGCGGAGTTACAGTACGACCCCGCTGCGCTACCATATGCACCATGAGTTCCGCCGGGCCTATGTCACCTCAGCGACCTGACCCGCCCGTAGCGGGCGGCACAATGAAGGTACGGATCCTGCGAACCGGCGTTGACCCTCCGGAGCAAAAGCAGGATCGCGTCGCCGTCGAGGCCCCTTTGGAATACATGCTGCACCATCCGGCGCTGGGCGCCGAACCTGTGTCCTTCGGTACGACCATGAGAACGCCGGGGGACGATGAGTACCTTGCTGCAGGCTTACTGTTTGGTGAGGGACTCGTCAACCAAACGTCAGATATTGAGGCCATCGAGTCAAGCACGCGGCGGCCGAACGTCGTCAACGTCCGCTTACATCCCAGCGTTCAGATGGAAATGCAAATGGCGACCCGACGATTCTCCGCAGGGTCGAGCTGCGGCGTCTGCGGCACGACGGGATTGGACGCCGCCATTGCCCGCGCGGCGGCAACTCACATCACTGATACCGGCCCGATCGATTTGGACCTATTGCTCCGCCTCCCGGACTTGATGCGTTCAGGGCAATCCAAGTTTGGCGATACGGGGGGAATACACGCCGCCGCGCTCTTCGATTTTTCCGGCAACCTCATCACGCTCGCGGAGGACGTTGGACGTCACAATGCCGTAGACAAGCTGGTCGGTGAGAATCTATTGGCCGGACGTCTTCCCTTGAGTGAACACATTCTGTTGTTGAGCGGGCGGGCAAGCTTCGAACTCGTACAGAAAGCGTTGCGGACAGGTATCGCCGTAGTAGCGGCAATCGGGGCGCCCTCGAGCCTTGCAGTCAATCTGGCACTTGCCTCGAATCTGACGTTAGTAGGATTCTTGCGGCAGAAACACTGCAATGTGTACTCCGGCCCTCAGCGTCTGCGGCCGACTCACGTTTGGCTGAACGAAGGGTAGTTTCTACAATTTGACCTTAACGTCATACCCAAACGGACCCTCAGCCAAGGTGCAGTCTCTTGCAGTAATCTGTCCGTTTCGCCGGCGCCAACAGTGCAGTGCATCATCTGCGAAGCGAACCGAGTGCCGGGGGCGGCTTAAGAAAGCTGCACGCCAGCACGAATCTCTCGGCTCCACGAATTGAATTCGAGCATAGGTTTGTGGGACGCGATGGCGGCCCTCATGCTCTGACTCAGCGATGGGAATCGAAGCGTTCGGCGCCAGAGTAGCAGAGATAACGCCGATTGGCGGCTCGTCCAAACAACGACATGCGAAGCTGGGTCGCGATCTTAAGCCCCATGTCTGTCACGCCGTTTCGCGTGATCAGGATCGGGATTCCATTGAACGCCGCCTTCATCACCATCTCGCCCGTCAGGCGACCCGTTGTGAAGAACACCTTGTCGCCGCCAGCGACCCCATGTAACGCCATCCACCCGGTCACTGTATCGACACCATTGTGGCGGCTTACATCTTCAATGCTGAACCAGAAATTCTGTGCGCCAAACAACGCGCACCCATGCACAGAACCGGCCGCTCGGTGAATGTCATCGTGCGCTCGCATGGTCTCAAGAATGCTCAGGAGCACACTGCGGGAAATTCGCGCCTCATTCGCGTCCGGAAGTTCCAGACCCTCGATCGCGCGCATCGGATCGCCGAATGCCGTGCCCAGCGCGCATCCGCTGCGAGCCCACGGACCACTCGAGGTCCTATCAGCGCGCTCGCCGACACGGGACTGCACGCGGGCAGTGCCGGACGCCCATTCGATGCTAACGGAGTCGATCTCATCGATCTGGTCGATCACGCGTTGATTGCGCAGATAGCCCATGACCAGCCACTCGGGCGCGGCGCCGAGAGTCATCAGTGTGACGAGGGCTTGACCATCGAGCAATACGCGCAACGGCCTCTCGATCGGTACAAGGACGGAGCGCCGCTCATCCCGCTCATCGACAATGGTTACTTGGCGCAACACTTCAGCAGTCGCGCGGCTCAGTCGCGGAGCATTGTCCAGGGGCTTAAGGGATTGCGCCGAAGGACCCAGCACCAAGGCTTTGGTGTCAAGAGATTCGATGGTGCGCTCCCGCTGAGTTCGATAGCATGGCGCAGTCATGATCATCGAGAAAAGCAACATTACAGGACTGATCCTGGCCGGCGGACGGGGTACTCGCATGGGCGGCGTGGATAAAGGTCTGCAGCCCTTTCAAGGTGCGCCACTTGCGCGGCACGCCATCACGCGCCTCGCGCCGCAAGTCGGCGTCGTCATTATCAACGCCAACCGAAATCAGGAGGTCTATCGGGCCATGGGCGCGGCCGTGTACGGTGACGAAGTACCCGATTTTGCGGGACCCTTGGCGGGCATGCTGGCAGGACTCAACCATTGCACGACGCCCTATTTGGTGACAGTACCCTGCGATACCCCTTACTTTCCCCATGATCTGGTCGCGTGTCTTTCCTCGGGACTCACCGAATCTGACATAGTCACGGCCTACACACGCGAAGCGGACCAACTGTCCCCCCAACCAGTTTTCTGTCTCATGAAGACCGCGCTGAGAGAGAGCTTGCGCGCCTTCATCGACAGTGGGCAGCGCAAAACCGGGTTGTGGGCGCGCGAGCTCAACGGCGCGCGCGTCATCTTCGACGATGCCGCCGCCTTTGCCAACTTCAATACGTTGGGCGAACTCACCGAGGCGGAGCGGCCGCACCCATGACGCTGCCGTCCAGTGAACACCTCAAACCTCGGTAGCAACAGTGTCGGGCGACAGAATCTGGCCGCCACCGTAACTCACCTGCACCGGGGTTGTGCCGCCCTTGGTGATTCGCACCGCGCAGTACTTGAATTCCGGAATCTTTCCAAAGGGATCTAGAGCCGAGTTGGTGAGCTTGTTGATCGCCGCCTCGTAGTAGCAAAAGGCAACAAACACGGACCCGTGGGGTGAACTCTCATCGGCGCGTGCATACAGGCTCACCTTGCCCCGTCGCGACTGGATGGTGATCAAATCTCCGGGTTTGAGTCCCATTCCTGCGAGGTCTATGGGGTGAAGCGATGCCACGGGATCAGGCTCGATGGAGTCCAATACACCCGAGCGGCGAGTCATGCTGCCGGTATGCCAATGCTCGAGCTGGCGGCCGGTGATCAATACCACCGGATAGTCCGTGTCGGGTCGCTCATCCGCCGGAATGATGTCTGCGGGAACGAAGCGCGCCCGGCCGGTGGGTGTCGGAAAGCTATCGATGAACACCACCGAATCACCCGGATCGCCTTCTTTCACGCAGGGGTAAGTCACACTGTCTTCAGCCTGTAGGCGCTCCCAGGTAATCCCGCCGATACTCGGCATGGCGTGGCGCATTTCATCGAACACCGCGGCGACTGCCGCATCGCCTTGGCCGTAGGACCAGGAGAGGCCGAGCCGTTTGGACAAGTCGATGATGATCTCAAGATCCTGGCGCGAGTTCCCTGGCGGATCCAATGCCTGGCGTCCGAGTTGCACGAAGCGATCCGTGTTGGTGAACGTTCCGGTTTTCTCGGCGAACGATGAGGCCGGCAGGATGACGTCGGCCAAGTACCCGGTTTCGGTCAGAAAAATATCCTGCACCACGAGCATGTCGAGTTTCGCGAGGGCCTCGCGCGCGTGATCCGCATCCGGATCACTCATCGCGGGATTCTCTCCCATGATGTACATGCCCTTGACGTTGCCAGCAAGAATACCCTTGATGACTTCGACGACGGTGAGGCCCGGTTTATCGTCAAGCTCGCTTTCCGGAACTCCCCACGCCTTGGCGAAG
>JBEKYO010000218.1:0-7007 GCA_049510875.1 Steroidobacteraceae bacterium
CAGCCTGTATTTTTCCATCCTGGATCTCGCCAAGTGGGACGCTGCGTTGTACACCGACAGCCCGCTGCAGCAGTCAAGCCTGCAGCAGATGTGGACCATAGCGAAGCTGCGCGATGGTAAACCCAACGCGGGCCATTACGGCTTTGGATGGTTCATCGAATCCCAGAGCGGCCATCGCCTGATCGAGCACGAAGGCCAGTGGCAGGGATTCGAGACCGACATTTCACGCTATGTCGATGATGAACTCACCGTCGTGGTTCTGACGAACCGGGAGAGCGCCGAACCGCAACGGATTGCCCACAAAGTGGCGGCGATCTATTTGTCGAAATGACGACGCATTTATTGATGATGGCGAAGTTCTCAATCACGCGACGCAGTATCGCGGTCGGGCCCATCAGAAGGTGATGCGCACGCCGCCGAACGCCTCGAAGGGCGCGGCCGGACTCAAGAAGCGATTGTTGACGCCCGGACCATTGGTTACGCCGTCGGGCGGAATTCCAGGTCCGCCGATGCCCGTGGGGTCGCTCAAGATGCCCCAGGTCGCGTACTTGCGATTGACGAGATTGTTGATCGCGGCGAAGACCTCAGCGTGCGGGACCGGCTTATACGCCGTGTGCAAGTTGACGGTCGTGTAGCCTGGGATCGGCGCGAGTTGGTTGGACTCGTCCCCGACGTAATAGAAGCTGCTGACGAGGTTCAGCGTGGCGCCCACGGACCAATCCGGAATGACCTGGTAATCGGCTCCAAGCTTCAGGCGATGGTCCGGAATTCCGGGCAGGTGGTCGCCCGGTTCGACCTGAATGTCACCGAGCGCGTTCTGATACGGATTCGAGGGCGAAGGGACGGTCAAGGGCGAGCGAAACGTTGCCTGTACGAAGCTGTAATTGGCGTAGGCCGACCAGCTCTGCGCGCGGTAGTTGATGCCGGCCTCGATTCCTTGGCGGCGGGTATCGCCGATGTTCTGGAAGAATCCCTGGCTGACGGACGTCGCGATGCCGAAGATATCGTCCTTGAGCAGGGTGCGAAACGCACTCAGGTTCCAGGACACCTCGCCGGCGGCGCCAGCCGTCGCGGGAATCTTGCCGCGTAGGCCCAGCTCCGCGGTGTGCGCGACCACTTGGTGCAGATTCGGCGGATCTCCGGCCAGATTCGTGGGCAAGAGGCATGGGGTGAGGGGATTCGAGCATTCGATCTCGCTCGCCGTCGGCGTGCGCGTGTTCTGCGAAATGCCCCCGTAGAGGGTCATGGCCGGCAGCACTTTGTACGTGGCGCCGAGCGCGGGATTGAAATGCACGAAACGGTTGTCGCCGTTGAGATTGGTGCCCAACTGGTCGGCAAGGTCGACATGTGCGATGTTGTAGCGCCCGTTCGCGGTGACCGTAAACCCCGGCGTCACGTTGAATGTATCGGTCAGGTAGAGTCCCAAGTCCCTGTTGACGGAGTCGACGCTCACCGGCACCGGATCGCCGTTGGCGATGGCGCCGGGCGAATTTTCCGGCGTATCGACGATCAGGTTGGACGGCAGCACCAGGAGCTGCGAATTGATGACCCCGATCTGGGTGCCGGTGAAGTAGCTGGTCGAGGCATAGTCGACGGCGGCGCCCGCGGTGAATTGATTGTCGTGGCCGACGATCGACTCATCGTCGGTGGCCTGCAAGGTGGCCCCCCGTCCCCACGCGTGGATCAATTCGTAGTCATTTTCACCGATGTAGACCGTGCCGCCGTCGGAGATATCGGGCAGCGTCTGCCCCGCCGAGTTCATGAGCGGCGTGACCCCGTCGGGTTGGCACAGGATGCCCGCCGCGTCCGTGCAGGCCTCGTAATTGGTGGTATTGCCGTTCGAGACGGTTTGTGCGTACTCGCGGTAATAGAGCACGCTCTGCAGCGACCAGGAATCGGTCACGTTCAAGGTGCCATTGAGGGTCACGAAATCGAGGGTATTGATGTTGGTTTGCGGGCCGGTGAACACCAAAGAGCGGTTCACCGCGAGCTCCTGCACCGGCGAGGGACCCTGGCCGTTCATCATGTTGTCCGCGCGCGTGTAGCTCAAATCGAGCGTCGCGGTATCCGTGTGCGCGCTAAAGACGGCGTAGAGGTCGCGCATCCTATCGTTGGAAAACTGGCGCCAGCCGTCCCAGTCGAGCGCCCTGCCGGCAATATAGAAGCCATACGCACCCGAATGTTGGCCGTACTGCGCGGTCACCGCGCGCTGCCCGTAGGAGCCGCCCGACAATTCCACATCGGCGCCTTGATAGGTGAATCCGTTCTTCATGGTGAGCGAGATGGCGCCGCCGAGCGCATTGAGGCCGTAGACGGGACTCGAGCTCACGAGCTCCACCTGGTTGATGGCAATATCCGGAAACAGGTCCCAGTTGACGGTATCCCCGAAAGCTTCGTTAATGCGCACGCCATTCTGATAGACCGCGAGACCCTGCGGCGTGCCGAGCACCGGCGAGGCCTCGAAGCCCCGATACAGAATGTCGGGTTGGAAGGGATCGTCGAGATCATCGTTGATGTTGACGCTCGAAAGGTTGGAATTCAAGGCGTTTGTGAGGCTCGCGGATCCTTCACGGGTCAGATCTCCGGCTGACAGCACTTGCACGTTTCCCGGAATCTTGTCGATGTCGATGATCGTGCCCGGTATGGCCGTCGCCGTAACCACGATGGCCGGTAACCTTTCCGCAATGCTTGCCTCACCAGGGTTTGCGGCCTGCGTCGAGGTTTCCGCCGCGTTGTCCGCGTCCGCTGCCCTCGTGAAGATTATTCCGATCGCGCAACACGGTAGAATCGCGGCGACGAGAAGTCGGTTCACTGGAAAAGCTCCCCTGGTTATTTTAAGTTGGGCGCAGTGTCCACGAACGCTTTCGGTTCGACCAGAGAGGGATTCCCAATCACTACCGGGAATTCTTCCCGACGACGATGAAGTCGCTGATCACGAGGAGCAGTCATGCTCGAGCCGACAATGAATCCACATCTGTCACCCCTGTCGCAGGAGTCCCCGTGGCGCGACATCGCGGTGGTCATCGGCATCACGGTGTTGAGCGTTATTCTGTCGGTGTACTTCAATCTCAACGAAGCCCTGTACGCGCTGACGCGGCGCGAGGAGCGGTTTCAAATCGACGAGCTGCCCATCGGCATGCTGGTGCTGGTGATTGGCTTGATGTGGCTGTCATGGCGCCGCTATGTCCATGCCCGGCGCGAAGTTCGCGCCCGTCGGGTCGTCGAGGCGCGTCTCGGCGCCGCATTGGCAGAGAACCGCCGGCTGGCGCAGGAGAACCTTCGCATCCAGGAGATCGAGCGCAAACACCTGGCTCGGGAACTTCACGACGAGTTCGAGCAATACTTGAACGCGATCAAGCTCGATGCCGTGTCGATCCGCGAGAGCGGTGGTTGCGAGCCTGAGTTGGCGGTCAATGCTTCACTGTCGATCGTTCGCGCCGTCGATCACGTGCACCGCGCTGTCAGCGACATGATAGGTCGTCTGCGGCCGGTGGGACTCGACGAGTTGGGGCTGGTGGCGGCCATCGAACACTGCATCGATCATTGGCGGCAACACCAGCCGGGCACGAAATATGTTTTGACCTTGCGCGGCAACGTGGAGAACTTGAGCGAGGCGCTGAATCTGACGCTGTACCGGCTGATCCAGGAAGGGTTGACCAACGTCCACAAACACGCCGGCGCACGCCGCGCGGAGATTACACTGGAGCGCATTCGATCGGTGGAGCGCGGTGACGATGAGGTGCGCTTGACGATGGCCGATGATGGCCGTGGCATGGATTCGAGCACACCCACCTCGCGCTTCGGTCTGATCGGAATGCGCGAACGCGTGCAATTGGCGGGCGGATCCTTTGTGCTCGAGAGTGCACCCGGTTGCGGATTGAGGTTCGTCGCCCATCTGCCGGTCAATGGGGAAATGTAATGACGAAGGGCAATAGGAGTCAGGTCAGCGTACTGCTGGTGGACGATCACGCGGTGGTGCGTGAGGGCTATCGGCGCTTGCTGGAGCGGCACGGCGATATCGCGGTGATCGGCGAGGCGGCTGACGCCGCCGCGGCTTACTCGCTGTTTTGCTGTCTTGACCCGCAGATCGTCGTCATGGATATCACGTTGCCCGGGACCAGCGGTATCGAAGCCATGCGGCGTATGCTGGTGGTCAAACCGGATACTCGCGTATTGATGTTCAGCATGCATGAGGAGACCATTTTCGCGCGGCGTGCGCTGCAGGCCGGCGCCTTCGGCTACGTGACGAAAGCGAGCGCGCCCAATGTCCTGGTGGAAGCCATACGTTCGATCGCGGCCGGGAAGAGGTACCTGAGCCCGGAGATGGCTCAGAAACTTGCCTTGGGCGATTTCTCCGCCGATCAGGCTGATGGCTTGTCCGCAAGGGAATTCGAAGTGCTGCGCCTGCTTGCGCAAGGTCACTCCGTCAAGCAGATTGCCGAGTCCCTGGGACTCAACCCGAAGACGGTCGCCAACCATCAATCCGTCATCAAACAGAAACTGGGCGCCGATACGGCCATTCAGCTTCTAAAAAAGGCGACTCAACTGGGGCTGGAACCGCCCGGCTAGGACCGGACCCCGGAAAGTGCCGCTCAGTGCGGCGAGCATTGATTGGGCATCATGTTTGTGTTACTTACGGGGCTGCGGCGTCGAATACTCTGCATTGGCGGATACCATGAAACGAATCAGCAACCTGAAGCTTGTGCCGATCCTGATGGTTGGGCTGGGCCTGTCCGCCTGTGCCACCGGCGACTACATGTCGCAACTGTCCAGCCCCAATTTCGGCAAGCGAGTACTGCCATCGGTCGATTTGGATCCGGCGGCGTTGAGCTATGGTATGTACGCGCCAAAGTTCTCGCAGACGCCATGTTTGGCAGCCGACTACCGCTGCTCGCCGCAAACGCAACTGCTGTGGGCCGAGTCGGCGCCGCGCTGATTGCGCGGAGGCGGGGCACGCCTTAAGCAATTGAATCGTATGGCGATCTGAATCGGAGCACGCTGTCGCGGCAGGCGCCCGAAAGCTGGCCGCGCCGGGCGGCTGGCCGCGCCGCAATGCGCGTATTCGGCCGTCATAATGTGTGAACACGGCCGCCCGTTGAAATTTAATTCACCCGGAGCCGGTCTTACCGTACAGCACCCCTTGATTCCTCACGAGAGGAGCCTGCAGCCCGGCTGTGGAGTTGGCGCCCGGTGCGAATGGGTAATTCGAACGAGACGACAAAACATGATTCTAGTGCTGTTGGTTTTCCTCGGCGGTGTGCTCACCATCTTGAGTCCGTGCATCCTGCCGGTACTGCCGTTCGTGTTCGCGCGAACGGAACAAAGATTCCTGACGAGCGGACTCCCCATGTTGATCGGCATGGCGGTCACGTTCGCCGGCATTGCCACCCTCGCGGCGGTGGGGGGCGCCTGGGCGGTACGCGTCAACCAATATGGCCGCTGGGTTGCGATGGTGCTGCTCGCGGCATTCGCCGCCACCTTGCTGTCACGGCGGCTGGCGGACTGGATGTCGCGTCCATTCGTGGCCGCGGGAAATCGCTTGGTGCCGCAGGGTGGCGCAGGCGATGCCCAGGGCGGAGTGCTGCCATCGTTGCTACTTGGCGTGGCGACCGGTCTGCTCTGGGCGCCGTGCGCGGGGCCGATTCTGGGACTGGTCCTGACGGGCGCCGCGTTATCGGGTCCGAACGTCCACACCACGGCACTGCTGTTTGCCTACGCGGCGGGCGCGGCGACGTCCTTGGCAATCGCCATCCTCGCCGGCGGACGCGTATTCAGCGCGCTCAAGCGCTCCTTGGGTGCGGGCGAGTGGGTACGGCGGGCGCTCGGCGTCGCGGTGCTGCTCGCCGTTGCCGCGATCGCACTGGGCTGGGACAGCAGCGTACTCACGCGCCTGTCACTCGCCGGGACCAACCGCCTGGAACAGTCATTGATCGATTCGATCAAACCGGCGGCTGCCGCCTTGGGCGGTGCCGACTCCATGGCCATGGGGAATTCCCTGCCGATCGAAGGTGAAATCCCCTCGCTCAGCGGCGCCACGGCGTGGATGAATTCACCCGCGCTCACGCCGCAGGCCTTGCGCGGCAAGGTCGTGTTGGTCGATTTCTGGACCTATTCGTGCATCAATTGCCTGCGTGCGCTGCCCTACGTCAAGGCATGGTACGAGCGGTACAAGGATCACGGGCTCGTCGTCATCGGCGTTCACGCGCCCGAATTTGCCTTCGAGAAGGATCCGGACAATGTGCGGCGCGCGGTGAGCGAGTTGGGCGTCGCCTATCCCGTGGCGCTCGATGACAACTACGCGATCTGGCAGGGATTCAACAACCACTATTGGCCCGCGCATTATTTCATTGACGCGAGCGGACAGATACGGGGCCACCACTTCGGCGAGGGCCAGTACGAGGAATCGGAGCGCACCATTCGTCAATTGCTCACCCAGGCGGGATACTCGGATCTGCCGCCGGCCGGCGTGGTGTCGATGCAAGCCGTTGGCGTGCAAGCTCCTCCCGACGTGGCGCACGATCAGTCGCCCGAAACCTACATCGGGTATCGGCGTGCGGAGAACTTCGGCTCGCCGGGGGGATTGGTCCATGACCGCCTGCAGACTTACGCGGCGCCCCCGTCACTCGCTCTGAATCAGTGGGCATTGAGCGGACCGTGGTCCGTCGATAGCGAGAAGGCCGCATTGAGCACGGAGCCCGGCAAGATCGTTTACCGTTTCTATGCTCGCGACCTTCACCTGGTGCTGGGACCCGGCCCGAATGGCAAGCCAATCCGGTTTCGCGTGCAACTGGATGGCGGGCCTCCCGGGGCCAACCACGGCGCCGACACGGATGACAACGGCAACGGGGTCATCAAGGAACAGCGCTTATATCAGTTGATTCGGCAAGCAACGGCCGTGGACCAGCACGTCTTCTCGATCGAATTCTTGGACAGCGACGTTCAGGCCTATTCATTCACCTTTGGATGAGCACAGCAATGGCACTCAAGAAAGCAAATCCACATGCGCG
>JBEKYO010000219.1:0-7517 GCA_049510875.1 Steroidobacteraceae bacterium
GCGCTGTATGATCGCGTCGATTCCTGGATTCGAGGCGATTCCGCCGTGCGCAGCCCGATGGCGGTCGTATACCTGGACCTCGATGGATTCAAACAGATCAACGACACCCATGGACACGGAGCTGGAGACAAAGTACTGCAGCATGTTTCCGCGCACATTCTCGAAAGCGTGCGCAGAACGGATGTGGTCGCTCGAATAGGGGGAGATGAGTTCGTCATCGTTCTACCCGGCGTGGGCGAGCTTGCCGAGGCGCGCCGAATCGCGGATTTGGTTGCAATCGCGATTGCGCAGCCGCTTGCCTACGGCGGCCGCGAGCTACGGATCGGAGCCAGCTTTGGCATCAGCGTATATCCCAGCGATGGGGACAATACCGACGCACTGCTGAAGGTCGCCGATGAAGACATGTACCGCGCGAAGCTGGAACACCGCAAACGGCAGGCATCGACCGCCAATGAAGCCGAAGGCGCCGCCGTTGCGGCGTAGGGAGGATGCAGATGGCCACGCGTGCAATGGACCTCTACGGCGCCGTACCCGCGTAACGCTTCGACAAGGCGGGCAGCGGGATAATGCGCAGAATCGAATCGCGATAGGCGGCGCTCGAGTGCAGGCAAACACCGGAGGCCAGTGTCAAAGCAAATGTTCCATGACCTCACTTCGGCATATAACACCGCGGCGGCATTCACCAGCAACGACCGTGCGATGCGAATGAAGCCAAGCTCCGCCAGCTGCATCGATAGACGCTTGATCGAATCGCGGCTGAGGTATTCCACCTCGCCGGCGCGCAAGGTTACGTAGTTGCCGTCCGCTTCGATGTAGTCGATTGATTTCGGCTCGAGCGGATATAGTTTCCGCTGTCGCTCACCGACCAAAAACCGTGGTGGAACCGGCACCGCGCGACCGAACTCTGACGAATCCGAAGAAAAACGGCCGCTCCCGGGTGCCGCGTCATTGAGTCGATAACGGGCGCGAGCCATTGCCCGGTCGAATCGCGTTGCAGCCACGGGCATCACCAGGTAATCAAAAGCGCCTTCTTCGAAGGCCCGAGTCGCGTGATCGGAGCAGCTCGAAACCATAATGCCCAAAGGACACGTGTCCGCCGCCACCGCTCGCAACAGGTCGAAGCCCGACATGTCCGGCAATTCCGCATCCAGGAGCACGATGTCCGGGTCAAGCGTGCCCGCCGCGTCAATCGCCGCCTTGCCGCAGGCGGCCTCGCCGACTACTTGTATATCGCCCCTGCGCTCACACAGCCCAATCAGGCTATCTCGCGCATGGGCATGGTCCTCTACGATCAATACTTTCACGTGTATTCTCGGACCGGGGTCAGCAGCAGAGCACCATGCTCACGACTTGCAATCACCCGATGGGCCTCTCGTCATGCTCTAAAATTTTGCCGTGAACGCGGCGAACATCTGCCGACCCAAATAGTCATAGGTCGGATAGGAGTTGGCCGGTCCGCTGTTGCTCGAAATATCTCCCGACGGAATGAGCGGCGGATCCTTATCGAGCAAATTCGTGACGCCCGCGCGCAATTCCAGGTTCGCGAGCGCATGCCACACCGCTGTCAGGTCCAGGTAGCTGTAGCCCGGGATGCGCGCGTTATACTGGTCATAGTAGGGGCGGGTGGTCGTTCCGGCCTCCTCTGCCCCGGCCAGCAACGGGTTCGTGGAGTTGTTGTCGAAGCTCGTGGGACCAATGAAACGCCATTGCGCCGAGAAGAGCATTTTCCACGGCGTATCCCACGTCAACCGTAGATTGTGGCGCCAATGCGGATTCACCGAGCCGTTCTCGCAGCTCGATCCGAATAGACCGGCGCAATCGTAGCTCCCCGACCCCGGGTAGGGCGTAGTCGTATCGTGTAGAAGGTAGGCGCCATTTAAGGCTGCGCTGAGAGATCCCCAGCCAGCCGGTAGCGTGTACCGATAGTTCATGATCAGATCGATTCCGGACACGATCGAGAGGCCGACGTTGTAATCCTTCTGAAGAATATATCCGCCGCCGGCGACCGATGCGCCGGTGAGTGCACCCTGCGGCGTGCGCACGATTTGACTGCAATAGATCGGGTTATCCTGCAGGAGACATCCGTTAAAGAGGGCGGCGAATGGGTAGTTGCTGATCTCATTCAGCAGTCGAATGTGATAGTAGTCGACGCTTGCGTTAAATCCGGGCAACGCGACCGGAGTGAAGGTCAATCCTAAGGACCAAGTACTGGCGACTTCGGGCTTCAACTGGTCGTTTCCCTCGATCACCTGGCCACACTGGCCGGACACGCACTGGGTAATGCTGTTGATTCCCGTTTTGGGGTTGATTGCGTACTGCGCCGGCGTTACCCCGGTATGTTCGCATTGCGCCAACGTCGCGGTCGGAATGCCCGCACAGGGATCCGTCGTGAAGACGCCTTCCTGCCCGTAGGAGGGTGCCAGGAACAGCTCAATCAGATTCGGCGCGCGGACGGCACGGTCGAAGGAGAAGCGCAGCCGCGCATCCTGGATCGGCGCGTATTGCACCTCGAACTTGTAGGTGTTGGTCGAGCCTGTGGTGTTGTAGTCGGAGTAGCGATAACCCGTGTCCGCCACCAAGTCGTACGCACCCGGCAAATCATGGGCGATCGGCGCCCTGAGCTCCGCAAACGCCTCGTTGATGTCGTAATGCGCATTGATCGGTACGCTAGCGCCGGAAAAGCCGGCCAAGTCGCCCGCGAGTTCGGCTCCGTCTGGACTGAAGGTCACCGAATCCATGCGGTGCTCGCCGCCCACGTTGGCCGCGAGGCTCTCGTTTGCAAACGGCGATTTGACGCCGTACTTGCCCAAGTCACCGGTCACATCGATGTGCTCGATCTGCTCGGAGTTGTTGCCTTCGGCCGTGCCCGGGGTCTCGAGATAGTTCAACGCCGCTTGCGTCACGCCGCCCGTCCGAAAGATGTTCCAGGGTACGCACTCGCCCCCGCTGATGCAGACCGGAGCGCCTGTGGGGCCGGTCGTGACTTGCAGAGCGTTTCCGGCCTTGGCGTAGTCGAGATAGTTGTCGTTCGCCTGGAATGTGTTCACGTAGTAGTACGAGGAGTACAGATCGTACGTCCATCCGTCGATCACATCGCCCTTCGTGCCGATCACCAGCCGGAGATTCTGGTGCTCATAAATTGATGTGCGTCCACCGCCCTCGATGTTGCGCCGACCGATCTGGACATCGGCGCTGTTGCCTGCTGAGCCCGGATTGGCGGTGTCACCCGCAATTTGGGCAGGGGTGCAAATCAGGGAGCGTTCCTGCGGGCTCAGCAGGGGGTTGCTGCAATTGATGAGTTCATTGTTGTCCGACGTGAACGGATAGTTTCCGATGAACAACCCCGACGGGGCAACCACGGCCTGTGTTCGGTCATCCATCCAACCGAACTCCATGTACGGCTTGACGAAGTCATTGATGTCGTCGTGCGCCAGAAAACCCGCCTGGTAGCGCTTGTCTTCGCGCTGCAGGTATTCGTATTCGTTGAAATCATAGATGGCCGGGGGACTAGATGCGGCCTGCGGCCAAGGGAGTAGGTTGTTGCCCACCACGGTGTACCGGCTGCCGGCGCCGGCGGCGCCCGGCGTCTCCGGGGAGAAGCTGTTCGAGTTGGAGCTGCCGTAACAGTCCACGCCGGTAAAAGGCCCTGCAGCGGTAAACTGCGGGCGAGAGTAGAGCTCACAATCGGAAAAATCGCGCGCGGAGGCCGTGACCGGTTGCTGATTGTGATACACGAAGTACCCGGTGATGTTGCCGGTGCCGTCGGCAAAGTTCGTACCCATGAGCATCGAGAGGTCGTGCTTGTAACCGTCGCGGATGCTCCCCGTCGGCGGCGTCACCGCCGTGAAACCGCTGATGGGGTCGTCATGACTCAAAAGGCCCTCGGCATAGCTGTTGTGCTGGTCGTGCTGGCTGAACCCATACTGGCCGTCGACCTGGATGCCCTGAAAGTCCTTTTTCAGGATAAAGTTGACGACGCCCGCGATCGCATCCGATCCGTATGTCGCCGATGCACCGCCCGTCACCACGTCGACCCTCTCGATCAATGGCGCCGGAATCTGGTCGATGTCGGGCGCTACATTTTGATTCGAGGTACTGGGGTCACCGGCGCCGAGGCGCCGGCCATTGACCAGTACCAAGGTGCGCTGGGGTCCGAGGCCCCGAAGATCCACGGTCGAGAAGCCACCCGTCGCAGTCAAGGGACTCGACGTATTCCCGAAATCCTGGCCGGTGCCGATAATGTTCTGCGGCAAAGCGTTGATCACATCGGTTATGTCGGTGTGCCCCTGCAGTTGAATCTCTTGATTGGTAAGTATGGTCGTCGGACTCGTCGCAGAGATGTTCGCCGGCACGGGAATGCGCGACCCGGTCACGACGACTTCCGCGAGTTGTGGCGTCGGTTGCTCCGCCGGCGCCGAGATCGGCGGATCCGGGGCGGATGTGGCCTGCGCCAGCAAATAGCGCTCCGGAGAAACAGTCGCGGCTTCCTGGAGAGCGACTATGTTGACATCGGGTTTTTGCAATGAAACCCCACCGCCGGCCGGGCTGGCGAGAGGGTCCAGCGGAACGACAGTCACGGTGTTCTCGTCCAGATAGCGATAGGTCAGGCCCGTGCCCGTGAGGAGTTGGTCGAATGCCTCCTCGGCCGTGATGTCTCCGTCCGCGCCGAGCGTGCGCAAATCGCGAACGGTGCTCGACAGGTACAGAACCTGAAGTCCACGGCTCTGCGCGAGTTGCATGAGCGCGGGCCCGAGCGGCTGCGCGGCGATGTGGGTGGGCTGTCGAATGGAGGCAATTGCGTTGTCGGCCATGGCCAGTCCGACAATGGAGACAAAAACGGCCGCCGCAAGAACCGCAATTCGCATGAGCGCTCCTGCGCACCTTGAGAGGCTTCTGTTCTTCGTCGGCCAACGTGGCCGCCGGTCCTGATGACAGTAGAGCGTTGTCACATAAAAAATGGGTATGGGTTTAGTGAGCCTCGCGACGAACTACGCGCACGTTGTTCTCCGTTTCAATGACCTGAATCGATGACTGGTTGCGCAGAAAACTGATGAGCGATGCCGGGTCGGTTGATGAATAAACGCCGCTGATCTTGAGCTTCTTGATCTCACGATCTTCGATGTCGAGCGGTCGCCGGTTGTAGCGGTTGAACTGCTCGGCCACTTCGCTCAAAGGTGTCTCCTCGAATATGAGCCGTTTGTGCAGCCAGGCCGTGGCGACCGACGGGTCGGCCCGAGTCGGCTTGGTCGGGGTGTGAGGCAGGACGGTGAGCTGCTCGCCTGCCGATAGAACGATGGCCGGCTCGCCGGCGCGGCCTGAATCCTCGTACGTCTCCACCCGGCCCTCGACCACCGTCACGACCGTTTCGCTCTGCCTCCGGTAGACGTCGAATTCGGTCCCCACCGCGCGCACTTGCGCATCGCCGGCACGCACCACAAAGGGGCGGCGCGGATCCTTGGAAACCCGAAACAAGGCCTGACCTTCGATCAGCGTCACGTTGCGCTGCCGGTCGGTGAGATGAACGTGAAGACTCGAGCGCGCATTGAGCTCGACCGTCGACCCGTCGGCGAGCGCAATGGTGCGCTGTTCGCCGATTCCCGTGGAGTAGGACAGGGCCGTATCCATGCCGGCCCAGTAGCGAGCCGCCACCATCGCCAGGAGCGCGAAAGCAGCCGTTGCGAGCACGGCTCGCCGCTGCTTCGGCCACCACGAGAGCGGCCCGATCGGCGGCGGCGCAGGATGCGGGGTGTGAGGAGCACGCGCTCCCGTGGGCGACAACTCAATGACGCCGACGTCGCTTCGAGCCCGCGCGATGAGCGAGCCGATGTCGATCCGGCCGTCGGGGTCCGACGCCGGAAGCTCGGCCCACGCACTCGAGACCTCAAGATATGCCTGGATGTGTTCGGGCGAGCGGCGCAGCCAATCGATGAAACTCAGACGAGCCTCATCGTTCACATCGCCCGCGCGGAACTCGATGAACCAAGCCGAGGCCTCGGCAACTACGGCAGGGTGAGGCTTCGCGCTCGAGAGTCCGATCTTCATAGTGTGGCGCCCCCGGTCGCCCTTATATTGCGGCAGTGCTCGACTGCGCGCGCCAGATACTTCTTTGCGGTCTCCCGCGATACGCCGAGCTCATCGGCCACTTCTTGCACGGAATAACCCGCCAGCCGGTGTAGAACGAGCGCGCTCGCCACGCGCGACGGCAATACTGTGAGAATTCTTTCAAGTTCGGCGAGCCGTTGAGCGTGTGCGGCCTGATCGGGAGGGTCGTCGCTCGCGGAGGTGCGCAGTTCCGAGAAGACCTCAGCAATATCGACCGAGACCGGTGCACACGAGTGCCGCGCGGAATGTTGCTGAATCACATGGCTCGCAATCGTGAATAGGTAGGCCTCGGGGCTGCGGATGCGCTCGTAGCCCTCGACGCGCAATAGCCGCAAAAAAACCTCCTGCGCGAGGTCCGGAACGTCGGCGGTATTGCGCAGACGGACGGTCAGAAAACGGCGCAGCCGGCTCCCATATTGGGCGGCGATGCCCGCGACGAAGTTACGACTGTCCGGTACGCCCACACCCATAGCCCCGGGGTTGACCTTCCCTCAAGCATAGAGCGCTTCGCGACTAAAAGTGGGTATGCCTTTTCGGGCGGAAGTCGGGGACGCCTTGATTTTTGTGCAATAACCTACGGTAGAACCATCCTCTATTTCCCGGTCATTTTGGAGACCGGCCGTGTAACTCATTGATGCATAAGGAAAGTTATGTTGCCTTTTAGAGCGTGCGTTGGTCGGCTTCGCCCGCGCAGAGCTACCGCCCCAAAACCTGAAGTCATGGGGTTGCCGATGATGGCTGTACCGTCTCAAGCGGGCGGTGCCTCCCCAGACCATTTTATGGCGAGCTTCGCCAATCGCCTCAGTTGCAGCCGCTCTTCGTGGGTAAGCACCCGGCCTGGCGGTTCCCATTGAGGATGTCTTTCCCTGACCGTTCCTGGTCTTCAATTTGTTTTGCGGTCAGACAGACTTTGCTTTCCAAGTTGGAGCCGGTGAGAGCCTCGTTGCGGCAATACACGCGTTCGCCGCGATAGATCGTCGGCTTATATCCCCGCTTTCGCATGTCATCATCCACATCGGTCTGGGGTCGGTCGCCGGACCCGCCGCCAAGCTGGGTTGCGGCGGGTACTTGCTGCGGCGGGGTAGTGCGCGGCAGTGAGCAGGAGCAAGCCGATGCGAGCACGACGGTGCACACGCCTATGGAGATTGACAGCACGGCGTCGATCTTCATTTCTGGTCGGTGCGCATACGCAACTGAAGTTCGTGGCGGCGGTAGTCAATGATGAAAGTGTCGAGCAAGCCGAGCACATCCATGCCGATCAGCAGCGCCGGCTTATTGGTCAGATGCCAGTGCCCGAAAATGTGCATGTCGCCGTAGGTGATGCGGGCATCCAGAATCTCGATGGAATCGAGCATGATCGGCGGGCTCCGATAGGTTTCGCCGGCCTGAGCCTCGTCGGTCACGTCGAAGATTTG
>JBEKYO010000220.1:0-6965 GCA_049510875.1 Steroidobacteraceae bacterium
TCAAAGATCCATTTGGCTCCGCCGTCCTCGCTGGCTACGAAGCCATCGATCGATATAGACATCTTCAAGATCAGCTCTCTCATCGCAGCCTCCAGTTGCTTTTCCGGACGACGAATCAGACTGATCAATTTCGACCGATCGAGCTGCCTTCAGCGCCTCCGATCCTTGGAAAACGTCACCGAGTCATTAATGCCAGAATCGTCATAAAACGGCGTATACCCGAATACCGAGCGCTCCTGCCGCTCCGGGTCAGGAAGCGACCTTCGACCGATCCGCGAGGTTGGGGGTCGCTGACCGACCACAACCGGTCGTCGGAGCATACCCTACGATTTTCTCGATAACGGAGATCGAAGGGTTATCACCAACTCCCATCGCCGTTCGCTGACGCACAGACAGTTCTGGTCGATAACGGCGAGGATTACCCGAATTAGTAATTTCGAGAAATGCGATGGCGAACAGCAAAGATGTCGTAGTTACCGGGGTCTCGACCGGAATTGGTTGGGGAACCACAAAGGTGCTTGTTTCAAAGGGATTTCGCGTATTCGGCTCTGTACGCAAGCAGGCTGACGCCGATCGTTTGCAAAAAGAGTTCGGTTATGGCTTCGTGCCTCTCATGATGGACATTACGGACGCCGACGCCGTACATCAAGCTGCCCGGAAGGTCGGCTCCATGATAGGCGACAGGAATCTGGTTGGCCTGGTGAACAATGCAGGAATCGTGGTGAGTGGACCACTGCTTTATCTGAGGCCCAGCGAGTACCGGCGGCAGTTGGATGTCAACATGGTTTCTCCGCTTGTCGTAACTCAAGCCTTCGCTTCTCTTTTGGGAACAGATAGGAAGCGGCAGGGTCCCGCCGGGCGCATCGTGAATATCACCTCCAGCGGTGCAAAAGTGCCTATCCCGCTTCTCGGTGCGTATAGCGCTTCCAAATCTGGTCTTGAAGGAATGTCGGACGTGCTGCGGTTGGAACTAATGTTATTTGGCATCGACCTCGTAATGATCGAACCGGGCTTCGTGAACACGACGATGTACGACAAGGGCGAAAAAGAAGATCTGAGCGAGTTTGAGCCGACCGAATATTGGAACGCGGTGCAGAACTTTCAGAAGTTCATCGTCGCCGAAGGACGTAAGGGCTTATCCCCTGAGCGTCTCGGAGAAGCCGTCCATCTGGCACTCAGCACGGCAAAACCGAAGGCACGCTACGCAGTCATTAAGCAGCGTTTCAAGAACTGGACTTTACCCAGGCTTCTTCCTGCGAGGATGCTCGACGCCGTGGTGGCAAAGCAGCTCGGACTCATAAAGCCCGGGGCAGCTCGAAGGCCCGATTCTCACTTGGCCGGCGCTGAAGTGGTGAAGCACTGACCATCCCGGCCCGCGACGTGGCGGTTGCCCGCGCGCGGCCACTCATCAGCGGGCCGGGTGCTGCGCGATCCAATGGCGCGCGATGTCGGCGCGGCTGCAAATCCAGACCGCGGCGTGTCGCTGCATGTGGTCGAGCAGGCGCGTCAAAGCGCCGATGCGCCCGGGGCGGCCGATGATTCGCCCATGCAGGCTGATCGTCATCATGCGCGGCCGGCCCTCGCTGCCCTGGCGATACAGCCAGTCGAAGGCATCCCGGCAATACACGTAAAAATCCTCCCCCGTGCTGAAATCACCGTCCCGCTGCAAGCGGCTGTCGTTGGTATCGAAGCTGTGCGGCAGGACCAGATGCGCATGGTTGCCGACACGCGTCCAATACGGCAGATCGTCGTTGTAGGCGTCGCTGTCATATAGAAAGCCGCCCATGTCGACCACCAGGCGCCGGGTGTTCGGGCTGGGCCTGCCCGTATACCAGCCGACCGGCCGTCGGCCCGTCAGGCGCGTAATCACTTCGATGTTGTGCACGATATCGGCCCGTTCCGCCGCTTCCGGCATCGACTGGTAATCGACCCATCGATAACCATGGCAGGCGACTTCAAGGCCGCTGCGCGCGAGCGCCTCGGCCGCTTTGGGATTTCGTTCGAGGGCCATGCCCACCGCATAGATCGTGGCCTGCAACCGCCGCTCCTGCAAGATCCGCAGAATCTCCCAAAACCCCACTCGCGAACCGTACTCGAAGGTTGACTCGACGTTCATGTTGCGCGCGCCCTGCAACGGCTGGGCGCCCACGTCGGTCAATACCGACTCTGAGAACCGGTCGCCGTGCAGCACGCAGCTCTCCCCGCCCTCTTCGAGATTGAGCACGATCGAGACGGCTATGTTGGCCTCGCGCGGCCATCGCGGGTGCGGCGGATCGCCGCCATAGCCCACAAGATCGCGTGGATAGGGCCCGCCCGCGGTCATCGTTGCGCCGCGATCCAGTCCATGTACGCGTGCAACGCGTCGCGCGTGGTCCGGGGCCGCCATCCCGTGTCGGCGCTGATTCGCGAGATATCGTACGCGCCCCACATCCCGCCCGAGAGGCTCGGATCTTGGAGAATGTCCGCTTCGGCGGGAGGCACAATCTCGGCATGAAAGCCCGGCACCTTTTCGGCCGCCCACGCGGCCAGCTCACCGATGGTCGCCGTGGCTCCGGCGGCGATGTTGTAGGTGCCGTATCGCAGGCTCGGCGCATCCAACAGCGCCACTATCGCGCGCGCGACATCCTCGGAATGGATGTAGTCGCCCACCGCATCGAGCGTATTCACGCGCACGCAGCGTTTGCCCTCGATCGCCAGGTGCGCGATGCGGTTCGGAACATGCCGGAAATTGCGGCTCGCCGTCACCCGGTCCATTGTGCCAAAGACTGACGACAGGCGCACCGACGCCGTGGAAAATCCGAACAGGTCGCCATACCTCTCCGTGATCAACTCGGACGCGAGTTTCGAAATGCCATAGAGCCGGCGCGGCATGACATAGCCGTCTTCGGGAAGCGGCTCGCCGGGACGGTCCGGGCCCCAGTTCTTGTAGACCGCCCCGGAACTCACGTAGATGAAGCGCCGCAGACCGGGAACGCTGCGCGCCCAGTCGAGCATCGCCACGGTGCCCATCACGTTCACGTCGATGATCCGCGCCGGGTTTTCCGCTTCGGGTTCCCTCGCCGACTCGGCGGCCGTGCCGCGCGACAGCGGCGTGACCGTCGCGCCATGAACGGCATGCGTGATCTCGTGGCGAGCGAGTTGGCCGCGCCAGCTCTCCGGCCGCGTCACGTCGGCCACGACGACATCGAGCCTGTCCGCGACCGGGGCGAAAAAGCGCTGGGCTGCCGGATCCATCGGCGCCGCATCGAGCACCACGAGCCGCGCCCCGGGGTGAACGGCAAGCCACTCGCGGCCGAGCACGCTCATGACGAATCCCGTCGCACCGGTGACGAGCAAGTTCATTAGGAGCCTGTCTGTGTAATCTGCGTGAGCAGCCGAATCAAGCCGCGTGTTGCCACTGCGAAGTCCTCCAAGTCCATGCGCTCCTCGGCATTGTGGCTGCCATTCTCATTACGCACAAAGATCATCGCGCTCGGGATGCCGACGCTGGCGAACACCGCGGCATCGTGCCCGGCTCCGCTGGCCATCTCGAAGGGTCGATCGAACACCCCCTTGAGCGCCGCCCGCAGCCCCGGGTCCATGACCGCCGCGGGCGAGTCGCTGGTGTCCCCCAGTTCGAATCGAACCCGGTAGTCCCGGCCGATGCGTACGGCCGCCGCGCGTGCCTCGGCAACGATTTCCCCCATGGTAGTCTCCGAGGCGCTGCGAATATCGAGAACGAAGCGGGTTTCGCCGGACACTTTGCTCGGCGCGTGCAGCGCCGGATCGGTGCACAGTTCGCCGGCGGTAAACACAAGATCGGCGCCGCGACGTTCGTATTCGATCCAGACCGACTCCAGGTGGTGCAGCAGGGCCACCGTCGCCGCGACCGCGTCTTGGCGTTGTTCGCGCGACAGCGTGCCCGAGTGGCCGTATTGCCCGACGCAGCGTGCATTGCGGAATCTCCGGCAGCCGCGGATGGCCGATACCACCGCGGCGGGCAGACCCATTTCCACCAAAGTCGGACCCTGCTCGATATGCACTTCCAGGTAGGCGCGGATTCGCGCGGGGTCGAGCAGGCGCCGCCGCTCGCGAATGGCTCCGGGATCGAAACCGCGCGCGAGCAATGCGGACTCGAAGCTGCAGCCGTTGTCCGAGCGCGGGATTGCGAGGCACTCCGGATCGAGCAATCCGAAGGCGCCGCGGCTGCCGATGTAGGATATGTCGAACCATGAGGATTCCTCGCCGCGAATCGCCATGACCTTAAGATCGACGCGGGGAACGGCGCCCGCACGGCGCAGACCCGACAGCGCGCAAAGACCCGCGACCACCCCGGCCGCGCCGTCGAAATTGCCACCCTGCGGCACGCTATCGAGATGCGATCCGATGAGGATGCCCGGCGCATCCCGCTGCGAACCCGGCAGCGTCATCAGCATATTGCCGATCGCGTCGATCGAAATCTCCAGGCCCAGCGCCGCGGCGGCAGAACGTACGAGATCGTGTGCGGCTTGTTCGCCCTCGCCGTAAGAGTCGCGCACGATGCCGCGTCCCTTGCGAGTGGCTGCGCCGAGATCCGCGAACAAGGCGGCGGCAAGCGCCATGTCGGGTTCTGTCGTTTGCGGTAAGCTAGCGGGCACGTATGTACGGATTACTCGGCGGAAAGGTCGCCATTGTCACGGGTGCAAGCTCAGGGATAGGCCGGGCGATCGCCATGAGTTTCGCGGCCGAAGGTGCCGAGGTGACCATTGCGGATATCGTACCGGAGCCGCTCGAAGGTGGCGAGAGCACGCTGGCGCGGATCCTGCACGCCGGCGGAAGGGCGGCCTACGAGCACGCGAACGTTGCGCGTTGGGACGATGTCGATGCATTGATCGCGAAGACGGTCGCAAGGTGCGGGCGGCTCGACGTCATGGTCAACAACGCCGCGATCTATTCCGGCACTCCCCTGCTCGACACCAGCGCGGCCCAGTGGGCCGAGGTGCTGGACGTCAACCTGACGGGCATGTTCAACGGCTGCAAACGCGCCGTTCAGCAAATGATCACCCAGGAGCCGCTTCGGGAGGTGCGCGGGCGGCTGATCAATCTCGGCTCGCAGCAAGGGATCGTGACGGCGCCGCGCGACACCCCCTACGGGGTCAGCAAGGCCGGCGCCATTTACCTCACCAAGCAGATCGCCGTCGACTATGCGGACCAGCTGATCGTCTGCAACTGCATATCGCCCGGCAAGATCGTGACCGGGCAGCCCGGGCTGCCGATGGATCCGGCGCTGCTCGAGAACGCGCGCCGCCGCACGCCCTGGCCGCGGTTGGGCCGACCCGAGGACATCGCCAACGCCGCCGTGTTTCTGGCGAGCGATATGGCAACCTACATCACCGGAGCGAATCTGGTCGTCGACGGCGGATGGCTCGCTCGCTGAAACCGCTCAAGTCACCGGTTGGGTATCGAGTACAGCTTGCCCCGGTACGGTTTGTCGAGTTCATCGACTCCGGCCACATAGAGCGTTCGCTCGTCCGGGCTGAACGCAAAGTTCGGCACCTGCAGCGACGGGAGCACGAGCGTTCGCAGCAGATGGGCATGCGCATCGACCACGAAGATGGTGCCCGCCAGCGGAACTTTGGTTTCCCGGGGACTCTGGCCGATGTAAATGGCGCCACGTGAATCGATTTTGACGCCATCCGGCCAGATGTGAACGCGATGCCCGGTCAGCTCGTCGAGATTGACGAACACGCGCCGTCCGGACAGCGAGCCGTCCGCGGCGATATCGAATTGCAGCAATCGATTCGCGTCCGTCTCGACCACATACAGGGTTTTGCCGTCCTTGGAGACCGCGATGCCGTTGGCGTTGCGCAAATCGGTGGCTCTCAGCGTGATCGTTTCGTCGGGCGCGATGTAGAAGACTTTGCCGTCGGTCACCGGGCCGTGAGTCATGTCCCCGGATGCCGTGAAATAAATTCCGCCGGCGCCGTCCGGTGCGAAGTCATTGGGACCGGCAAATGTGTTCCCGTCCTTGTCGTGCGCATAGGCGGGCAGAGTCCGCCCCATCGCATCGAAGCGCCCGATCGTGCCGTTGTCGAAGCATGTGGTCAGGAAGTCCCGCCGGATCGTGGTGACCACCGCGGACTGTCCGCAACCCGGCTGCGACCAGAAGCGCTGATTGGTGCGCCCGTCCCAGACCGTCACCGCGTTGCGTCCGTACTCGACGTAGTACAGTTTGCCGTCATGCCACACCGGGCCTTCCGGATAGGACGCATCGTCGTTGAGCACCTGGACGCCGGTGGTTCCGGCGCGCGCGGCGAGACTGAACCCGCACACGAATAGGACGGTGACGAGGACTCTGTTCATCATGGTCTCCCGATCGGATAGCCCGTGGCGCGCTCTTGGTCGGCGACGATGGTCCTGGCTGCCATCAAAAAATGCCAGGCGGCCCATAGCCCCGTCGGCGCGAGTACCAGCAATGCCGTGCGCAGCGACGCCGCGTCGGCGCCGTGCACCCCCGCAAACCGGTCGCTCATGAATCCCACGGCCTGCGGCGCGACAATCAGATTGAATAGATTGCCGACCAGCAGCGACCAGGCGGTGAACATGGCGCGCATGCGAAACGGTGCGAGATTCTGCAGCAGACCCATGCACGGTCCGATGTAGAAATAAATGGCGGGGATGAAAATCCAGAACATCAGCTTCGCCAGGGACAACGAATCCGTCCAATACGCGATGAACGAGGGAATGGTCGCGAGTCCGACCCCCGCTGCGAGCAGCCAGACCACGCGCCGAGGATCGGTCATGGCGGGACGCGATAACCACCATGCCGTGCCCGCTGTCGCGATGATTCCGCCCACCAGGTGCACATGTCCGGTAACGGCACCCGCCGCGCCCACGTCGAGTTGATAGGAGCGCATGAGAAAGGTTGGCGTCCACCATATGAGCCCCCAGCCCCACAGCGCACACACTCCGCTCGCCATGACCACGTGGAACGCCGCGCGCTGGCG
>JBEKYO010000221.1:0-6864 GCA_049510875.1 Steroidobacteraceae bacterium
GCCACCCAGATCGACGTTGGCAATCGGCCACCGTCAACTATGGCGGCCTATTATGCCCGTGACTACCGGGATGCCCTCACCCGCCTTGCTCGCTTCAAGCAACTGTGTTCGCCCGAGGAACTGCAAATCAAGGTGAGCAAGGACGAGTGCGTGATCGAGCCTGTGTGGCTCCACGCGCAGGAAGAAACGCCGCCTTTGTTGACAGACGCCGCCTTCGTCTCCTTCGTTGAACTTGGTCGCCGCGGCACAGGGCATTTGGTGACGGCGAAAAGGGTTGAGCTGAAGCGCAGCGCGGAGGCGACCGGCTTCCGCGCAGCCTATTTCAAGGGCCCGATCACGTTCGGAGCGCGACGGAATGCGCTCGTCCTGCGCGCGATCGATCTCGATCGGCCGTTCCTTACCTACAACGCCGAGTTGCTTGACATGTTGAATCCGCAGCTCGAACGCGCGCTTGAAGAGCGCCGTGCGCAAAGTTCGATCAGTGAGCAGGTGAAATGGATTCTCAAACGCCTGCTCACGGGAAGCCGGCCGGAGATGGCGGCCGTGGCGCGCGAGCTCGGGATGAGCGATCGGACCTTGCAGCGTCGAATCATCGATGACGGCGCAACCTTCCGGCAGTTGCTTCTTGAGGTGCGGCAGGAACTGGCGCACGCGTACCTCAACCGCCCGGAGATGGATGTCACGGAAGTGGCATTTCTGCTCGGCTACGAGGATTCGAATTCTTTCTATCGAGCTTTCCGAACGTGGGAGGGGACGACACCCTCCCAGTTGAGGGCAGCGCTGCGACGATCTGAAACTAGGCAATAACCGCGTTCGCGCGGTCCCTCTTGACGTGACAAATGATCCGATCATATAGCGCCCGTTACGCACGGTGCCGTAAGATTGGCGCATGAAGGTGGGCGCTCTAGTTGGTGGATGTGCTATAGCGTTGACAGCGTCGGTTTGCGGTCTCACGCGTCCGACGCAACACCCCGTGACGGTCAAAATCGTCGCCTTTAATGATTTCCATGGCAACCTTCAGGCGGGTGGTTCTGCGCCAGTTGCCGGACAGCCGGCGGTCACGGCCGGCGGAATCGACTATTTGGCCGCGTACGTGGCCGAGTTGAAGAGCGAAAACCCCAATCACGTGGTCGTGAGCGCTGGCGATTTGGTGGGCGCCAGCCCGTTGATCTCCGCGTTCTATCATGACGAAGCGACCATCGAAGCGATGAACTTGCTCGGACTTGATTTCGCCGCTGTCGGCAACCACGAATTCGACCGGGGGCCAGCCGAACTGCTACGGAAACAGAACGGCGGATGTTTTCCCCGCAGGCTTCAAACATGCTTGGAGAAGCGTGCATTTCCCGGCGCCGCGTTCAAGTATCTGGCGGCGAATGTGGTGTACACGGCAACGGGCAAGACCCTCTTCCCGCCGTACGTCATCAAGACATTCCAAGGAGTTCGCGTCGCGTTTATCGGCGTTGGGTTGAAGGGGACGCCGAGCATAGTGACGCCGCAAGGTGTCTCGGGGCTCACGTTTAAAGACGAGGCGGAAACGGTCAACGCCTTGATTCCAGAACTGCATGCCCAAGGAATCCACGCAATTATTGTGCTGATTCACCAAGGCGGATCTCAGAGCCCGGCGACGGTTCCCGCGACAGGTGGGATCAATGACTGCGCGGACGGCCTCGGAGGCCCGACGCATTCGCCGATTGTGGACATAGTTTCACGCCTCAGCGATTCTGTCGATCTGGTCATTTCCGGCCATACCCACAAGGCTTACAACTGCCGACTGCCGAACAGTGCCGGGCGGCTGATCCCGGTCACCCAGGCTGGCTATTATGGCCGACTTCTCAGCGACATCGATCTCAGTGTGGACAGTTCGACGGGACGGGTGACGCACATCGCGGCATCCAATCTTGTGGTCAGCCACCCGGCGGCCGATGACTTGATGTCGCCGGTACATCGCTTCTTGCTGTCTCCGTCGATCGAGCGAATTCGCGCGCTAGTCGCTGATTACGCCGTCGCTGTCGCGCCACTGGCTAACCAAGTGATTGGTGCGATCGCAGCACCGCTTACGAACGCGCCAGGACCGAGTGGCGAAGAGCCGGCAGGGGACCTGATTGCGGACTCGGAATTCGCGGCAACATCACCTGCGCAAACGGGCGGCGCTGAAATTGCATTCGTGAACGCAGGGGGCGTGCGCCCCCCCGGGTTCGACGTGGCCCAGGCGACCTATCCGCACAACGTCACGTATCAGGAAGCGTTTGCGGTGCGCCCGTTCGGCAACTCTCTTGTGACTATGACGCTCACTGCCGGCGAAATTAAGGATCTCTTGGAGCAACAATTTCCCGGGTGCAATGGTCAAACTGCCAACCGGGTACTCCAAGTTTCAAGTGGCCTGCATGTTGATTGGAGCGTGTCAGCGGCGCCATGTCAGAAGATCGTTAATGTGACATTGCTTATGCCCGCCAGTGACGGTCCGATTGACCGGATCGTGGATCACGGTGTGGTCCAGCATCCGACAAAACTCTACCGAGTAACTGTCGACAACTATCTGGCATCGGGCGGGGATGACTTTAGCATCTTACCGCAGGGAACCGATCGGATTGGGGGCCCGCAGGATATTGATGCACTCGTTGCCTACCTATCAGCAACCTACAAGTCGCCGAAATCGCCCTACGACCCGAAGGATCCCGCACTGAACCTCCCTCGAGTCGTACGGCTGCCATGAGGCAAGCTGGCGGTGGGCCATCCTTACTGAGATCTTCGGCTGTGGCATCGCGGTGATTTGCAGGAGAACCTAGCGATTCGCCTGTATGTAGATTGCGCGCTCATGAGAGAACGCCTTAAACCCAAAGATGCCGTGATAGCTTCCCATTCCGCTTTGATTTACGCCGCCAAAAGGCAGCTGGTTTTCCAGGTAATGGGAGAAGAACCCGTTGATCGTCACTCCACCCGATGAGGTCCGGCTGAGAATACGATCGATGTTTTTCTGATTATTGCTGTAGATGTAGAGCGCCAACGGCTTCGCCCGCCCCGCGACGTAGTCGATGACATCATCGAGGCTCTCGTAGGTCAGGATGGGTACGATCGGTCCGAAAATCTCCTCCTGCATGATCAGCATGTCAGGCGTGACATCCGTGAGCATGGTGGGATGTATCGTGCGGTCGGCCGCCTCCAGAATGCCGCCCACAGCAGTTTTGGCACCCTTGCTCACGGCATCGTCGAAGAGTTTCTTGATGCGGGCAAAGTTCTGGTCATTCACAATCTGGGCGATGCCTGCCTTGTTGATGCTCCCGTCTTCGCCGTAGAGGTTCTTCGTCACTCGGGCTCGAAACTCCTCGACCAAGGCATTCTTCTGCTCCTCCTTGACGAATACATAGTCGGGACAGATGCAGGCCTGCCCGCCATTGAATTGCTTGGCCGCGGCGAGATCGCCGGCAATCTTTCTCACATCCGCGTCTTCATCGACGATGACGGGCGATTTCCCGCCCAATTCCAGCGTCACGGTGGCCAGGTGCTTGGCCGCCGCCGCCATGACCAGCTTTCCGACTCGCGTGCTTCCCGTGAAGAAAATGTGGTTGAACGGGAGATCAAGCAAGGCGCTTGCCACGTCTACGCCGCCTTCGAATAACGCAACCTCCATTTCCTCGAAAGTCTCCTTGATGATTTTGGCGGCTACTCTCGCCGTGGCGGGGCACAAGTCGGTCAGCTTGACGATGCAGCAGTTTCCCGCGCCAACCGCTGCAGCCAGTGGGCCAAAAGCCAACCCAAGCGGAAAGTTCCAAGGACCCAATATCAAACATACGCCTCTCGCCTCGCTGACAATCTTCGCGTTGTCGTTCTTGTTGAGGGCGGGCGACACCTCGACCGGCTTCATCCAGTCATCGAGATTATTGATGTTCCGATCGATATTGGCGATCACGTTCAGGAGTTCCGTGACTCTTATTTCGTTCTCAGGCTTGCGGGTGTCCTGTTTCACCGCTGCCACGATCTCATCGCCGTGGGCCTCGACGGCCGACTTCAACTTCCTCAGTTTTTCCTTCCGTTGCTCGGCGGTGGTGGCCTTGACGTCCCATTGGTGAGTTCGCTGTAGAGCAAAAGTCCGCTCGATTTGCGCGAGAGCGCCCTGAACTTCCGGTCCAACGGCAGTGAACACGGCACCTCCTTCATTCATTGGGCAATAATTCTCTCACCATGCGGAGATTGCAAGCTATTCCAACAGCTCGCACGAAGGCGGCGACGAGTGCACCCAGCTCGCAGACCTTTCTCGAGCCTTAAATCAGCGGCTCGATTTCGGTTGCCGAATAGTGCTCGGTGACGTGACCGGTCGTGTGATTCATGCGCAGCCTGCGATCCCGGCAGTCAATGTTGCAGCGCGATTTTCCGTTCGGCCGCAGCTTGCCTTTCCAACGCGTGAAGTACTTCGGATCCAGGCCATGAGTCCGGCAATACGCGGCCTGCGTCTGTCCCGAGCCCCTCTGCGCCCCCGCAAACCTCATAACCGATGACTTATTCGCTCAGGAGATCGCAAACAGGAAGACGTTCCATCACTCGAAAACACGCGCCATCGGACAACCCAGTTTGGTGTCCTCGGTCGCGCCATGGGCGTTTTGTGCCCCTGTTTTTGGGCCCCGACGATGTCCTTGCTGTTTCCGGCATCGAGTCGCCGAACTGAAACGTCTCGTTGCGACGTTCAAGACACAGCTAGAAGAGACCTCTCTGGATTGAGAAGGACTCGTCCTTGCTACCGTCGCAGTGCGTTGATCGAAGCGGCGTAATAATCTGTGCGAATTCTCGGTCTTGTTGGGGAGTCGCCGTGTAATCGGCAGCCGATATAAGTTTTAACCATCTCGAGGAGAAAGCTCACATGCCGCAATTTCAACTTATCCGAAGAATGTATCCGGTCAGCGTATTCGTCGCCGCCCTGACGTGCGCACCGCTTGCGAATGCCGATGACATGGCGTCTTTCGCCACGGGCGGCTACGCGCGGGGGCTGCGAACCATGAGCGAGATGCACAAGATCGACACCGACGGCAACGGATCCATATCCAAGGCTGAATGGCTCGCATATCAGGAAAAGGTGTTTTCGGCCCTGGACAAGAATAAGACAGGAATCGTGGATGAAAAGGAGTTCCTTACCCCGTCCAGCGACCTGGTGATGCTTGCGACCGGAGGATACGCGCGCGGCCTGCAAACAAAGGCGATGATGCACAGGATCGACACCGACGGCGATGGCACCGTCTCGCACGACGAATTCATCGCGTACCAGTCCAAGGTCTTCGACATGATGGATGCCAGCAAGAGCGGGGCAGTAGGTCCTCATGATTTTCTCGGCAAATAGCGGCATGAACCAGCGCTCGAATGCTGAACACTGGGGTCTCGTTCCCCTAGCCGCCATTCAGCGCCGATTACAGCATCACGGAACGACCCGACGGAGGACTTTGCCGTCAATACAACTGGTCTCAAATGAGGAGGTCGCGATGAATTCCCAAATATTCTACAAACCCCATGCACGCCTTATCGCCGCCGTACTAGCCGCATTGTTCGCGGCGGCCGCGGCGGTTGCCGACGAGCCTGAACGCGGGGTATTCGTGTTGACGAGCACGAATAATCCGAGCGGCAACCAAGTCGTTGTGTTCAAGCTCAACGTAGAGGCAACGCCTACGCTGACCCTGGTCGACCTGTTGTCGACACGGGGCCTGGGCGGTGCGAGCGGTAATGCCGGCATTCTGCAGTTCAAGGACGATCAGGGCGCCGTGGCAAACTATGGCTCAAACAGCGTCAGCCGAATCGCGCGCCATCACGATGACATCAGCGTCGGCGGAACCATCGGTTTGGCTCCCAATTGCGCGAAGCCGGATTCGGTCGCACTCGTGAAGGATCATTTGTTTGTGGTCGGCGCGAATTGCGCGGAGAGCCATGCCTGGCCCACAGGCAGCCTGGACGGCAGCCTCGTTGCGCTGACCGATCCATCGGCTGCACAGATCGCGGTCGGCCGGGATTGGGCCGCCGTTACCATGACTTCGGGATCCGTGTTGCAATTGCCTCTCAAGGCGGATGGCGCGCTCGGCGGGACGAGCGCCACAGTGACTCTCCCCGGCACGGCCGACAACACGCCGCTCGGGGCGGCCTTCTGGGACAATGTGCTGGGATTCACACCAGCCCACAGTCCGGACAGCTTCGCAATCGTGAACAAGAACCGAGACGTATTCCCGATAACCGGACCGACACCTCCCTATCCCACCAACGCCCCGTGTTGGGTGGCCAAGGGACCGGGGAATGTCTGGTATACGGGCAATTCCCCGGGACATGCAATCTCCGTGTTCCTCACCGACGACCAAGGCGGCGTGTTCTACAAGTCGCTGCCACTGCCCGGGGCGCCGAGCGACATCACCGTGTCCACGGATAACAAATGGCTCGCCGTCATATACAGTGCCGGCGGCAGTGCCTATGTCGCGGTATATGGCATCGACGCCTATGGCGATTTGCACTTGTCGGCGACATCGAGTCCAATCGGGGTAGCGAGCTTCAGCGGAGTAGCGATTAGCCAATAATATTTCGCGTTCACTCGTGTCGCCCGGCGGCCGACGCCGGGCGGCAGCGTTCAAATCAAATCAAAGTGTTTGATCCGCTTGCTGAAACTTAGCGTTTGCTCGATCTATTCCGCGCTGACACCGTTGGGTTGGTTGGGCGTGCGGAAAAACGAGCCCATCAGCATTTAAGGCTCAAAAACCCGGGTATTTCTTTGGTGCTTGGGCCTCATAATGCCGAGGTCGAGGGTTCGAGTCCCTCTCTCACCACCATAATCAACCACTTGCACGCGCTTTAGCGGCTGCCGCCAGAGCAGCGTCGACGCATAAGGGACGCACGTCTGCGTTC
>JBEKYO010000222.1:0-6857 GCA_049510875.1 Steroidobacteraceae bacterium
CATCGCTGATCGCCTGGGCGGCCCCGTTCGGATCGGTGGTGACCATCACGCCGGCGAGCGGAGCCCCCGTGCTGCGATCCGTTACGCGTCCTTGCAGAGCCGGCAGATTTTCGGAGCCAGTCGCGGGCGACAGCAGCAGGCTCGCGAGCAAACCCGCGAGCGCCAACCATGGCCCGGCAGCACGGCGCACCCATCGCTGCACGCCTGTGCCTTGACTCGTCGCTCGACACATCCCCTGCATGAATTGTTGATTCTCGGTTGCGCGCGGCGCCGCTTGACATAAAACCCGGTCCGAGACTTGCCGCATAAATCCAAACCGAGTGGGTAGGATATTAGATGGGTTGAGGCGGCGTGGCTAGATGCGTAAGTTTGCTGCCGGCACGGCCATGGAGGATTATGTCCGGCCGCGCGGCGCGAGCAGCGAAGAAAAATTAGCCAATGATACGGACTTCATTCGAGCAATCAGGGATGAGCGACGCGCAACTGCGCACACCGGGCGGGGCATCGGCGCGCCCGGGTGCCGGATCACGGTGGGCGCTCGCGGGGTTGGCCACGAGCGCTCTGCTGTCGCCGGCCACACACGCCGGCGATGCGCTCACATCGGCCCGCCTCCGGATCGTGCCCACCTACTCGGTATCACCGACGGCGGTAGTATTGACCAGCGCGGCCGGCGTCGCGAGCGCACCCGAAGTGGCGACGCTCACGAATACCGGGACCGTGGCGCTGCCCATCAAGAGCATCACGATCACCGGCGCGCACCACGCGCAATTCAGCGAGACCAACAGCTGCGGCGCCTCGGTCGAGGCCGCAGCGGCCTGCACGATCAGTGTGGTGTTCACGCCCACTTCGACGGGTTCGACGACCGTGAATTTGAACATCGACGCGGGCGGCGGCGGCGGCACGCAGAAGCTGACGCTCACCGGCACCGCTGTCGCGCCTTCCTTCACGGTGTCGCCGGCCTCGTTGGCGTTTGGCAGCGTGCAGGCCAAGGTCGCGAGCGCACCGCAATCGGTGACCGTGACGGCTACGGGCGCGCTGGCGCTGCCGATCGCGGGCATCACGATCGCGGGCGCGAGCTCCCCGAGGTTCTCGCAGACCAATACCTGCGGCGCCTCCGTCGAGGCCGGAGCAAGCTGCACCATCCGCGTGGTGTTCAAGCCGACCGCGACCGGATCGAAGGCGGCAACGCTCAAAGTCGACCCCGGCGGCGGCGCGGGGCCGCAGAGCATCGCGCTCAGCGGGACCGGCATCGTGCCGACCTACACGCTATCGGCGGCATCGATGGCTTTCGGCAGCGCGCAGACCGGCGTTGCGAGCGCCCCTCAGGTGCTGACGCTCACGAATACCTCGACACTGGCGTTGCCGATCACCGGCGTGACGCTCTCGGGCGCCAATGCCGCTCAGTTCGCCGCGACCGACAACTGCGTCCCTGCCGTGCCGGCCGCAGCCGCCTGCTCCATCAATGTGGTATTCACGCCGGTCGTGGAGGGAACCGACACGGCCGCCTTGAACGTCGACGGCGGCGGCGGGGCCGGTACCGTATCCGTGGCACTCAGCGGCGTGGGCGTACTTGCGCCAATGGGCCAAGCCTTGCCGCTGATTTCGGCCGGGCTGCCGATCTATGCATCGAGCGCGCAGTACCCGGTGAGCAATGCCACGGGCGGCAACTATAACCAGCAATGGCGATCGATCGGCGTGCCCGTCACGCTGTCGCTCGATTTGTCGAGCGTGCCCGCCGCGCAACGCCAGAGCATCTGGCTGGTCTGGTACAACGATGCCACGTATTCGTACGACCATCCGCTGGTAGGCGATGTCGGCTACGACAACCCCGGCGCATACACGCTCGCCGCCAACGCGGCGCCGGGCGGAACGGCGCCGCCCAGCACCGGCTGGGTGCAACTCGCGAGCCTCCCGGACAATACGCTGCACTCCTACAGCGAGAATGTAAGTTTCGCCGGCTACAACTGGATCCAGTACAGCTTCACCGCGTCGGACGGCTCGCCGGAGAACACCGACATCGCCTTGAACCTCGACGTGTACGGATCGAGCACGGTCATCAGCGACGGCTGGTTCTTCGGCGGCGACTCGATCACGGCCAATTGCATGGCTCACAACAACATCAACGGCCAAGACGAGAACAACCCCAGCGGCACCACCGTGATCGCCGCGCCGTCGTTCGGCCAGCAGGTCAACGCGCTCGTCGGCGATAACACCCCGGAGCAGGAGAACGGCGGTATGCCGGGGTTCGCCTCCGGGGACATGATCCCGTACTGGGCCGGCTGGTTGGCAAATATTCCGAGCAAGTACGTGACGATCAACCTCGGCACGAATGATGCGGCCGGCAGCATACCGCCGGCGACATACTTCGCGAATATGGCGACCTTGGTGCAGGCGGTGATCGCGGCCGGCAAGGTGCCGGTGATCCCGACGATTCCCTACTCGCCCGACCCGACGCATCTTGCGAATACGCCGGGCCTGAACCAGCAGATCCAAGCGCTTTATCAAGCCTATCCGGAAATCGTGCCCGGTCCGGACCTGTGGACGTACTTCATGAACAACCCGCAGTACATTTCCACCGACAACGTGCATCCCAATGCGCAGGGCTGTGCCGCCTATCGTACCCAATGGGCGCAGTTTGCGGCTGGCACGATGTATGGACTGTAGAGGACGGTCCGAAAACGGTCCGAGAACGGCCCGAGAACGAGCGAGGTCGGTCCGCGTCAATTTGACCGCCCGACGGAATCGGCGTCACAATCGGGCGGGTGCTCACTCATCTATAACGCGTGACGTCAGCCAGGGAGATTGGCATCGGTGAGACTTTTCCGTAACTATTGCCTTGCCAGCGCTCCCGGCGCTTGCCGCGTCGTGGGCGCATGCCGGGCGTAGCGCCACTGGCATCCCCGGGCCACGCCGCGACCGCGGGCGCAGGCCAGCTGTGCGCGTGCGGCAGCGGGCTCACCCGCGCCCGCTGCTGTGAGCTCAATCTGGCGAGCCTCGGGGCGCGCGAGGCGAGCCGTCACCTGGCGCCGCTCGAACAGCGCGCCGTCGAGGCGCAGCGCAGCGGCGCCGTGGAGGAGGCCGAACGTCTGGCGCTCGATGTGCTGGAGTTGGCCCCCGGACGCGCGCGCGCACTCACCGTGCTGTACGAGATCCGCAAGGCGCAGGGACGGGCCGAGGCGAGTGCGGCGCTGATCCGGCGCATCGTGGCGTTGGAACCGAACAACTTCTGGGCCACCAATGAGCTCACGCTGTTGCTGCTCGGCCGGGGCAATGTGGCCGAGGCCGAACAGCATGCCCGCAATGCCGTGCGCATCGCGCCGGAGAATGCGCAGTCGCACTACCTCATGGGTATGGTGCTCACCGAGGCGAATCGTCCGGCGGTGGGCGAGTATCATTATCAGCGCGCGCTCGAGCTCTCCGGCGCGCGCGATCCGGTGGTGCTCGCCAATCTGGCGCTGTGCCTGAAGAATCAAGGAAAAATGCGCGAGGCCCGCGTGCTCTACGAGGAGTCGCTCAGCGCCGCACCGCAGAGCGTACACGCGCTGCTCGGGCTCGCGCGCCTGGAGGAGGCGGACCGGAATCTGGCCGCGGCGCTGAGCTTGCTCGAGCGGGCGGAGGCGCTCTCCGCCGCGAACCCCAACGTGCAGTTGCTGCGCGCCACGGTGCTCGGACGCATGGGCGAGGCGCCGGCGGCGCTGGCCGTGCTCGATGCCATGGCGGCGGCCAACGCGACGCTCAGCCCGCTCGAGTGGCTGGAAAAGGGCCGGCTGCTCGATCGCATGGGTCGCTACGAGGAAGCCTTCGCCGCCTTCGACGCGGGCCGGGCGCGCCTGCGCGAGGTCACGGGGCAACAGTATCTCGATGCGCAGGCGGAGCAGCTGATCGCCCGGTTGACGAGTTTCTTCGTCGCGAAACGCCTCGCCACGCTGCCGCGGGCCCGAACGCGCACCGACCTCGCGCAGCCGCTGTTCGTGCTCGGCTTTCCGCGCTCCGGCACCACGCTCTTGGAACAGAGCTTGAGCGCCCACCCGCGCATCGCCGCGGGCGACGAATTGCCCTTCATCATCGAGATCGCCGAGCTCATGCCGCGGCTGCTGGAGAGTCCGCTCACCTATCCCGAGGCGCTCTCGGAGCTGTGGATGGGCGATCATCGCAAGGATCTGGATCATCTGCGCGATCACTACCTGCGCAAAGTGGTGCAGCTGCGCATGGTGCCGCGCGGCGCCGCCTGGTTCACCGACAAGATGCCGCTGAACGAGACGCACATGGGCCTCATCGGATTGTTGTTTCCCGACTCCCCGCTGCTGCACGTGGTGCGCCACCCCTTGGATGTGGTGCTGTCGGTGTTCTCGAACCTGCTGACCCACGGGTTGTACTGCGCCTACGCGCTCGAGAGCGCGGCGCGCCACTACGTGCGGGTGATGGAATTGGTCGAGCACTACGGCCGCGAGATGCAGCTCAAGTACCTGCGGGTGCGCTACGAGGACATGGTGGACGATCAGGAGGCGAGCATCCGCCGGGTACTCGAGTTCATCGGCGAGCCGTTCGATGCGAAGTGCCTCGACTTTCACGAGAACCGCCGCTACGCGCGCACCGCGAGCTATGCGCAGGTGACGGAAAAACTCTACGACCGATCGCGCTACCGCTACCGCCACTATCTGCCGCAGCTGCAATCGGTCATTCCGATCCTTGCGCCGGTGATCGAGCGGCTGGGATACACGGTGTGACGCCCACGAGCGCGTGCGCGGATGTCCGGAGACGGAACCCGATTCCGTCTATCTGAGTGAGGATGAGGGATTGTTGTCGCAATTCGGCCAAGGGAGGCTCAAATGAAATTGCTGGCGGCCATGGTCTTGACGGGTTTGATGGCGGGTGGAAGTGCGATGGCGACGGATTATTCGGTGGGCATCGTCAAGCTGGGAACGGGGGCCGAGGGGGGCGGCACCGCGTTGAATCTATATGCCATCAAGAAATCGGGAATTCACCTGGTTCAGACCTATGTTCTTCAACAGGATGACTACACGGGGAACCTGGCCAGCCCATTGACGCTGGCGATGAATCCGGCGCACGACTTTGTGTACGTGGTGTACACCGGCCTCACCATACCCAATATCGTGGGATTTTCGATAACCCCCACGGGAATGGTCTATGAGTGGGAGAACGAGATACAGACCGGGGATGGGGGCTTGCAGGGTTCCACCTTGACGGGGGGACCCGGCTACGTGATCGAAAACACCTATCCGGCCGGGCTCTGGGTGCATGTGGTCAACCAGACCGGTGCGGAAGTGATCAACGACTATGCGGATGGCGGCTCTGCGGGCATCTATCTCATATCCGGCCAGGTCGATTCGTCGATGACGTTCTACTACTCCTGTCGTTCCACCGCATCGACGCCGCCCGCCAAGTCGGTGTCGGTGTTCAGCTTCGAGGATGGCGTCGACGTCTACACCTCGACGGCGACGCCCGTGGCGACCTCGACGGACCCGGTCTTTGTGCGCAGTGTTTGCAGGTAAGGCCTCACGTCGCCGTGGGATCGGCCCACGGCGACGATGATGCGCCTCGATCAGTCGACGTAAATCGCCACGCCCTTCGATGCAATGCCGTTCGCGACGACCACCAGCACGCTCGGTCCCGTTTCGATCGTTCCCGGCACGGTAAAGGTCGTCGAGCCGGCGACGCCGGGCTTGATCGACATCGTGCTGTGGTTGGCGGTGCGCGCATAGAACACGTGTCCGGTCGCATCGTTCGTGATGCGCACCAGCGGGTAATTCGTCGCCGACTGCACGTCGTCGCCGTAATCCGCGCCCTGCGACAGCCCGTTGAACTGCGTGCCGCTGATCTTATAGTAGCCACCGGGATTGACCGAGCCCGGATAGCTGGTGATCGTCGGGGCCCAGGCGGCAGCGCCCGTGCCGGTGGAGGTGAACACCTCGGCGATCTTGCTGAAGTCGGTGGACAGGATCTGGCCATTCGGCAACACCAGGAAATTGTAATAGTACGCGCCCGAGGTGCTCGCGTAGTACACCGTGTCGGGCACCTGCTCGATGGTGTTTCCCTTGGTGAACACGAAGAAATGGGTCGGCGAGCCGCCGTACCCCGCGCTGGCGGCGAACAGGATGTCGCCGTTGGGCATCAACGCCGCCGGGGCGTCGGGCAGGCTGCAGTATCGCGTCCCCTCCTTGCCGCACACCGCAGGCACGTTCGGTCCCGCACTCCACGTGCCGGCCGCGGTATCGAAAATCGCCGTGGGATTGACCTGGGATGCGGCTTCTTTGCAGCCCGTGTTGCCGCCGAACGCGACCAATGTGCCGTCAGGGCGCATCACGGCCGGCCCGATCTCGAAGTTGCCGCATTCGTAGGGGTCGACCAGCGACACCGGCGTGTTGCCGGCAGGGATCCACAGGGCCGACTTGGGATCGTATTGTTCCGCGTTGGTCGGATTCCCGCTGGCGGTCAAGGTATTGAAATCGAAGTCGGTCCAAATATCGAGCGTCAGCACCTTGCCGTCGGGCAACAAATTATAGCCTTGCTCGTCCTGATAGAAATTACCGAACCTCGGCGCCCCGGTGTTGTTCCACGTCAGACTCGCCGCATCGAGCAGCGCATCTCCATCGGGGAGCAGGCAGCAGGCCGCCTGCATGAACGTGCCGTCGGCGAGGACCACGCTCTCGGAGTCGCCGATTACGCCGGTCCCATTGGTGAAGTAACTCCAGCCGGGCGGCGGCGATACCGAGGTCCACGTATTGGCGACCGGATCGTAGATCGCGCCCATGTTGGTCCACACCGGCGAGTCGCCGCCGTTGTATTCGCCGCCCATGATGATCACGCGCCCGTCAGGGAGCACCGCGGACGAATGA
>JBEKYO010000223.1:0-6851 GCA_049510875.1 Steroidobacteraceae bacterium
CGAGCCAGGTGGTGCGACGCGAGCTTGGATTCAATTTCATTCAAGAAGTGAATTTCGAAGACGTCTTTCGGGGCTGCAGCGTCTTTTGCGAGATGATCTTGACGCCGGAGCAAGCGCTGCGAAAGACCGTCATGGCGTGTCAGGCCGCGATCACCAAACGGGGGGTGGCCGTTCTCATTCTCCCCGTCGACGTCGCGGATTCGGATGCGGTCAGCGAGCCGCCGTTTCGCATTCATGTCAACAAGCCCGTCATCCGGCCGAGTGAAGAGGATTTGGATCGGATCGCCGCCATGTTGGCAGAAGGGACCAACATCACGATTTACGCGGGGTCCGGCTGTGTGGACGCCCACGACGAGGTGGTCGCGCTTGCCCAGCGCCTCAAGGCGCCGGTCGCGCATACCTCGCGCGGCAAGGACGTGATCGAATACGACAATCCGAATAATGTGGGCATGACGGGCGTGATTGGCACGGAGTCCGGATATCACGCCATCTTAAACTGTGACACCTTGCTGCTTCTCGGTACCGATTTTGCGTGGCGGCAATTCTACCCGGACCACGCCAAGATCATCCAGGTCGATATCGACTCGACCCATATCGGCCGGCGCCATCCGGTCAACCTCGGCGTGGTGGGAAATATCAAGGACACGATTCAGGCGCTGCTGCCGCGCGTTGCGCAGCGCGAAGATGCCACATTCCTCAATACGTATGTGGAACGTCACCAGAAGGCGCTCAAAGCGCAGGCGGAGAGAGCCACGCCGGGCCATCGCGGCAAAATACCCGGTCAATATTTGACGTCGATTATCAATCGGCTCGCGAATCAAGATGCTTTGTTTGCAGCCGATGACGGGACGCCGCTCGTGTGGATGTTGCGAATGGTGCAGGCGAACGGCAAACGGCGCATGTTCGGCAGCCTCCTGCATGGGACTATGGCGACCTCGATCGGGAATACAATTGGATTGCAGCAGGCCCAGCCGGGCCGCCAAGTCATCGCAATGGCCGGCGACGGCGGCTTCACTATGTTGCTCGGCGATGTGCTCACCACCGTACAAGAAAATTTGCCGATCAAGATTGTCGTTTACGATAACGGCAAGTTGGGATTCGTGGAGCTCGAGCAGAAGGGCGAGGGATTGATACCGACTTATACTAATCTCACCAATCCGGATTTTGGCAAAGTTGCGGAGGCGATGGGGCTGTGGGGCAAGACGGTCAGCAAGGCGGAAGATCTCGAGGGCGCCGTGGCCGAGTGGCTCGGGCAGCCCGGGCCCGCGTTGCTCAATGTCAAGGTCGAGCCGATGGAACTCGTGATGCCGCCGTTCACGGCACCGGAAGCCGTTTATGGTATGGCGATGTATTCGATCAAGGCGGTTATGCATGGAAAGGCGGGTGACGTTTTCGAAATGATCGGTGACAACTTTATCTAAGCGAGGGGCCAAACGGTGCCGCCGCGGTGAACCGGATACTCATTTGCCGCGATTGCGACACCGTGTATCGCGCCGTTCCCTTACACCGCGGCGATGTGGCTCTCTGCCGATGCTGTGATGCGGTTCTTGCACGCCATTTTGGCGCGGACGTGGAGAGTGGATTGGCACTCGCCAGCGCCGCGGCGATCTTTTTCGCCATCGCCAATCTCACACCCATCCTGAGCATCGAAGTGGCCGGGGTGCAGACCAAAGCCAATATCTGGTATGCCGTGCGCTCATTGCACCAAGGCTGGATTTCCGTCGCTGCCTTCGGGCTTGCGTTCACTACCTTTCTCATCCCAGCGGTGCAAATAGCGCTCCTCATCTGGGTGCTGCTGTTCGCGCGCGTCGGGCTCCGGCCACCTGGCTTTGGACCGGTCATGAAGTTGCTGCACCGGATGCGTCCCTGGAGCATGACCGAAGTTTTCTTGCTTGGCGCCTTGGTCGCAATCGTAAAACTCGCGAAATGGGTGCCTATTACCGCGGGGGCCGGCATCTGGGCAATGGCGGCCTTGACGGTGGTGCTCGCACTACTCGGGCGCTGTGACCCGGCGTCTTGGTGGTCGATTGCCCCCACGGTCCGGTCATGGCATCGTTGAAGAGATCATTCGAACTCGGCCTGATCCTGTGCCGAACCTGCGGTCAGGCAGTGTCCAATACCACCCTTGGGGCCGACCGGCGCTGTCCGCGCTGCCAAAGTCGAATCGAGCATCGCACGCCCTTCAGCACCGAAATGACGCTCGCCTGGCTGATTGCGGGCATCACCCTCTATATTCCCGCGAACCTGCTACCCGTGATGCACACCAGTGGATTGCTGGGCGAGGCGGACAGCACGATTCTCGGTGGAATTCTCGAGTTTTGGCGAGCGGGGGACTGGGATATCGCTCTGTTGATATTCATCGCCAGCGTCGCCGTGCCGTTCACGAAGTTCATTGCGATCGGCTTGCTCCTGTTCACGGTACGCAAGAACAGCCAATGGGAGCAACATCAACGGACCACGCTCTACCGGATCGTGGAATTCATCGGATATTGGTCGATGCTCGATGTCATCGTGGTTGCCTTGACCTCGGCGCTGATGCAGTTTCAGCTATTGGGTACCGCCGAGCCACGCGCCGGCATCGCCTTCTTTTGCGCCGTCGTGGTGGTGACCATGTTGTCGGCGTTGAGCTTCGATCCGCGGTTGATCTGGGATCGACGAGCGTGAGCGAGGCGTCCGTAATGCCCCCCGGGGAGGAACTGCCCACGCCGGCGGTGCGCAATCGACGTTGGATTCCCCGGTTGGTGTGGGTGGTGCCGATCGTGGCCGCGGTCATCGGCGTATCGCTGTTTGTCAAGAATTGGGAGAACGCGGGTCCGCGGATCACCATCACCTTTCTAAGCGGCGAGGGGGTCCAAGTGGGCAAGACGCTGGTCAAGTATCGGGACGTCACTGTGGGGCAGGTATCGGCCGTCGTGCTGAGCGCGGATCATCAAACAGTCTTGGTAAGCGCCGATTTGTCGAAAGACGCGGCGAGCTTGCTGCAGGCGGACACCGAATTCTGGATCGTGCGACCGCGCATCGGCGTGGGCTCGGTGTCGGGGCTCGATACCCTGCTATCGGGCGCGTATATCGGCATAAAGACCGGCACCGCCTCGCGCCGTGAGCGCCATTTTGTCGGGCTGGAGAATCCGCCCGCTCTTCCACACGGCCCGCGCGGTCGCGAGCTTCAGTTGCGCGCCGCCCGCGCCGGTTCCCTGTCGATCGGTGCGCCGGTCTATTTTCGTCAGTTCCAGGTCGGTCGCGTAATCGACGAAAATTTGCTGCCGGACGGCAGCACACGAGTGAAAGTGTTCGTCGAGGCGCCTTACGATGTCTTCGTGACGCCCGTGACGCGCTTCTGGAATGCAAGCGGAATCGACGTCAAGCTCGGCGCCGATGGCCTGAACGTGCAAACCGAATCGTTGGCGGCGGTGCTTGCCGGAGGCCTCGCCTTCGACGACGGGCCCATCGAAGCCGTGCCAGCGCCAGCTGCCATACCGAGTGACTTCACTCTGTACAAAAACGAAACCGAGGCGATGGCGCCGCCCGATGGGGAACCGCACTACGTGCGGATGCGGTTCGCACAAGCGCTGCGGGGCCTCGAGGTCGGCGCGCCCGTCGAGTTTGTCGGCGTAAACATTGGGTCTGTCGTTGCCGTGGACTTGGGCTACGAGCCTCGCGATAAATCATTTCCGGTCATTGTAACCGCCAAACTCTATCCCCTCCGAATGGGTCAAGCGTATGAGTCACTCGCTGCGCTCGGGAAGACCGAGAGCGTGGAGACGCTCGCGGCGTTCGTGGGAACCTTGGTCAGCCGGGGACTGCGCGCACAGCCGCGCTCGGGAAGCCTGCTGACCGGGAAGCTGTATATCGCGCTCGATTTTCTGCCCGCGAGCCCTCGAGTCGTCTTTAACCCGTCGATTCGGCCGCTGGAACTGCCGACGGTGAATGGCACTTTTCAAGAACTGGAGGCGAATATCGGCCGGATGGTCAAGAAGGTGAATGATCTGCCGCTCGAACAGATCGCTGCGCATTTGGATACCGACCTCAAGGACCTTCACGAAACCTTGAGCGAGCTTCACACCCGGGTGCTGCCGAATGCCGTCGATACTTTGTCGGCTCTGCACGGGACGCTGGATTCTGCCGACCGGACTTTGGACGTGGAGTCGCCCTTGCAACGCGGTCTCACGGAGACCTTGTCGGAGACCCGCAGCACCTTGCAGGCCGTGCGTGAATTGGCCGACTATCTCGATCGGCATCCAGATGCGTTATTGCGCGGGAGGCGACCGCAGAAGATGCCGCCGAGGCTCGCGGCGCCATCCTCGGACGCCAAACCATGAACGGCTGCTACCTAAGGTTCGCTCTTGCGTGGCTCGTGAGCATCGGCGCTGCCTGTACGTCTGCGCCGATTCGCTATTACACCTTGATTCCGCCGCCCGACAAGCCTTTGCGAGCCGCGCAGGCAACCCCTGCCATCGACGTGAGAGTCGTCCATATCCCCCCACAGCTCAACCGCTTAGAGCTGATAGTTCGCACCGGGCCGACTGAGACCACGCTTCTCGAGAATGAGCGATGGGCATCCCCGATGAAGGATGAAATCAAGGACGCGGTGCGCCTCGAGCTGCAGCGCCGGTTGGGCGGAATGACCGGATTGCCCCCCTCGTCTACCAAGCTGGCGCTCGAGATCGACGTGCAACGTCTCGAGGCGGAGCTCGGGCGGTACGCATTGCTCGAGGCGTCTTGGAGCGCGAATTTATCGGGTGCGGGCCAGCCACCCACTGGCGTGCGGGCTACGACCTGTACATTCCGGGCCGAGGAAGAGATCCACGGCGGCTACGCAGCAATTGTCGAGGGGTATCAACGAGAAATTGCGGCGCTCGCCGATGCCATCGCCGTCGTATTGACGAGCTCCGCGAGTCGTATTGACGCTCCGTGCCAAAAATCGGTCGGAGATTGGGCCGGCGAATCCGGCTCGAAGGACCACTAGGGATTCACCAATAAGGGGTTCAACATGTTTCGCCGAATGCACCGAGTCAGGTCGATTCTTCAGTTCCTGCGTGAGCGAGCGCCGCACTACGGTCCGCTCGCCCGAGATGATTTACATAAGTTCCGCGACGAGATCGTCAAGGCGTCCGTGGGCGCGAGCATTTCGGCGGCGGCAGGGCTCATCTTTGCCTGCTTCTTGTCGATCGCAATCATTGTCTCGGCATGGGATGGCCTGCATCGGACCGCGGTGGCGTGGGCGGTTTGCTGCGGCTGGGGAGTACTCGCGCTCGGCGGTATATGGTATGCGCGAAAGGCCGTCTCGGGTCCGCCCCCGTTTCGGCTCATGGGGGCGGCGCTTGCCCGCGATTATGTGAGCCTTCTCGCGCTGGCGGATCGGCAAGAGTCGTAAGCTTTGCGGCAGCGACGTCTACCGCGCTCAAGTGGGGCGGTGCGAGTGACCCCGCGGGTTGTACCGACGGCTGATCAGGGCGCGACTTCCGCGCCCGAGATGTCAATCGCTCCCATGGAAAGCGCCAGCGCTGCCGCAGCCGTGTGGGCGTTCGCACGCGCATCTTCGACCTGCGTGTCGCCTTGGACGACGGCGTTCTCTTCGGTGGCAAGATCCGTATAGGTCCCGACCCCTTGGCGGTACGAACGCAGCGCCGCCTCGTAGGCCGTGTGCGCGGCCTGACTCAAGACCGTGGCGGCATCGTATTCGGCCAGGCTGGTCACCAGTCCATTATAGGCGCGCACCACTTGTTGCGAGGCCGAGTCGCGCGCGGCCGCCAGTTGTTCTTGCGCCTCCCGCGCTTTGGCATCGGCCATGGAGATGCGATTTCGTCGCATGCCACCGTCAAAGAGGGGGACGCTGAATGACAGGAAAACGCTTTGCCCGGGCCGGTCAATATCCGAATGAGGGCCGCCGCCGGCGGAGTTCAACGAACCAATATTCTGAAAGGCCTGCCCCGCGAGTTCAATCGTGGGATAGTAGGATCGCCGCTCGCCCTTGAGAGTTGCCTCGGCCGCATCCACTTTGCCGAGCGCCGCAATGACATCCGGGCGGTGAGCGAGAGCTTGATCGACCGCCGTGGACACGCTGTCGGCCGGAGCGGGCGGTAGCGGCAACTCTGCGCTATCTAGCACATCGATTTCCGTGGCAGCAGGCACGCCGAGGGCCGCAATGAGATTGGCGCGCGCGGTTCTCTCGGTGCCTTCGGCCGCTGCCAGCGTGTAGCGCGCTTGAGCCGTTTGCCGCTGCGCCTGCGCCACCGCAACCACGGTGGCGAGGCCGTTGTTCTGCTTGGCGGTAGCGGCATCCTCGGTGGTGAGAGCGGTACTCAAGGCCTGCTGCGCGGCATGGAGCCTTCCCCGCGCAGCGCCCAAGCCAAAATACGCTTGTGACACCTCGAATAGGAGTTTCTGATGGGTACCGGTGAACGCCACGTTGGCGACAAAGGAGTCTGCACGCGCGGCTTGCAACTCCGCATCGCGACGGCCGAAATCGAATAGCAACCACTTCAGGGCCAGCGCCGGAATGACTTCCCGCGTATCGGAGACGAAATAGCCTGCCGGCACCAGGTTTTTGGGCGCCGGCAATGGCGTGTGCTGAAACCCGCCGATCGCCTGCAGGGAAAGTTGCGGAAGATAGGCGCTCTCGGCGAGACCGATTCCGGCGGCCGCCTCACGCGCGGCCTCCCATGCTTCTCGTGTTTTTGGGTTTTCTCGCTCTGCCAGATCGACCAGCGCCGCCAGATCATATTGCTTATGCGGCAGCGAAGAACCGGTCTCGCCCAAGGCGGCGGCGCGGCGGATGGCCGATTCCGGGATGATCCAGGGTTGCTCGGCGCCGGGCGGCGCCTGCGCGAGCGTCATGTGGGCGCCGAGCA
>JBEKYO010000224.1:0-6833 GCA_049510875.1 Steroidobacteraceae bacterium
CCGAATTGTGGGGTACGGCGACGATACCGATCGGCACGTACACGTCGGCGAGCATCGTTCTGGATTACACCAGCGCGGTGATCTCGGTGATGGTGAACGGCCTGCCGGTCCAAGCGACGGTGATCGATCCCGCCGGCGCGGCCGTAACCACGCAGACCGTCAATGTCATTTTCGACGCGGCCAATCCGCCCGTCATCGCACCGACGTACGCGACCACCGCGGCGATTCGAATGGCCATCGACTTCAATCTTGCCGCATCGACGCGGCCGGTCGACGTGGCGTCGAGCCCACTGACCGTGGCGGTGCAGCCTTATCTAACGGTGGCGATTGCACCGCCCGACAACAAACCCATCCGTATACGAGGACCGCTCATCAACTCGAACGTGCCTCTCGGCACGTATACGGTGTACGTGCGGCCCTTCTACGACGAAGTGGATAACTTGGGTTCGCTCAGCCTATTCACGACGCCCGATACCATTTTCGCGATCAACGGCACGCTATCGACCGGCACGACCGGGCTTACGCAATTGTCGCAATCATCGGCCGGAGCGACCGTGACGGCGGCCTATGCCACATATCAGCCCACGGCCACTCCCACCGCGACCGCCGGCATTTTCACTGCGCTCTATGTGATCGCGGGCAGCACGCTCGAGGACGTGTACACGCAGGGGCTCGAAGGGGATGTCGTCGCGCGCAATGGCAACGTATTGACGCTGCAAGGCTCGACCCTGTTCTTGAACGACGGGGTGTCCAGCTACAACGTCGCCAACGCCTACGTCATTCTGGGTCCCAGCACCCTGGTGACGGCCGACGACACCACGTTGACCGGCCTCAACTACAACTCGGTGGCGGTGGGCCAGCACATCATCGCGCGCGGCATCTATGAGCTGATAGGGGCAGCCGGAACGACGGTCGAGCTGGACTCGACAGGCGCCACCAGCACGAACACCGGCTCGGTGCGACTGATCCAAACGAGCCTATGGGGCTCGCTGGTCGCATCCAGCGCGGGGAGCCTTCTGCTGAATCTGGAAACCATCGACAACTGGCCGGTGAGCGATTATTCGTTTGCCGGCAACGGTACCGGCGCTGCGACCACCCCCGTCGCGGCGAATTTCTCGGTCGATACGGGCGCGCTGGCGGTTCCCGCCACGCCCGCCGGCGATGCGCTGTTCATCAATGGACTGTTTGCGCCGTTTGGATCTGCGCCGCCCGATTTCACCGCCTCGGCCGTCAACAACGGGTTGAGCGTGCAAACAGCGGGTACGACGCCCACCTCTCCGACTCCACTCTCGTGCGGCCAGGCAAATTTCGTGTGCGCGCCGGCGAGTCTGCGCGTCTATTGGGTGGGCACTGGAACGACCGTGCCCTTTTCGGAATTGAGCGCCACCACCGGTGGAGTCACGCTTGACTTGAGCAGCCCGAATTTTTTCTCGGGGGTCATTCGAATCGGCTCCGAAAGCATCGATTTGAAGACACTCCCGGCGAGTCCGTCGATCATTCCAACCGCCCCACCGCCGCCGGCCCCGCCGATCACACTCACCGTTCCCGGTTCGATTCCGGTGACACTGCCGCCGGTATTCCTGCCCCAGTATTCCTTCGGTAATCCTGCGGCCGTGGCGCCCGCCGGGATTCACGTGTTCAGCTCATTCGATACGTTTATCGATGAGTTGGACGCTGCGCTCGCGGCCGCGCCGGCCATGCAGCTCGAGGCGCGCGGCACGTACAACAGCGCCACCAATACGTTTAACGCCATCAGTGTCGACGTGGTGCTCTAAACTATTCCCCTGCCATGGGGAAACATGCGACACAACTCGGATGGGCCTGGGCCCTGGTTGCGGGGTGCCTCGGGTGCTTGGGCGCAACCGCCCGGGCGGCCGACGCGCCCGAGTCCGCGCCGCAACTGCCGATCCGCCCGCGGGTTTGCGTCGTGCTCTCGGGCGGCGGTGCCCGCGGCATGGCGCACGTCGGCGTGCTCAAGGTTCTCGAGGATCTGAAGATCCCCGTCGACTGCATTGCCGGCACCAGCATGGGTGCGGTGGTCGGCGGCCTGTATGCAAGCGGTATGAGCGCGCGCAACATCGAGTCGACCATTCGTTCGGTGGATTGGCAGGAGGCCTTCCACGATGCTCCGCCGCGCCGCGATCTCGCCTTCCGGCGTAAGCAGGACGACCGCAACTTCCTGGTGCGCCTGCCCCTGGGACTGAAGCACGCGCAGATTCTGTTGCCCAAGGGGTTCATTCAGGGGCAGAAACTGCAGGAGACACTGCGGCAGCTGACGCTGCCCTTTGACAACACCACCGATTTCGACCAGATGCCGACCAAGTTTCGCGCCGTGGCCACCGATTTGGTCACCGGTGAGGCCGTGCTGTTGGATAGGGGCGATCTCGCCATTGCCATGCGGGCCAGCATTTCGGCGCCGGGCGTGTTCGCGCCGGTCGAATACCAAGGCCGATTATTGGTCGATGGCGGCCTGGCAGAGAATCTGCCGATCGACGTTGCCCGGGCCATGAATCCCGACATCCTGATCGTCTCGGACGTCAGTTTCCCGCTGCAGGACCGGGCGCACCTCGATTCCGCGCTGTCGATTTCCAACCAAACGCTGGCGATCCTGGTGCGCAAGGATTCCGACCGTCAGTTGAAGACGCTGGGCGCGCAGGACGTCCTCATCGAGCCGGTACTGGGCACGACCACGTCAACCGATTTTTCGGCGGGCGTCAATACGATCGCGCAGGGCGAAGCGGCGGCCCGCACTGCGATGGACAAACTCGCGGCCCTGCGGGTCGACGATGCGACTTACGGCAAATACCTGGCGCTCCGCGCCGCCCGCGAACCGGGGTTGCCGCCCATCCAGTTCGTGCGTGTGGACAAGGACTCGAAGCGCTACGAGAGAACCATCCTGGCCGAAATGCAGCCGCTGGTGGGCAAGCCCTTGGATCCGGATCAAGTGGGCGCGCGCATAACGGAAATCTACGGGCTGGGCAATTTCGAGACGCTCGACTACAGCCTGGCGAAGCAACCGGTGCCCGCGACCACCGCAGGCGCAACCACGGCAGCCGAAACTACGGCAACCGCGCCTGCGGCAACTGCAAGGGCGCCAGCCGCAACCCCCGCAACCGCAACCGCGGCAACCGCGCCTGCGGCAACTGCAAGGGCGCCAGCCGCAACCCCCGCAACCGCAACCGCGGCAACCGAGAGCTCAACCGACGGCTCGGGCACGGACGAGGCGGACGAAACCGGACTCGAGGTGCACGCGCGCCGCAAGTCATGGGGTCCAAATTACGTGCGCTTCGGCCTGGATTTGCAGGACGATTTCCAGGGCAACAGCCACTACGACGCGGCCGCCCGGTTTCTAATGACCGAAATCAACGACTTCGGCGCGGAGTTGTTGACGGATGTGCAGATCGGTTACGACCCCAAGGTGATCAGTGAGTTCTATCAGCCCCTCGATCCGGTGCGTACGTGGTTTGTGGCGCCGAGCGCCCGCATCGAGGTGCGCGATTTGCCGATCTATGTGAACAACGAGGAGATTGCCGATTTTCGCGACCGCGAAGCGGAAGCCGATTTCGATGTCGGGCGCAACCTCGGGAACTGGGGCGAGATCCGCCTCGGGATCCACCGCACCAACGGACTGACTCACGTACGCTACGGCGATCCGGATCTCGTGGAGAACGAATACAACGACGGCGAGTTCTTCTTCAAGTTCAGCTACGACCAGCTCGACAACGTCCGCTTCCCGCGCGCCGGGCAGTCCTTCAACATTCAGTGGGACGCCGACCGTACCGATCTGGGCTCGGACACGGCCTTCGATCGGGTCTCGGTCGATTGGCTCGCGGCCGCCTCGCGGGGCCGCAATACCCTGCTGCTGTGGACCTCGGCGGGCGCCACGCTGGACGGCCGGCTCAAGCCCTCGGACGTGCAGGATTTCTATTCTCTGGGAGGATTTTTCAATCTTTCAGGGCTCGCGCCTCAATCCCTGCTCGGCCCGAATTACGCGATCGCCCGCGCGATCTATTTTCGCAAGATCAGCCGCGGCGGCGAGGGCTTCTTCGAATTTCCTGTGTATGTCGGCATGTCGCTCGAGCTCGGCAACACCTGGGAGCGGCGCAGCGAGATCAGCTACGGATCGGCGCACAAGGACGCCTCGGTGTTCATCGCCATCGATACGCTGCTCGGACCCGTTTACGTGGGCTCGGGCTACGACCAATCTGGCAATGCGGGGTATTATCTGTTTCTCGGCCGCACTTTCTAGGCGCTTTGCGCCACCTTAATCGAGCGCTACAGCCCGCGGCTTTCGGCGAGCTTCTCGCCCTTCTCGAAGACCAGCGCCGGCCGTTCGCCGATGCGGGAGTACTCGTGCTTGCGCGACATCTCCGCTAGCGAGCGGTCGCGCTCCTCGGCGGTGAAGAACCAGTGGGTCTTCTGCCAATCCGTGCCGAGCAGCTTCGCGAACGGATCGCCGCGCTTCAAGCGCACGCGAATGCCGTAGGGCTGCGGCAGCACCGGGACGGTGCGTACCATGTTTTGAGCGCTGGCGATTCCCATGTCGGAGCGAAAGATAGCGGAATCGGCTCATTGCCGCCAGCTGATTCGCGGCAGATTCGCGTGCTAGACTCCGGCGCCTTCCAGCGAGGTAACTGATGGCATCGTCTTACACAGCCTCCGACATCGAGGTGCTGAGCGGCTTGGATCCGGTGCGCCGGCGGCCCGGCATGTACACCGATACCACGCGCCCGAATCATCTGGCGCACGAGGTCGTCGACAACAGCGTCGATGAGGCGCTCGCCGGCTATTGCGACACCATCGAAGTCACCTTGTTCAAGGACGGCTCATGCCAGGTCGAGGACGATGGCCGCGGCATGCCGATCGACATCCACCCCAAGGAGAAGATCAACGGCGTTGAGCTCATTCTCACCCGCCTGCATGCCGGCGGTAAATTCAACGACAAGACCTATCAACACTCGGGCGGCTTGCACGGCGTCGGTGTATCGGTGGTCAACGCGCTGTCGAAGCATCTCGAGTGCTGGGTGCGCCGCGGCGGCAAGGAGTACAACCTGAGCTTCGCGAACGGCAAGCCCACGTCCAAGCTCGAGGTCGTGCGCGACGTGCCGAAGTCGAGGACCGGAACCACGCTCCGGTTCTGGCCCGACTCGAAATACTTCGACACGGACAAGTTCGCGGTGGCGAGCCTGAAGCAGGTAATGCGCGCCAAGGCGGTGCTGTGCCCGAACCTCAAGGTCTCGCTCACCAACGAGATTACCGGCGAGAAGGACACGTGGCTGTACACCGGCGGCCTGCACGAGTACCTGGCCGAACAGCTCGGCAAGGGACGATGGCTGCCTGCGGAGACCTTCTACGGCAAGCGCGACATCGAGGGCGGCAACATCGATTGGGCGTTCGCCTGGGTGCTCGAGTCCGACAGCCGAGTCGCCGAGAGCTACGTCAACCTCATCCCGACCACCGAGGGGGGCACACACGTCAACGGTCTGCGCGTGGGGACCTCCGACGCGGTGCGCGAGTTCTGCGAGTTCCGAAATCTCGTGCCGCGCGGCCTGAAGCTCATACCCGAGGATGTGTGGGACGGGGTGAGCTTCGTGCTGTCCATGAAGATGCGCGAGCCGCAGTTCGCCGGCCAGACGAAAGAGAAGCTCTCCTCGCGCGAATCGGCGGGCATCGTCCAGGGCGTCATCAAGGACGCGTTCGCGCTGTGGCTCAACCAGCACCCCGATCAGGGAGAGAAGATCGCCATGATGGCGATCGCCAAGGCGCAGCAGCGCGTCAAGGAGAGCCAGAAGGTCGAGCGCAAGCGCACGGGGACGGGCGCGACTCTGCCGGGCAAGCTTGCCGACTGCGTGAACCAGGATCCCGAGCGCGGCGAGTTGTTTCTGGTCGAGGGCGATTCGGCCGGCGGCTCCGCCAAGCAAGCGCGCGACCGGATGTTCCAGGCGATCATGCCGCTGCGCGGCAAGATCCTGAACACCTGGGAGTCGGATTCGAGCGAGGTGCTGCAATCGCAGGAAGTGCACAACATCAGCATCGCCATCGGCGTCGACCCTTCCGCGTCCGACTTGTCGGGACTGCGATATCACAAGGTCTGCATCCTCGCGGACGCCGACAGCGACGGGCAGCACATCGCCACGCTCCTGTGCGCGCTCTTCCTCCGCCACTACCGTCCCCTGGTGGCTGCGGGGCACGTGTATGTGTGCATGCCGCCGTTGTTTCGCATCGACGCCGGCAAGGAGGTTGTGTACGCACTCGATGAGACCGAGCGCGAGCGCGAGCTTGCGCGCATCGCCGCGGCCAACTCGCGCGTCAAGACGGTGGTTACCCGCTTCAAGGGATTGGGCGAGATGAGCGCGATCCAGCTGCGCGAGACGACCATGGCGCCACAGACACGCCGTCTGGTGCAGCTCACCATCGACGCCCGCGACAACCCGGACCAGCTGCTCGACATGCTGCTCGCCAAGAAGCGCGCGGGCGACCGCCGCGAATGGCTCGAGAGCAAGGGCAATCTCGCGCGCATCTAGCGCGGGTGGTCGCCTGATGAAAGATCAAGAGCTGAATTTCGAAGGCGTCGAAAGGGAGCCGCTCAAGTCCTTCGCGGAGCGCGCCTACCTCGATTACTCGATGTACGTGATCCTCGATCGCGCGCTGCCGCACTTGGGAGACGGCCTGAAGCCCGTGCAGCGCCGCATCACCTACGCCATGAGCGAGCTCGGCCTGGCGGCGGGCGCGAAGCACAAGAAGTCGGCGCGCACGGTCGGCGACGTCATCGGCAAATTCCATCCTCACGGCGATTCCGCGTGCTATGAGGCCATGGTGCACATGGCGCAGGA
>JBEKYO010000225.1:0-6690 GCA_049510875.1 Steroidobacteraceae bacterium
GCAGTGTCGTCGGTTTAGCCGCCGCCGGCAGCCCCCCCTTTGGGGGAGAGCGGCTTCGGCAAGCCTTAGGAGAGCACTGACGGCGCCGATGAGTCGCGACCGATGGATCGCTAGCGTGGATCGCCAAAAAATGCCCGAATTCGATGGAGCAGTGATTGGCTGCCGCTGTCATCGGTAGCGCGAACAGCCGCGCCTCGATCTAGAATCGCGAGGCCGTGGCGCGTAGCCCGATCAAATTCGGCATACAAGTCGGAATTTGCCGTGAGCAGAGGGCTTATGACATGGCAGTCGAGTCCATAGAGCTTGCAATGGGTGCGAGCGGTGGCCGTGGCCGCATAAGGCGCGCCAGTGAGTAGACTGACCTCGCCGATGTAGTCGCCGGCGCCAATAAAGCCAGTTGTCTGCTGCCCAGAGAGCTCAGTATGTTGGCTGATTTGAAGAATTCCAGAGCCGACGATGAAGAGAGTCGCTTCAGTACTCCCGTGCGCGAAGAGTACCTCTCCTGGTTCGAGCGATCGCGGCTTTAAGTGGGCGGCTAATTCGGCCAGTTGCTCCGCCTCCAGGGCTTCGAAAAGCGTGATGTCTTGAAGAAGTGGCAGGAGTGCGTGAAATGGCCGGCCCGTACCTTCATCGGGTGTTCGGGCATCTTGCGCAACACGCGGAAAGTAGAGGCCGGAATAGTAAAGTTGCTGCCTGGCGTGCCGAAGGAGCAGGTCCTTTGTCGTTCCAAGGTGTTCGGTATCAGAAACCGCAAAAGTTACCCGATACCGGTTTTCCGTTGAGCTGAGGCGCGTCAGTACGGCGCCGGAGGGTGGCACGGGGAGAATGGTGGGGCACAGTAAAGTGGATTGTTGAAGCGTATCGATGACTCGCTCGGGATTTGAGGTGGCGGGACACGAGAGCTCTATGAATGCCGAACGAACGCGAGTCGGAAAGCTGCGGTTCACGATGTCGGATTTCGCGACCACACTGTTGGGGACAATCGCGACATCATCGCCGTCGGTAAGAATGCGGATCGAGCGCCAGTTCATCTGCACCACCGTGCCTTCGATCTTGTCGCCGATCGAAATACGATCGCCCACATTGAAGGGCGCTTCAATTCCGAATGCGATTCCTGCAAACACGTCCGCCAGTGTGTTCTGCAGAGCAAGACCCAACACGATCGCCAGGACGCCGGAGGTCGCAATCAGACCGCCAATGGGCAGCGCGAGCACCGAAATCAAGACAACCGATACAGCAGCGATGTAGATCGCGGCGGCGGTAAGATCTGGAAAAAGCCGTGCCTCGCGCCATCGGCGGTTGTAATTCAGGGTAAATGACATGACCGCGACGAGCACTCGCGCGCCGAGCAGCCACCATATTCCGGCTACTGCATGCAGCCATGAGGAGGTCGAACTGGCGGCCGCACCATTGCCCGGCAATGGAGAAGTTTGATGCCGAAAGAGGATGAAGGTTGCGCCGACGAAACACACGAAATCGAACAAGTAGCGAATCCGCGAGGGGAACGGTCGCAGCGCAATGTAGCTGACAATGACGAAACCAAGGATAGAAACGGGTAACAGAGAGGAATTCACTGTGCTATGTCGCCTATAGGGGCGCTTTTGCGACGCGCGGGCAAGTCATCGTAATGCACTCAGCGTTCGGCCTGTCTCCCCCCGAAAGGGGGAGCAACCTACATTTCAGACTGCTGTACGTTCCTGGCCAATTGGGTTTGAAACGTCGGGTGCTTGGGCAATGGAAAGACTCTACGTTCAAGCATTCGACGATGTCGTTCGACCTCACGAGTGCGGCACGTGGACCCTTCGCTGTCAGGTTCAGTTGCTCTTCCCGAAGTAGAGATCTACCAGGTGTAGTCGATAGACTTTCACCAAATTGCACGTGACGGTACACGCCCGGTAAGCCGGTGCTCCCCCATTTGAGGGATGAAGATATCTTAACGAGAGGCACACAATGAAGACGCCTTTAGCAGCGACATTCCTTTTGAAGGGGGGGCACCAACATGCTTTACGGGTTTTCTGTTCCGCTCACGCCACAGGGCAAATCGGCACTGGCCTCACCGCCTCCTTGGCATTACTCGAGCGACTGCCTCGCCATCGAATATTGGACCGATCCGGCCGCGGTAGCGGCGCTGTTGCCGGCCGGCGTGACGCCGGACGAGAAGTCCGCAGGTCGGGCGTTCTTTTGGTTTCTCGACTGGCAGTTCACGGGTTCAAATGATGAGGTCACCGATCCCGCGCGCTACCAATACCGCGAAGCCTTTGTGCTCGTCGAGGCCGTCTTCGAGCATACACCCATCAATTACTGTCCCTACATATTCGTGGACAACGACGCAGCCATTGCCCGCGGATGGGCGCACGGCTTTCCGAAAAAACATGGCAGCATCTACCAAACGCGGAGCTTCTCGGCGCCGAGCGCGGCCGCCGCCCCTCTCGCGAAGGGAAGCCGGTTCGGCGCCAGCGTTGCGGCACACGGCGAGCGATTGGCGACGGCGCGTCTGCAGCTCGAGGAGAAGGTCACCGATCCTGGGAAGGTGTTCAATCGCCCCACAGTGATGCGTCGGTATTTCCCGCAGCTCGCAGCCGCGCGCCAGACGAAGCCACCGGTCGATGAGCTCACGATGTCGCTTACCGACAATTTGACCATCGTTGACGTGTGGACGGGCTCGGCGGAGCTGACGATTCCCGACGTGCGCGGTGAGGACATGCATGCGCTCGCACCACTACGAGTCGGGCGCGGGTTTCGGCTCGGCATGTCTTACTCGGTCACCGATCTGCGTATTTTGAAGAACTACGTCCCTTAAGGTTTTGGCGCGCGCAGGCGGCCGAGAGCGGCGCCAGGAGGCGTTTCTGTGCCTTTGTACACGATCACCACGCAAGCTGGCGTGCTCGATAGTCCTGCCAAGGCAGATTTGGCGGACAAGCTCACGGCATTTCACAGAGGGTACGCCGGAGTGCCCAAGAACTGGGTACATGTCGTCTTTCATGAGTACCCGATCGGTAGCGGGTTCACCGCAGGGCGGTCGTCCCCGACGGCGGCCCTCACCTTGCTGATCCGGACCGGGCGCTCCGCGGACTATAAGCGAGAAATGCTCAAACGCCTCTGGTCGTTGGTGCAAGCCGCAACCGGCGCGCCTGATGAGGAAATCGTCTTGGGAATTCAGGAGGTTCCATCCAGTCAGGCGATGGAAATGGGACAGATCATGCCCGACGTCGAAAGCTCCTAATTAGTGCTGGCAGCTATTGTCGCGGGCCAAGCTCATTTTTATCATTGGCTCACCCGATAGGGGATGTGAAGTCTCCGATAGTGCTTTGCGGCGCCACTTTTTTGCGACGGACAATGGAGGTATGAGATGGCCAATGTTGCGGACCGAATAGTCGAGATACTCGAGGCGGCCAACGTGCGCCGTATTTTCGGACTGGTGGGCGATTCGCTCAATGGCATCACCGAGTCACTGCGTGTGCGCGAGAAGATCCAGTGGATTCCGGTCAGGCACGAAGAAGTCGCCGCGTTTGCGGCCGGCGCGCAGGCGCAGCTGACGGGCGAGCTCGCGGTGTGCGCCGGGAGCTGTGGTCCCGGTAATTTGCACCTGATCAATGGGCTTTTTGATTGCCATCGCAACCGCGTGCCGGTGGTGGCCATTGCCGCCCATATTCCCAGCACCGAGATTGGCTCCAGTTATTTCCAGGAAACCCATCCGCAATCGCTGTTCAAGGAATGCAGCCACTACGTCGAACTGATTTCCGATCCCGCTCAGGTGCCGCGAATCGTCGAAACGGCGATTCGCGAGGCGGTGGCGAAGCAGGGCGTCGCCGTCATTGTGATTTCCGGTGATGTTGCCCTGAGGGAGGCGGGACCGGTGCCACCCTCTCCCAGGCCGGTGCCGCGATTGCCTCGGGTGTGTGCAGCGGAGGCTGACATTGAGGATCTGGTCGATTTTCTGGAACGTGGCGAAAGAACGACGATCCTCTGTGGCGCCGGTTGCGCGGGCGCACACGATGCCGTGGTAGCCCTTGCGGCCAAACTCAAGGCGCCCACCGTGCATGCGCTACGCGGCAAGGAGCACATCGAATGGGACAATCCCTACGATGTCGGGATGACGGGGCTCATCGGGTTTTCCTCCGGATACCACGCCATGGAGGCCTGCGATACCCTGCTCATGCTCGGCACCGATTTCCCGTATCGGCAATTTTATCCGACGAAGGCCAAAATCGCGCAGATCGACATTCGCGGCGAGAATCTCGGCCGGCGTTGCCGGCTCGATCTCGGCGTGATTGGGGACGTGGGGGAAGTCCTGTCGCGACTGACGCAACAAGTGTCAGGGAGACTCGACGATTCGCACCTGAGTGCCGCAGTTAGCCACTATGCCAAAGCCCGCAAGGGTCTCGACGAACTTGCCAAGGATCATTCCAAACACAAACCCATTCATCCGCAGCTGCTCGCAAAAGTGGTGAGCGATCTCGCCAGTGAAAATGCGATTTTCGCGTGCGACGTGGGTGAGCCGACCGTGTGGGCTGCACGATATCTCAAGATGAACGGCAAGCGCCGGCTGCTGGGCTCATTTCTCCATGGATCAATGGCCAATGCGATGCCGCAAGCCATCGGCGCGCAGTTCTCGATGCCTGACCGGCAGGTCATTTCGATGTCGGGTGACGGGGGTTTTGGGATGCTCATGGGTGATTTGTTGACCGTGCGCCAGTCGAAACTACCGATCAAAATTGTCATCTTCAATAACGGACTCCTGGGCTTCGTCGACATCGAGATGAAGGCGGGCGGATTTCTGCCACTTGGCACGCGGCTCGACAATCCGGATTTTGCAAGCATGGCCGAATCGATGGGGGTTTATGGCGTGCGGGTGGAGGACCCGGCCGAACTGAAATCAGCAATCTCAACAGCCTTTGCACATGAGGGTCCGGCTGTCATCGACGTGTTGACTGATCGGCAGGAGCTCGTGATGCCACCCGACATCAAGCTCGAGCAAGCGAAGGGATTCAGTCTGTGGATGCTCAAGGCAGTGCTCAATGGCCAAGCGAACGAGATCGTGGATGTGGCGAAGACGGCGCTCCTGCGCTGATTTGCATTCTTGAATTGCGGAAACGTGCTGGAGCGCTCGCGACTAAGCTGCTTTTCTCGGTCGTGCAGGGTTGCTAGATCTTAGGGCTTTATCCCCCACGCGGGAAGCACAAATCTACGTCTTGTCCCCCATAGGGGGGATAGAGAACTCTAGGGCCCGGATGCAGGATCACGTTCTACGACCACCTGCTCGCGGTGGTGCAGCGCTCTTACGTTCCTAAGGAGCTGGAGGACCGGCATGATCATCGCGAACATTGACGACTATCGCAAACAATGCGAAGCCAGACTTCCCCGATTTCTGTACGACTACATCAGCGGTGGCTCTTTCCAGGAGAACTCGCTGCGCGCGAATATCGCGGAGCTACAGGGCACGCTGTTGCGCCAACGTGTGATGGTGGACGAATCGCATCTCACTCTATCGATTCACTTGTGGGATCAGGCGATGTCGCTGCCTGTCGTCCTCGGGCCCGTCGGTATGGCCGGAATGTACTCGAGCCGCGGCGAAGTCAAGGCGGCCAACGCAGCGAAGGCGGCTGGGGTTCCGTTTACGCTGTCGACCATGGGGGTGTGCGATGTGCATGAGGTCGCGCAAAAGAGCGGCGCACCCCCTTGGTTCCAGCTTTACATGCTCAAGGACCGCGGTTTCGTCAAGAGCGTGATCGAACGATCGGTTTCCGCAAGCTCGAAGGTGTTGGTATTCACCGTCGATCTTGCGACCCCCGGGCGGCGTTACAGCGAAGTGCACGACGGGATGGAGAAGGACCCGACGCTTCTGGGGATGCTGGGGTTCGTAGCTCAAGGGGCGACGCATCCCCGCTGGGCCCTCGATATCGTCACGAAAGGCTGGCCGCTGAAATTCGGCACCGTGGCAGCGGCAATGCCCAAAGGCGTCCCGTACGGAAAATTCGTTCACGACAATTTCGATGCATCGACTACCTGGAAAGACATCGAGTGGATACGGTCGATCTTTCCTGGAAAGATTATTTTGAAAGGCATTCTCGACCCCGACGATGCCAAGCGCGCCATACAGACCAATATCGACGGGATTGTGGTGTCAAACCATGGTGGCAGGCAGCTCGATAGCGTGACATCGACCATTCGTGCCTTGCCGAAGGTTGTCGACGCCGTTCAAGGTAGAGTTCCGGTGTTTATGGACGGTGGCATTCGCTCGGGCCTGGACGTGTTGAAAGCGCTGGCGCTTGGTGCCAAGGCATGCTTCATAGGGCGGGCGTGGGCATATGCATTGGGGGCGGCAGGCGAGTCAGGGGTACGAGACATGTTGGACATCCTTAGGGAGGAACTCAGGGTCGCCATGATTCTGACCGGATGTAATGACATCAACCGAGCCACCCCGGACTTGTTGCTCAAGGATTGACTCACGACGCAGCGCAGGCCGCGGTCTTTGTGGCCGGTCCAACTCCGTGCGCCACTGCCGCGAGAGTTTCTTGGCCCTATCATCGTGGCGTCCTCATCGATGCCTGCATCAATGTCAATCCTGCCAAGAGTAGCGACCCCTGGGGAGGCTCTTGGCACTTCTGCGCGCCTGTGGATGAATCTTCAATCCACATGGGATTTGTCGCAGGCTGAGAGGCGCCGCCGCGCGGCATAGAGATCGTTGCG
>JBEKYO010000226.1:0-6625 GCA_049510875.1 Steroidobacteraceae bacterium
GCCTCCGCCGCTATCTGGCGCACCGATATGCCGGCGCTGCCGTTTTTTAGAATGCATCGCAGTACCGCCTCGCCAAGGTGACGTCGCCGATCGGTGGCCGGTTCGCGCCGGAAGGTGCCAGGGCGTGCGGCGGCGGATTTAGCTGCTGTTTTGCGCTTGCTCAAATTCCTCTACCCTCTTCGAAATCTCAAGCGGCCGCCGGTTCGGGGTCCGGCCCGATAGTCCCTATAGCGCCCGCAAGGATAACGGCCGTTGGCGAGCGCGCCCCGTGATGTTACTATACTATCGTATAGTTTCTTCGGGCCTGGGAATGTAATCTTCAGCGCTGGTGCGCAGAACGCGCGCACTGCCGTATCTCGAGGCACCCGCTCGCGCAGAGCTCGGGAACAAAGGCACCCTTAAGTTACGGGCGCGGCACGAATGCCGCGAATCCGTCCAGGACCTCCCGCACGCGGGTCGCTAGATCCGCCATACAGAAGGGCTTCGTGATGAGTTGCACGCCTTGGTCAAGTCGGCCGTGATGGACGATCGCATTCCGCGCGTACCCCGTCGTAAACAGCACCTTCAGATCCTGCTTGATCCCTCGCGCCTGGGCAGCCACCTGGGCGCCCGTCATGCCACCCGGGAGGATCACGTCCGTGAACAACAAATCCACACGGAATTGACGCTCCAGCAGGCTTAGCGCCGAAGGCCCGTCGTGCGCCTCGATGACCCGGTAACCGAGGTCCCGCAAAATCTCCACGGAATACGCGCGAACATCATCATCGTCCTCCACCACGAGGATCGTCTCCTCCGCGGTTGCCAAGGGAGTCGAAGACTCAGTAGCGGGCGCGGCCTCGCGCGTGGTATCGGCCAGGCGCGGGAGGTAGATCTTGACGCAAGTCCCCTGCCCGAGTTCGGAGTAAATCTTGACGTTTCCGCCCGACTGTTTCACGAAGCCGTACACCTGGCTCAGTCCGAGTCCCGTTCCCTCGCCCACAGGCTTGGTAGTGAAGAACGGTTCAAAAGCTCGCGAGATCGCATCCTCGCTCATGCCTGTGCCGGTATCGGAGACCGAAATCGCGACATACTCCCCGGGCAGCACTTCGGCATGCAGAGCCGAATAGCCCCGGTCGATGTCGGCGTTCGCGGTTTCGATGGTCAAGCGGCCGCCGTCGGGCATCGCGTCCCGAGCGTTGAGGGCGAGGTTCAGGATCGCGGACTCGAGTTCAGTGGCATCCGCCTCGATGCGCCAGAGTGCCGCGCCGTGCACGGTAAGCACCTCGGTGATCTCCCCGAGCGTGCGGTGCAACAGATCCGACATCCCCGATATCAACGCATTGACGTCGACTGGCTTTGGGTTCAGCGGTTGGCGCCGCGAAAACGCCAACAGGCGCTGGGTCAAGGAGGCCGCGCGCCGCGCGCCGTTCGCCGCCGTCTCCAGAGCTCTCCTCACCCGCGGGGACGCATCGTTCACGCCGCGCCGGGCGGTATCGAGATTGCCCATGATAATCTGCAGAAGGTTATTGAAATCGTGCGCCACGCCCCCCGTGAGCTGGCCTACTACTTCCATTTTTTGCGACTGTCGAAGCGCTTCCTCGTTGAGTCTGAGCTGGTGGGTGCGCTCGGCGACCTGGTGTTCCAGCGAGGCGTTGAACTCGCGCAGCGCCTCCTCCGCGCGTTTGCGGGTCTCGATCTCCTTGAGCGCGGCTTGCGACAGCTCGACGTTGTCCATCGCGATCGCCGCTTCGCTCGAGAGGCCAGCCAGCGCACGCTCCGAACGCTCACCGAAGACGCCTACGGAGGGATGGCCGAAGAATAGGCCGCCCAGCACCGTGCCCACCCGTGAGATGACGGGAACCGAGAGATAACTGCGTACCGGCAACTGTCCCTCCGGCAGTCCACGTCCCGGCGTGTTGCTGCCGTATCTGGGATCCTGGGTGATATCAGCGCAGCGCACGACAGCGGTCCCTACGACGGTCGGGGCAAACACCTCTGAATTTTGGGGCATGGGAAACTTCGAGAAGGCCTCGAGGGGCGCACCGGATACCGTATAGAGCTGATAGCGTTCGCCCGACTCGGTCACGACGTTGTAGAAGAAGGCCCCAAACTGGGCGCCCGTCAGTTCGACTCCGGCATCGGTGACGATCTGCACCACGCGATGTCGATCGGTCTCGAGTGCCAAGGCGGACGCGGCACGATTCAGTACCTCGAGCGTGCGCCGGTCCTGGCGCACTTCCTCCTCGGCTTGCCGTTGCTTGGTCCGGTCGCGCAGGATTTTGGTGAAGCCGACAATGGCGCCGTCCCGGGTCCGAATGGGCGTCAATTCACCGACGGCCCAAAAACGTGAGCCATCCTTGCGAACGCGCCAGCCCTCCTCGCCCCCGCCCCGGCCTTTTGAGATCGCATCCTCAATCTCGCGCGCGAACTCGCGGCTTTCTTGCCCTTCTGCCGTGAAAACCCGATCCAGCGTGAGGCCGATCATTTCCTCCTCGGTCCAGCCCAAAATCTGCTCGGCGCCCAGATTCCAACTGGTCACTTCACCGTCTCGATTGGTACTGATAATCGCGGTATCAGTCGCCCCATCGACGATCTGGCGCCATTTGAACGCATCAGGTTGCACTTGTTCATTCATAAATGGACTGCTCATACGCAGGCACCGTCCTGGCTTGCGATCAAGGTAATAGGCTAACGCAACTTTCGGCCAATGAATGTAGGCTTTGGCCGACGAAAACACTTCCAAGCCCACTTCCCATTGCGTTGGCGAAGCCGGCTCTCGCGACTGCCGGCGACGCGCGAATTTTGGGCTAGGCGTTCCGTGCGGACCTCCGCTAAGTCGCGTTAGCGTCTCATCTCTTCGGAAAATCGGCGTCGGTCTATTCTTACGGCACTCCGGGAGTGCCGGATGAAGTGCCGGATGAGGCGCGCTGGCGCTCCCTGTGCGCGGCAGCGTACAGACTTGGCCCCTTGCGGCGGTTATCCTAAATGTCGTCGAGTGCGCGCGCCAGAGGTAACGACTGGCGTTTGTCGTCACCCCTTTTTTGGCAGCGCGGGCCCGGTCGGATCCACCCACCCTTTTTGCGTCCCATTGAGAATCTTGCCGTATGCAATCAAATCCGAATCGCGGCAGCGTGACGGCCGTGCGCGGTGGTGTCGTCGATGTTCGTTTCGAGAGTCGCTTACCCTTGATTTCCTCGGTGCTGCACACCGGGCCCCGCGGGCAAATCGTCATCGAGGTGATGACGCAGGTTGATGCCAAACATGTGCGCGGCATCGCACTGACCCCGACACAAGGGGTGTGCCGAGGAATGCCGGTCGAGGATACCGGGATGCCGCTACGAGCGCCGGTGGGCAAGAACATCATTTCGCGCATGTTCGATGTGTTTGGTCACGCCATCGACCGACAACCGGACCCTGTGAATGTTGAGTGGCGCAGCATCCATAGAGCACCCCCGCCATTATCGGAGCGCTCAACCCGCTCAGAGGTCTTCGAGACCGGCATCAAGGCAATCGATGTCCTGGTGCCACTCGAGCGCGGCGGCAAGGCAGGCTTGTTTGGCGGAGCCGGAGTGGGCAAGACCGTGCTCCTCACCGAAATGATCCACAACATGATCGGCCATCGGCAAGGCGTCAGCATTTTCTGCGGGATCGGCGAACGCTGCCGCGAAGGGGAAGAACTATACCGTGACATGAAGGCCGCCGGCGTGCTCAAAGACATGGTCATGGTATTTGGGCAAATGAACGAGCCTCCCGGCAGCCGCCTTCGCGTCGGCCAGACGGCACTAACGATGGCCGAGTATTTTCGCGACGATGAGCATCGGGACGTGCTGTTGTTGATCGACAACATATTCCGGTTCATCCAGGCCGGCATGGAAGTGTCGGGGCTGATGGGGCAAATGCCCTCTCAATTGGGTTATCAACCGACCATGAGTACGGAACTATCCGCCCTTGAAGAGCGCATCGCCAACACCAGTGCGGGCGCGATCACCTCCATTCAAGCGGTTTACGTACCGGCGGATGATTTGACCGATCCGGCGGCCGTGCACGTGTTTTCGCATCTGTCCGCCTCCATCGTGTTATCGCGCAAACGGGCGAGCGAAGGGTTGTATCCTGCGATCGATCTGCTGCAATCAAGTTCCAAGATGGCAACCCCCGGCATTGTCGGCAATCGGCACTATGCAGTGGCGCAGCAGATTCGCCGCACCCTGGCTCAGTACGAGGAGCTCAAGGACGTGATCGCGATGCTGGGTCTCGAGCAGCTCTCACCGGAGGACCGCAAGGCGGTCGCCCGCGCGCGGCGTCTGGAGCGGTTTCTGACGCAACCCTTCTTTGCGACCGAGCAATTTACAGGCATCAAAGGCAAGATCGTGAGCTTGGGCGACTCGCTCGATGGCTGCGAGCGAATTCTTGCCGATGAATTCAAGGATTTTCCGGAAAGTGCGTTGTATATGATCGGCGCAATCGGCGAGGCGCGCCCACGGAACACGACACCGCAGCGCCTGAGCGCGACCGCCCATGAATCTTAAAATTCTTCTCCCGTTTCGGATCTTCCTCGACCTGGAGCGAGTTTCTCGAATCGTCGCCGAGACTCGTGACGGATCATTTGGACTACTCCCCCACCGGCTCGATTGCGTCGCGGCGCTGGTGCCGGGCGTTCTGGCGTATACGCTGGGCGATGACACCACCTATCTCGCGGTGGATCAAGGAGTACTGGTCAAAAGTGGCGCCGATGTCATGGTATCGGTGCGGCAAGCCATCCAAGGCACCGCCTTGAGCGAACTGCACGAGACCGTAAAGCGCGAGTATTTGTCGCTCGATCGCCAGGAGCGCGACGTTCGCACGGTCGTTGCCAGGATGGAGAGCGCCTTCCTGGGTCAATTTGCGGAATTCCAACATGGGCGATAACGAGCCAACGTTCGGCCGACAAATCGAGATCAAAGCGGCTCGAAAGCTGAAGGCTCAGCGTGCGGGCGCCCCACGCCCGTGGTTTGGTCTTGGAATGTTCGGCGTGATCGGCTGGTCAGTGACGGTGCCGACATTGCTCGGTGCGATGCTCGGACTCTGGCTGGACCGGCATCATCCGGGTGCTCATTCTTGGACTCTCTCCTTACTGGTTGCCGGGCTCATTTTGGGGTGTGCCAACGCGTGGCATTGGATTTCCGATCAAAATGCGGCCATTCACCAAGAGCCCACCGATGACCCCTAGGGAGATCGAGATGATCGGTGTGGCGTTCATCTGGGGGTTGCCGCTCGGAATGTTCTATTTCGCAGGTCTTTGGTGGACAATTTGCCGCGCTGTAGCCTCAAATTCCCCGGCAGTGTGGTTCCTCGGGAGCCTGCTGATCCGAACCATCGCGGTAATGGCGGCCTTTTACTGGGTTTCGCAGGGAGATTGGCGCCGCGTACTGTCCTGTCTGCTCGGATTCCTGATGGCACGCTCTGCCATCCAGCGCCTCAAATCAAGGCCAAAGGGGACCATAGCGCCGCGGCTGGGAAAGGCGGCACCATGAATTTGAGTTCGGACCAACAAGTATTGTGGCATCACGGCTTCTTCGATCTCAACGGAACCATCGTGACCACGTGGATCATGATGATCGTCATGGGAATTGCGGCCAAAATCATTACCCGCACGCTGACAATCGGGGACCCCATTTCACGGTGGCAAGGCGCGCTCGAGATCGTCGTGACCACGATCGAAGCGCAAATCAAAGAAGTAGGCTTGAGCCACGCTGACAAGTACTTGCCGTTCTTGGGCACTTTGTTTCTGTTCATTGCAATGTCGAGCTTGTGCACGATGATTCCAGGTTTCGAACCCCCGACGGGCTCTCTGTCAACGACGGCGGCGCTCGCCGCGTGCGTATTTCTCTCCGTGCCGTTCTTCGGCATCGCGGAACAGGGCGTGCGGGGATACCTAAGAACCTACACCGAACCCACCATCCTCATGCTGCCATTCAACATCATCAGTGAACTCTCGCGCTCTCTGGCTCTCGCCGTGCGCCTTTTCGGCAATATGATGAGCAGCGTGATGATCATTGGCATCTTGCTCACGATCACGCCGTTGCTGTTCCCGCTCGCGATGCTGGCGCTCGGCCTGCTCACCGGAATGGTCCAAGCCTACATTTTCAGTATTCTGGCCGCGGTTTATATTGCGGCCGCCACCCGTACCCGAACAAGAGAGATTTCACATGGATAGCACTACCTGGATTGCGATCGCATCGATAGTTGCCGCCGGCCTGACCATTGGAGTGGGCTGCATAGGTCCTGCCTTAGGGGAAGGACGGGCGGTCGCGGTGGCGCTGAGTTCGCTGGCCCAGCAGCCGGATGCCTCGGCCACGATCACTCGAACCCTGTTTGTGGGCCTGGCGATGATCGAGTCACTGGCCATTTACTGTTTTGTCGTGTCCATGATCCTCATATTCGCCAATCCTTTTTGGACGCATGTCATCGCTCAAGTGCCGGGGAAATGAGTCATGCTGATTGATTGGTTCACGGTGGGTGCGCAAGCGTTGAATTTCATCATCTTGGTGTGGTTGCTCAAGCGCTATCTGTACAAGCCCATTCTGAACGCCATCGATGCCCGCGAAAAGCGCATTGCGGCGGAATCGGCCGCGGCCGGTGCTCGAGAGGCCCAAGCGCGCAAGGCGCA
>JBEKYO010000227.1:0-6418 GCA_049510875.1 Steroidobacteraceae bacterium
GCGCGGGCGCAAGAGCCATGTGAGCGTCGAACTCAAACACTTCCGCGGCGATCGGGACGCCGTGCGCCGCAAGACGGTTCGGGCGGCACTCGCGGGGATCCTGAACCGGTGAGCGGCGTGCACGGGCGGAGGTGACATTGCCGGACAACCGCACAGTGCGTCTGTTTTTTGCCGTCGTGCCGGACGCCGCGACCGGTGAGCGTATCGCGGCCGCCGCCGCGGCGTTGCCGCGCGAGCCGCAGTCCGTTCTGGTGCCGCGCAACAACTACCACATGACGCTGGCGTTTGTTGGGGAAGTCGCGGCGCCGCAGACGCAACTCCTGCGCCACATCGGAGCCGCCCAACGAGCCAGCGCATTCGCGCTGCGATTCGACTCGTACGAGTACTGGCCGAAACCCGAGGTCGTGGTCGCGGCGGCGCGCAGCATTGCGCCGCCCCTGGACGCATTGTGGCGCCAACTGCACCGCGAACTTGCGCAATACCAGTGGGCATTGAATGCCAAACGATTGCGGCCCCATGTGACCTTGGCGAGAAAGGTTGCGCAAGCGCCTGTGTTGCAAGCAATGTCCTCCTTCGACTGGCTGATGCGCGAGTTTTGCCTCATGCGTTCCGATACGAGCGGAAAACAGCCCGCGTATACAGTAGTCGACACCTGGCCACTACTGGATAACTCCGAAAAAGCATAGAAAACTCTTTTATTTCGGTGCATATGAGATGAGCGTCGGGCGCTGAATATGAAATAATGAACCCACACTTTGTTGAGGACTCCCCATGGAAGAGAATCGGAAGAAAGCTCTCGCTGCCGCGTTGAGCCAGATCGAAAAACAGTTTGGCAAAGGTTCCGTCATGCGCTTGGGCGACGCGGGCGCCACGTATGAGGTGGAGTCCATACCGACGGGTTCGCTCGGCCTCGATATTGCGCTCGGCGTCGGCGGCATCCCGCGCGGCCGCGTGATCGAGATCTTCGGGCCGGAGTCCTCGGGCAAGACGACGCTGACTCTGGCAATCATCGCCTCCGCGCAAAGCAACGGGGGCACCGCGGCGTTCGTGGACGCCGAGCACGCACTCGATCCGGTTTATGCGGAGAAATTGGGTGTCAAGGTGAACGACCTGCTGGTGTCGCAGCCCGATACCGGCGAACAGGCGCTGGAAATCACCGACATGCTCGTGCGGTCCGGCGCCGTCGATGTCGTGGTGGTCGACTCGGTGGCGGCGCTCACGCCAAAGGCCGAAATCGAAGGGGAGATGGGCGATTCTCACATGGGGCTGCAGGCCCGGCTGATGTCGCAGGCATTGCGCAAGCTGACCGGCAACATCAAGCGCTCCAACACGATCGTGATATTCATCAACCAGATCCGCATGAAGATCGGGGTGATGTTCGGCAATCCCGAAACCACCACGGGTGGGAATGCGTTGAAATTCTATTCCTCGGTACGGATGGACATCCGGCGCACCGGTTCCATCAAGAACGGCGAGGAAGTGGTCGGCTCGCTCACCCGGGTAAAGGTCGTGAAGAACAAGGTCGCACCGCCGTTCCGCGAAGCGGAATTCGAGATCATGTACGGCACGGGCATCTCAAAGGAAGGGGAACTCATCGAACTCGGCGTGCTGCACAACATGGTCGAGAAGTCCGGTTCCTGGTACAGCTACAAAGGCGAGCGCATAGGACAGGGGAAGGATAATTCCCGCGTATTCCTGCAACAGCATCCGGAGATCGCGCAGGACATCGAGGCCCAGATTCGCGCCAAGCTGATTCCGGAGAAGGCGACCATGAACCGTGGCGGTGACGTCAAAGAGGCGTAAAGCCCTGCCCGGCCCCGGTTTAGACCCCCTCGATTCGCGCGCCGTTCGCGTAGTGGCGCTCGACAGCTTGGCGCGGCGCGATCACGCGTCCGATGATTTGCGCCGAAAACTGGTCGCAAAGGGCTACGATCCGGCGGTCGTCGGTGAGGTCATCGAGCGCCTGTGTGCCGAAAAACTCCTGAACGATCGCCGCTACGTGGAAAATTTCATCGGTTTTCGCGCGACCCGGGGCCAAGGTCCGGTGCGGGTGCGCGCCGACCTTCGAAAATTGGGGCTCCCGGATGAGGTGGTGGAGGAGGGCATCGGGGCGTACGGGGATTGGGTGGCGCAATTGCAACGAGCGCGCGAAAAGAAGTTTGGCTCCAAGCTACCGACCGATTACGCTGACAGACAGCGCCAGGCGCGATTTTTGGGCTACCGTGGCTTTACCGGGTCTCAGATACGGCTGGCGTTGGGCTTTGACACGGATTTGGATGTGGATACGTAGAGACTTATGAAACGCGACGCCAGATTGAGATCGATGACGAGCTCGGAGATCCGAGCCAGCTTCCTGGAGTTCTTCAGAAAAAACGGACATGCCGTCGTGCCATCCAGTTCGCTCGTGCCCGGCAACGACCCGACGTTGCTTTTCACCAACGCCGGCATGGTCCAGTTCAAGGACGTGTTCCTCGGGAAGGAGGTGCGCGAGTACTCGCGCGCGGCGACAGCGCAGCGCTGCGTGCGCGCGGGCGGAAAGCACAATGATCTTGAAAACGTCGGGTACACCGCCCGGCATCACACGTTCTTCGAGATGCTGGGAAATTTCAGTTTCGGCGACTATTTCAAGCGCGAGGCCATCCATTTCGCATGGAATTTCGTCACCGGCACCTTGGGCATTCCAAAGGACCGGCTGTGGGTCACGGTCTTCGAGGAGGACGACGAGGCTGCGCGCATATGGACCGATGACATGGGCATTGATCCCACGCGTTGCACGCGAATGGGCGAGAAATCCAATTTCTGGTCGATGGGGGAGACCGGTCCGTGCGGGCCGTGCACGGAGATTTTCTACGACCACGGACCGGAAATTCCCGGCGGACCTCCGGGTTCACCCGACGAGGACGGCGACCGGTATGTCGAGATCTGGAATCTCGTGTTCATGCAATACGATCGTTCCTCAGACGGCGTTCTCGTGCCGCTGCCCAAGCCGTCCGTCGACACGGGCATGGGCTTGGAACGCGTCGCAGCCGTCATGCAGGGCGTGCACAGCAATTACGACATCGATTTGTTCAAAGCGCTGATTCGCGCGGCGGCGGATATCACGGGCACGCACGATCTCGACTCGTCGAGCCTGCGGGTGATCGCGGATCACATTCGCGCCTGCACGTTTCTCATCATCGACGGCGTGGTGCCGTCCAACGAAGGCCGCGGTTATGTCCTGCGGCGCATTATCCGCCGCGCCATCCGGCATGGTTACAAGCTCGGACAGACACAGCCGTTTTTCCATAAGCTGGTGTCGACGCTGGTGCGAGAAATGGGGCCGTATTACACGGAACTCGTGAGCGGCGAGGAGCGGGCCACGCAAGTCCTGGCCCAGGAAGAGAGCCGATTTGCGGAAACGCTCGCGACCGGCATGGCGTTGCTCGATGCCGAGGCCGCCAAATTGACCTCGTCCGTGATTCCCGGCGAGACGGTGTTCCGGCTTTACGACACCTACGGCTTCCCGCTCGATCTGACGGCAGATGTCGCACGCGAGCGCGGTCTGACGATCGATCAGGCGGGCTTCGATGCGGCGATGGACGCGCAGCGCGGCCGCGCGCGTGCCGCGAGCAAGTTCGGCACCGACCTGCGGGAGTCCGTCAAGTTGCCCGGAAGGACAGAATTCTCCGGATACGAGCTTCTGGCAGACAAGGGCAAGGTCACGGCGCTGATCTTCGACGGCGCGCTGGTCGACTCCCTGCGGCCCGGACAAGAAGGCCACGTGGTGCTCGACCAGACGCCGTTTTATGCGGAAAGCGGGGGTCAAATCGGGGACACCGGCACGCTGGTGGGCGGGACTGCGCATTTTACAGTGCGCGACACGCGCAAGATCGGCGCGTCGTTCGCGCACGTGGGAGTGCTCGACTCGGGGGTGCTGCGGGTCGGAGACGAGGTCGAAGCGCTGGTCGACGGCGACCGCCGCCAAGCGATTGCGTTGAACCATTCCGCCACCCACCTCCTGCACGCGGCCTTGCGGCAGGTGCTGGGCAAGCATGTCCAACAAAAAGGATCGCTGGTTGCGCCCGATCGGCTGCGCTTCGATTTCTCTCACACGCAGCCCGTCTCGCCCGATGAACTGCGGCAAATCGAAGAACTCGTCAACGCGGCCATTCGCGGCAACGCGCCCGCCGCGACCCGCGTCATGGCGTTGGACGAAGCGGTCGCCGCCGGAGCGATGTCGCTTTTCGGCGAAAAATACGAGAGCGACGTTCGCGTGCTGTCGATCGGCGACTTCTCGATGGAACTGTGCGGCGGTACGCACGTCGAGCGCGCCGGGGATATCGGCTTCTTCAAGATCATCGGCGAATCCGGGGTGGCCGCGGGCGTGCGCCGCGTCGAGGCCGTCACCGGACAGGCGGCTTTCGAATGGGTGGCGCGGGCGGATCAGGTTCTGCGCGATGTTGCATTTATGCTGCGCGGGAGCCGCGAGGATGTCGATGAGAAAGTTCGCGAACTCGTCGACCGAGCGCGCCGCTTGGAGAAGGACATTCAGCAGCTCAAATCGAAGCTGGCCAGCGGACAGAGCGGCGATCTGTCGGTTCAGGCAAAAGACGTAGGCGGAATTAAGGTTTTAGCCGCACAGGTGGAAGGCGCGGATGCCCGAGCGCTGCGGGATGCGCTCGATCAACTCAAGAACAAGCTCGGCTCCTGCATCGTCGTCCTCGCAACTGTTAAGGAAGGTAAAGTTGTGCTGGTGGCGGGAGTTTCGACGGATTTGCTTGCGCAATTCAAGGCGGGCGATATTGTGGGCGCGGTGGCGGCGCAAGTCGGCGGGCGAGGCGGCGGGCGCGCCGATTTCGCTCAGGCTGGGGGCACTCAACCTGAAAAATTGAGTGAAGCGCTGGCCGGCGTTGAAACTTTGGTGCGCAGCCAGCAGTCTAATTGAACGATTTGTTTATTCTCGCGTCGAGATATGAGAATCCGATTTGGGATTCTTGTATCCTTGACTCGACTGTTCAAATTCTCCTCGGCGAGGCGTACCCCGTTCGTTTGAGAACGAACGTATCGCAATGCCGTCTCGGGCAGTCAGTTGTCCGTTGCACACGCCGGGGAAGCTAGGAGCCGAATATGTTGATATTGACGAGAAGAGTTGGCGAAACCGTAATGATCGGCAACGAAGTCACCGTGACCGTTTTGGGCGTCAAGGGTAACCAAGTACGGATTGGCGTCAACGCTCCCAAGGACGTGGCCGTTCATCGAGAAGAGATTTACGAGCGCATCAAGCGCGAAGAAGACTCCGATCCCAGCCAGCACTCGTCCGGCGCGGAAGTCACTGATGACGCCTGAATAGCGCCTCTTAGTTCCTATAGCTTTACCTGGACTGCTCCGGGCGGGTATCATCCCGCGCTCCTTGATATGGGCGAGGTGCCCGACGGGAGAGGTGGCCGAGTGGTCGAAGGCGCGCCCCTGCTAAGGGCGTATGGGTCAAAAGCCCATCGAGGGTTCGAATCCCTCCCTCTCCGCCAAGAGGTTGGAAAATTCTCGGCGGCTCGGACCAGCCGACGGGCACGGACAAAGCGGGGATAACGCCCGAAGGGCGGCCCCGAAGGGGTGAGGAGCGGAGCGACGAGTAATCCCTCCCTCTCCGCCAAGAGGTTGGAAATTGCGGTACGTTTGGTCTCGACGTAGATTGCAAAGGAATTCGGTCGGTTAGGGAGGGAGACACCGGAGCGTCCGCGACGGCGGTCCCGAGCGTCGGCGAGGGGCGGGCAGGCGAGAGCCGGGACGGCCTGAGTCAATCCTTACCTGTCTGCCATGGATTGCCGTCGATTATTGTTAATGCGCGCCCGTAGCTCAGTTGGATAGAGCGCCTGGCTACGAACCAGGAGGCCGGGAGTTCGAATCTCTCCGGGCGCACCACGGCTTTCCGTGCTTGAGAGCCCTTTGAGGGTTCCTATCGTTCGGCGTCAGAAATTCGAACTCCCGGGGCCGAAGGCCCAAGGGAGTTCGACAACTTGGCCGTCCGGCCAAGTTGGACGTTGCTGCGCGAAGCGCGGCAACGGTCCGAAGCGAAGCGGAGGACGAGCGGCGCAGCCGCGAGCAATCTCTCCGGGCGCACCAATTTATCAAGAACTTACCGAGCAGTAGTGCATCGACCGTAGCGGCAACGTAGCGTTTTTCGCTACGTTTTCGCCCCGTAGCGCTTCTCCGACGGATCTTAATGGCTGCCGTTCAATGCGTCCGGCCACGAAGGAGAGTTTCTCCGGGGCCAAGTGCGCATAGCGCAGCACCATCTCGTACGATTTCCATCCGCCCAGTTCCATCAGCTCCGGCAGCGAAGTGCCGCTCTGCACGTGCCAGGAGGCCCGGGTGTGCCTCAGGTCGTGGAAGCGGAAGTCCTCGATACCGGCGCGCTGCTTCGCCAGGCCCCAGGCGGTGG